>DUOD01000068.1 GCA_012838995.1 Clostridiales bacterium
ATCAAACAATTTTTTAGGACCTATGGGCTCAGCATCTACTATGGTAGTAATAGGTTGCCTGCCCGTTATCTTTAGCAACTGTTCCATTAGATGGTCCCTGGTCATAAATCTTGTATCGTTTGCAGCAACAATATATGAAAGTATCGGCTGTACTATGGCGCCTTTATTAATTAATTTTTTTATCTGGGGTAACACCCTATCGAAGGTACAAAAGGATCCTGTTATTCCAAAGCCTATCTTTTTGCCTTTTAAATCCAAAATATCACCTCCCCATATAACTAAAATGGCATCTATCTAAAACTATCGTGTATTCATTAGGATTTTTAATGTCTTCCATATGACTTGAGCTGCAGTTTTTGGATATAGTTTGCCCGGCAATCCCAGGGCCAAAACTGCGTTTATGCCCAGTTCCTTTGCCACCTCAAAATCAGTACCACCCGGGTAGGATGCGAGGTCTACAATCAGACTGTCCTTTTTTACATTCTTTAATATTTTTTTATCCAATATTAACGCAGGAACGGTGTTGAAGATAATATCAAAACTTCCGATTACCTTGCCTAAGTCCTTTAAATGGACACCTTCATAACCCATGGCTTCTATCCAACACAGGTCTATGCTTTTCCTGGCTTCGACAAAAACTTTTGCACCCAGGCCCTTCAACATATTGGCAAGGATTTTGCCTATCCTTCCATAACCCAATACTATACAATTGGTATTATGTATAACGGTATTCCTATGTTGCAATGCCACCTGTATTGCCCCTTCGGCGGAAGGTATGGCATTCAATACGGCAAATTCCTCCAGCTCCAGTACATCCACGATATTAAGGCCTTTCCTACGGGCGGTATCCTCAATCTCCCTATCCTTTTTCCCTAGGACTACTTTACATTTTGGATTGCAATATTCCAACAATTCCCCAACGGTTATTTTTTCATCTGAATTTTGCAAGGGAATATATCCCCTTTTATCCTTGCACGGAATTGGCAGTAAAATAATATCACTGCTTAGAAACTCATTATCAAGTTTTTCATAAAATTTTACGTTCTTTAATAATTTAGAAGACGTTATCCCGTATGCCTTTATTTCATATTGATTACCATGCTGATTATCTAAAATATTTAAAAGTTCCTGTTGCCTCTTATCACCGCCAACCATGGATATGTAAACTTTTGCGGTACCAGCCATACAGTAGCAACTCCTTCATACTTCATGATTGATACTATATGTTATGAACCATTAAAGGGAAGGGTGTTTGTCCAGGCTAAATAAAAAGTCTGGCATAAATAAGGCCATTTAGAATGCAAAAGGAGCAGGTCCAAAGGTTTTCAATCCTTTGAACCTACCCCTTAAAAAATTTCCAATTGAAAAGCTTAAGTATGTTAACTTGCTTATTTTATAATATAATAATGCTATTCTTGGTCGGCATCTAAAAAATAACCCTTTTTTGTAGATTTACCACGTTGCCTTCTGAAGTTCTCCAAATTTTTTAATTTATATAGTTCGTACAGTTCATCCGACGTTAAACCCGCCTTTAAACATATACTAATGAAAAAATGGAATAAATCCACCACTTCTTCCTTCAGCGCATCAGGATTTACTTTTTTAGGGTTTTTCCACCATTTAAAATTAACTTCATCCAATAATTCCGCCAATTCCGATATAATAGCCAATACTTCCTTTTGTATCCATTCATAATTATCAATGCCTTGTAAATTTCTCCTGCTGATTATATCATTGTCCAGTTGCTCTTGAAGCTTAAATATTTCGTCCAGTTTATCCATAAACAAACCCCTTTTCATTGGTATATGGTTATATCTTCCAAGTTCAAACCCCGCGGCAGTTTACCCACAACAGTAACGCATATATTTTCCGTGTTAAATATTCTCTCAGCCATATCCATTACCGCGCTTAAATCTACATCATCGATTTTCTTTATGATATCATCGGGCGTAAATATCTTGCCCAGCATTAATTCGCTTTTCCCTATGGCGCTCATACGACTGCTGGTACTCTCTAAACCCAATACGTAGTTGCCCTTTAGCTGTTCCTTTACTTTATCAACTTCACCCTTGGACAGTTTGCCCTCCCTTAAATTTTTTATCTCCCGTGAAACCAGATTCATAACCTCGGTTATATGACAGGGCTTCATACCCGCATAAATGGACAGCAAGCCGGTTTTGCTATAGAAGGTTGGGTAGGAGAAAATAGAATATACCAGCCCGCTTTCTTCCCTAACGGTTTGAAATAATCGGGAGCTCATACCGCCTCCTAAAATACTATTCAATGCAATTAAGGCATATTTTTTTTCATTGTCCAGGGAAAGACCCTTAAAAGCTACACAAATATGTACCTGTTCGATATCTTTTTCCCTGTATAATGAATTTTTTGCCACCTTTGGTTTAACCAGATTATTTTTTGTATGGGATGTACGTTTCCAATCGCCAAAATATTTATTCAAAATATGGGGCAGTTTTTTCTCATCAAAACTGCCTGCTACAGAGATCACTACATTATCCCTTGCATAGTATGTGTCGAAAAATGTTAAAAGTTTATCCCTAGTCATGTTTTCTATGGATTCATTATTGCCCAGTATCGGCAAGCCCAAAGGATGTTTTTTAAAGCAAGTAGCATACATAAGGTCATGGACAAGATCCTCCGGCGAATCTTCATACATGCTTATTTCCTCTTTAATTATGCCTTTTTCCTTTTCAATCTCACTATTATCAAAAACCGAGTTTATAAGCATATCCGATAAAATATCCAGTCCCTTTTCAATGTGTTCATCCAGCGTCTTTATATAAAAGCAGGTATATTCCTTTGCTGTGAAGGCATTTATCTGTCCGCCAATACCATCCACCTCTTCCGCTATATCCTTGGCGGTTCTCTTTTCGGTGCCTTTAAACAATATATGTTCAATAAAATGGGAAACCCCGTTATTATTCAAGTTTTCGAATGCTGAGCCAATGCCAACCCAAACTCCAATGGATACCGATCTAAAATGTGAAATATTTTCTGTAACCACTCTTATACCGTTGTCCAACGTTATCCTTTTATGCATTTTCTGCCTCCCGATTAGCTTTTGTTGCCCTATAAAAATCTATATACATTATATATTAGTTTATTTGCAGTTTCAATCAACCAAGACTAGCTACTGTATAACCCGGCTTACCGTTGTGATGGAATAACCCAGCTCCTTTAGTTTTTGTATCAAAACAGGAAGGGCCTTTACCGTATCCTCCGTTGGATGCATCAGTACAATGGCACCATTATGGGGATTTTTCAGCACCCGGTTGATGATGTTGCCGGGACCGTCTCCTTTCCAATCTATGGTATCTATACTCCATAAAACGGTTTGATAACCTAAGTCCCGTGCGGCCTCAAGGGTGTCTTCATTAAAATCGCCATAGGGCGGCCCGAACAACCGCGTTCTGTGGCCGGTATATTTTTCTATTATTCTCTGCGCTGATAATATCTCTTTTTTGTTGTCATCCAATGAAAGGGTACTGTGCTTTTTATGACCATAGCCGTGATTGCCCAGTTCATGACCGTAACTGGAAATCATTTTAGCTACATCAGGATTGTCTTTTACCCACTGTCCGCCCAAAAAAAAAGTAATTTTTATGCTGTTATTTTTAAAAATTTTCAACATTTCAGGTACGTATTCCGTTCCCCACACCACATTACAGGCAAAAGCGATGTTAGGCTTAGAATCATCACCTTTATATATGGGAGAGGGCACAAATGTATTGAACACCGCCACCGGCTCATACAAGATAAGGGACAAAAACAGTCCAATTAATACACAAATAATTGCCAAGTTAATAAACAGGGCTTTGGTAAACTTAATATAATAGATTTTCACGTCATTCACCCCAACACAGGTACTATGGAGAATAAAACAAGTTTTCATCTAGTTTATTAATATTCACCGGCAGTTAATTTATACATACAATTAACTATCTCCATAAAAATAAAAGAACATAAACTGTTCAGTTTATGTTCTTTGTTTTCTGCGTTTGGGCTTTTCTTTTAGCAACGCCTTTCTGGATAAGTTTATCCTTCCCTGTCTGTCAATATCCGTTACCTTTACCATTATTTCGTCGCCCACGTTTACAACATCTTCGACCCTGGCCACCCGTTCAAGGGCCAGTTTAGAAATATGAACCAGACCTTCTTTGCCGGGCGCCAATTCAACGAAGGCACCAAACTGTGTTGTTCTGGTTACCTTGCCTAAGAATACTTCACCTACTTCTATATCCTTTGTCAAGGCTTCAATTTGTTTAATGGCCTTTTCTGCAGCTTCTAAATTAGGAGATGCAACGTATATCCGGCCGTCATCTTCAATGTCTATCTTTACTCCGGTATCGTTTATAATCTTATTTATTACCTTTCCTCCCGGTCCGATCACGTCCCTAATCTTGTCCGGGTGTATGGTAATTGTCAAAATCCTGGGAGCATATTTCGAAAGCTCTTTTCTGGGCTCGCTTATTACTTCGTTCATTTTTGAGAGAATATACAGCCGTCCTTCCAATGCTTGTTCCAGCGCCTGTTTCAGTATCTGTTTATCTATTCCCTTTATTTTAATATCCATTTGTATTGCGGTGATGCCCTTTTCGGTACCCGCTACTTTAAAGTCCATATCTCCCAGGAAATCTTCCATGCCCATAATATCCGACAGTATTACAATTTCGCCGGTGGTC
This sequence comes from Clostridiales bacterium, assembly GCA_012838995.1. Lineage (GTDB taxonomy): Bacteria > Bacillota > Clostridia > DUOD01 > DUOD01 > DUOD01. Next base: position 4,701 of record DUOD01000068.1, read on the forward strand.
TCATCCTTTATCAAGCCCATGGCTATACCCGCAACCGGTCTTTTTATGGGCACACCTGCATCCATTAAGGCCAATGAACTTCCACAAACACTTGCCTGGGAAGTAGAACCGTTGGAACTCATCACTTCCGATACCAGCCTTATAGTATAGGGGAACTGGTCTTCTGACGGGATCATGGGTTCCAACGCCCTCTCCGCCAATGCCCCATGTCCTATCTCTCTCCTACCGGGCCCCCTTAGCATCCTGGCTTCTCCTACACTGTAAGGAGGCATATTATAGTGATGCATATATCTTTTGAACTCTTCTGTTCCCAAACCGTCAAGTATTTGTACATCTCCCAAAGCACCAAGGGTTGCCACAGTCAATACCTGGGTTTGGCCCCTGGTAAACAGTCCTGAACCATGGGTTCTTGGGAGCATACCCACTTCACAGGAAATGCTGCGTATGTCCTTGGGACCCCTTCCGTCCGGCCTAATACCTTCGTTTATAATCCGCGATCTTACTATTTCTTTGGTAATATTATATATGGTTTCCTCTATGTCCTGGAGATTATCGGGGTATTTTTCCGCAAAGTTTTCTAAAATTTCTTCTTTAACGGCATTAAGCCTGTTTTCCCTTTCTTGCTTATCGGCAGTATAAATTGCTTCCCTTATCTTTTGGTAACCATATTCCTGCACATCTTTTTCCAAGTCTTCGTCTATTGTATGTAAGACCACTTCCCTTTTAGGCTTGCCCACTTCTTCAACTATTTGCTCCTGTAATTCAACAATGTCTTTTATAAATTGATGGCCGTACATTATGGCTTCCAACATTATATCTTCGCTTACTTCCTTTGCCCCGGCTTCTACCATCATGACAGCATCTTTTGTGCCTGATACAATCAGGTGAAGCTGACTCTCCTCCCTTTGTTTGCTATCCGGATTTATTACAAATTGGCCGTCTACATAGCCAACGGCTACTGAACCCGTTGGCCCGTAAAAGGGTATATCCGATATTGAAAGAGCAATCGACGAACCTATCATTGCAAAAACATCAGGCGGTATGTCGGGATCAACAGAAAGGGCGGTAGCCACTATTTGAACATCATTTCTAAAACCTTTGGGGAACAGGGGTCTTATAGGTCTGTCTATCAACCTGGATGTTAATATTGATTTTTCAGTGGGCTTTCCCTCTCTTTTTATAAACCCGCCGGGTATTTTCCCAACGGCATATAACTTCTCTTCAAAATCGACGCTCAACGGAAAAAAATCTATGCCTTCCCTTGGTTTATCTGAAGCCGTTGCAGCAACAAATACAACGGTATCACCACAGCTTACAAGGGCAGCACCATTGGCTTGTTCAGCCAGCTTGCCTATTTCAATTTTCAATTCCTTGCCTGCCACATCTAATGTGTAAGTCTTAACCATTTTTTACCTCCTGTCATCATGACTTCTAGTTATTATTGTTCCCCTTATCATCAAATATTTTCGGCCCGACATGGTACTAATCTTGTAAAAGACGTCAATACAGGTATAGTGAAGAACATAAGATAAAAAGGCGGGAGATCCCCGCCATCGATTATTTCCTCAAGTTTAGTTTCTCGATTAATTCTCTGTATCTATCAATATTTTTATTTTTTAAATAGTTGAGCAAACCCCTTCTTCGCCCTACCATCTTTAAAAGGCCCCTTCTTGAATGGTGATCCTTTTTATGGACCTTCAAATGCTCATTTAGATGATTAATCCTATTTGTAAGGATTGCTATTTGCACTTCAGGCGAACCTGTATCACTTCCATGGAGTTTAAATTCATCGATTATCTTTTGCTTTAGATCCTTTTCCATACCATGTGTCACCTCCTATTAATAATAATCGCCAAAAGCTGAGAATAACGGCGGAGAATCGATATTCCAAGCTAATGGTTCATTTAAACCTGATCAACGATATTATTGTAACACAAAGTCTTTACTTTGTAAATGTTTTACTTAAAGTCACCTCGGACGGTAAAATACCGCCTTGAAAATTTTATATCATCGCCTATTTGCTTGATCAATTCTTCTTTGCTGTCGAATCTTCTTTCATCCCTTAGTTTTTCAATAAACTGGATTGTTATGTTGCTGTAATAAATATTGCAATCAAAATCCAGTATATGGGTTTCAATTGTAGTGTCCTTGCCGTTAAAGGTGGGTTTGTTACCTATGTTGGTAACCGAGGGCAAAAACCCATGCTTACCCAGCCTTACCCGGGTAATATATACGCCCCTCTGGGGCAGGGTATAGTTACTGGACAAACTTACATTGGCGGTGGGGAAACCTAATTTTCTCCCTCTTCCGTCGCCTTGCACTACCTTTCCCTTTATGGTGTATATGTGGCCCAGATAATTATTTGCCTTATTTATAAATCCATCCTTAATAAAATCCCTTATTAATGTACTGCTGACAACAAGCCCATCCTCCATATACGGGCACATAACCTTTACTTTATAGCCAAAGCGTTTTCCCAGTTGTCTAAGCAAATTGACATCGCCCTTGCCCTTATGACCAAAAGTGAAATTATATCCCACAACAATATATTTAATATCATACCTGGCCTTTAAATATTTAATAAATTCCAGGCCGTCCATTGCTGCAAAATCTTTATTAAAAAACTTCAATTTTACATAGTCTATATTTAGCTCGCTAAACATCTTAATCTTTTGTTTATTGTCCATTAACAATGTCATGGGCGTAGCTGGGTCTATTATGGCCATTGGATGTTTATAAAAGGTGAAAACCATGGACTTTATTTTTTTATCATTGGATATTCTTTTTAGAGTATAAAGCAGCCTCTTATGTCCCTTATGTATGCCGTCAAAACTACCCAAGGCTATTGCCATAGGTTCATCGATTTGATTTTTTTCTTCGTCGAATATTACCCTCATAATTTATTCCCCGTAGAATACTTTTGTTGGTTTAATATAATTGTTCTGGATAATGCCTAAGGCAACAAAACTATCCTTGTGATATAACCTTACCGTGGTACCGCTACTTAAATCTTCTATGAAGCCATCAATCAGACTTCGGTTATCTATACGTCTACCGTTTGCTATATATGTACAGCCCATATCGTTTACCTTAACGGCAGGGTACATTTTCAGTACATAATCCATGGGCAATGCTATTTTACCTACGTCGCCGTAGGAAGACATAATATCTTCAATCTCTTCAAGGGTGAATCCGTCATTTACGTTAAACACTCCAACATCCACCCTGAGCAAAAAAGACATATGCCCCCCCCAGCCTAAGGCATGTCCTATATCTGCAAAAAGCGTCCTTATATAAGTGCCCTTTGAGCACTTAACCTTTAATAGCACCCTGTATTTATCATCATAGTCCAGTATATCTATTTGGTGGATTGTTACACGCCTGGGTGATCTGGGAATATCCTTGCCCTGGCGGGCCAACTGATATAACTTTTGACCGCGTACCTTTACCGCGGAATACATGGGGGGTGTTTGGTCTATTGTACCCCTAAACCTCTCCAAAACCCTTTCTACCTTGGCAATGGAAAAATCCCTAATGTCATGGATGTCTGTTATCTCTCCCCATTTATCCTGGGTATTTGTGTTTATCCCAAAGGTAACTTCACCGATGTAAGTCTTGTCACAGTTAAGCAAATACTCAGAAAGGCGGGTTGCTTTACCAAACAACACAGGAAGCACGCCCACGGCATTGGGATCGAGGGTACCACCGTGGCCTATTTTTTTTACATTAAGTATATCTTTTAATTTTCTTATGGCACCGCTTGAACTAATACCCGGTGGTTTTATGAGATTAATTATCCCGTTCATTTAATCCAAATGGGCTGCTATTTCGGCCAATAGCGGTTTAATAGTACCCTTAACGTCAGTACCTTCTACTATACAACCAGCAGCCCTTTCATGGCCACCCCCTCCAAATTTTTGTGCAATCGCGCTTACGTCAACATAGGTATTGGAACGCAATCCGATTTTTATACTATCGCCTTTATTCCTAATCAAAACAGCCACTTCTACGCCCTCTATCTCCCGAGCATAATTTATAAGACCGTCAAAGTCTTCTTCATCAACTGACAGATGGGCAATCGAAGCATTTTCAATATATACAATCGCCACCCTATTTTCAAAATATAATGTTATGTTGTCGATTGCAATACCAATGAGCTTGGTTTTATCAAGGCTTCTTTTATAAAATAATTCCCTGGAAATACGCCCTATGTTTATTTCATGTTTTGCCAGATTAGATGCTATGGCAAAGGTTTGGGATGTTGTATTGCTGTATGAAAAGCTCCCGGTATCGGTGCTTAATGCAACATACAAGCATTCGGCCATGTACTTGTTTATACCCACCGGCAGTTGTTTTATCAACTTATATACTATCTCGCCGGTAGCCCCACAATCAGTTTCCACAATGTTTATATCAGCATACATGTTATTGCTCTTATGGTGGTCTATATTGACTGTGTCTTGGGCATTTTTAAAGAGCTGCGTAAAACTGTCCCCCAGCCTGTCAATGTCACTGCAATCCACAGTAATTACCAAGGTACAGTCCTGGTGCTTGGTGTAAACGCCTATATCTCCATTTTCAACCAAAAACTTATATTTGGCCGGCACGCCGTCCTGATTAAATACTGAAACTCTTTTACCCATACCCTTTAGGGCAGCGCCCAGCGCCAACGCCGAACCTAAAGTATCGCCATCGGGCATTATATGGGTTATTATTCCTATATATTGATGTCTGTCAATGAGATGAATTACTTCTTCATAGGCCATGGTATTTCTACTCTCTTTCGGCATTTTTAAGGTCATCTATAAGCTTTGCCATGCGCATACCATATTCTATCGAATGGTCCATAATGAATTGCAGCTCCGGAATAAACCTCATTTTCACACCCTTGGCAATTTCCTTTTTTATAAAACCCGTCGCACTTTTTAATGCCGCTTCAAGGTCTTTTGTATCAGCATTATTATCCAGCACGCTTATATACACCTTCGCATGTTTCATATCCTTTGAAGTCTCTACCCTGGTTACGCTTACAAAGTCAGGTATTCTGGGATCCTTCACCGATTTATGGATAATCTCGCTTATTTCCCTTTTTAATTCTTCATTTAGCCTATTGATTCTATTTGTAGCCAATACCATCACCTTCACATCTCTATAGTATTTCTAATCCTCAACCTCTTCCATAATAAAAGCTTCTATTATATCACCTTCTTTGATATCGTTGAAGTTTTCAATACCAATCCCACATTCATAACCGGCGTTTACTTCCTTCACATCGTCCTTAAACCTCTTCAATGATTGTATCCTTCCCTCATGAACAACAACGCCGTCTCTAATCAGCCTGGTGTGGGAATTCCTGGTTACCTTTCCGTCCGCAACATAACATCCGGCCACGGACCCCACTCCTGGGACCTTAAATATCGTTCTAATCTCGGCATGGCCTATAACGGCTTCTCGGTACTTGGGTTCTAACATACCCTTAATAGCGGCCTCCATATCCTCTATAGCATCATATATTATTCTATACAACCTTATATCGATCTTTTCCTTTTCGGCCGCTGCCCGGGCAGTTGGTTCCGGTCGCACATTAAAGCCTATCACCACGGCATTGGATGCCGATGCCAGCATTATATCAGATTCGGTAATTGCACCTACACCCGAATGGATGGCCCTAATCCTCACCTCGTCATTGGATAGCTTGGTCAAAGCCTGTTTAACAGCCTCCACCGAACCTTGAACATCGGCTTTTATTATTATGTTAAGGTCTTTTAATTCACCTTCTTTAATTTTATCGAATAATTCGTCCAATGAAACCTTTTGTGCACTGGTAATCTGGGACTCTTTGATTTTGTTTTTCCGTTCCTCTACAACCTGTTTTGCAAATTTTTCATCTTCAACATCAAACAAAATGTCACCGGCTTCGGGTACATCGGAAAAACCTAAGATCTCGACCGGCGTAGACGGACCTGCTTGTTTTATCCTCTTGCCCTTGTCACTTATCATCGCCCTCACCCTGCCGTAAGCGGTTCCGGCAATAACAAAATCGCCAACCTTAAGGGTACCCTCTTGTACCAAAACCGTTGCAACAGGTCCCCTGCCCTTGTCTAGCTTAGCTTCTACAACCGTACCCTTAGCCCTCCTATTGGGGTTTGCTTTTAATTCCTGCATTTCAGCGACCAATAGAACCATTTCTAGAAGATTATCAATTCCCTCTTGCCTGATGGCAGATATGGGAACACAAATCGTATCGCCGCCCCAATCCTCGGGCAGCAAACCATGTTCCGTCAGTTCCTGTTTAACCCTGTCAGCATTTGCGTCCGGTTTATCCATTTTGTTTATTGCAACTATTATGGGTACGTTAGCGGCTTTGGCATGATTAATAGCCTCGATGGTTTGGGGCATTACACCGTCGTCGGCAGCCACCACCAGAATTGCTATATCAGTTACCTTTGCGCCCCTTGCCCGCATGGTAGTAAAAGCTTCATGGCCGGGGGTATCTAAAAACGTTATGATTTTGCCATCGACGCTTACCTGGTATGCACCTATATGCTGGGTTATTCCTCCGGCCTCCTGCTGGGTAACCCTTGTATTGCGTATTGCGTCCAGCAATGAGGTCTTCCCATGATCAACATGTCCCATCACCGTTACAATGGGCGGTCTGGGTTGTTTTTCACCGTCGTCCTCATCGTTATCCAGTTCGTCTAATATATCCTCAAAGGATTTTTCAACCTTTTTCTCAAGTTTAACGCCGTATTCCTCTGCAAGAATACAAGCCGTGTCAAAGTCCAGCTCCTGATTTATATTAGCCATTACGCCTAAGGACATTAACCTCTTTATAAGTTCGGCTGCCGGTATGCCCATTTTTTCAGACAAGTCCCTTAGGGTAATATGTTCCCCGATGGTTATGGGTTTGGACGGCACCTTAATTCTTTGGCTGCCGGCACTTCCATCCTTTTGATTCTTTTCATTGGCACTCTTTGCCTTTTTAGGTTTAATCTTTGCCATAAGCTTTTCTTCCAAATCGATATCCGTATCTTTCCTCTTATAATCGGCGTGTGCCTTCTTGCCCTTTTGCTTACCGTTATTTACTACCTTACTTGGTTTTTCCTTTTCTAACTTTTTCTTATTTTTATCCATATCGCCAAACTCAGATTTCACCTTGCTTTGTCCGGGTTTGTCCGACTGCTTTTGGATATTTACAGCTTGCTTGGAATCATCGGACTTGGCAGTCTTGCCAATATGTTCCTTCTTGTCAATACTTTTTTCGCCCTTACCGTCATTAACTGCCTTTGCCGCCTGCTTTTCCTTTTTTTGTGCCGCTTCTCTTTTTTTCAGTTCCTCCCTTTTGTTTTTTTCCTCTTCTATTTTAATAATTTTCTCGTTGGCCTTCTCAATGGATTCCAGTTGATGTAGAATATCTTTATTTAAGGACTTAAACTTTTTCAATAACGTCTTTGTATCTTTACTCAATTCCTTTGCTAGGGCATATACTTTTATTTTGGCCATTAAATTACCCACCCCCATTAATTTTATCCGCTATAATATTTATCTAAAATTGCATCGGCTAAACCTTTGTCGGTTATTACCAAAACCGTCCTTCTGTATTTGCCTATGGACTTTCCTAATGTATATTTATCCCCATATATAATATATGGAACATTGTAATTTTTGCATAGTCCTATAAATTTTTTCCTAGTATTGTCGGCACTGTCGCCGGAAATTATTGCTGCCCTTGCTTTTTTTGTCTTAATGGCTGCCAAACACAACTCATATCCCGACAATAGCTTGCCGGCCCTTTGGGCAATACCCAATAAAGAAAATATCCTTTCATTCATCATCCGCTGCTAACTCCGCTTTCAGCCACTGATATATTTCATCATTTATTTTGCTGTTTAACGCCCTGTCAAAGCTTTTGGATTTATATGCCTTATCAAAGCATGAAAAATTTTTGCATATATATGCTCCCCTGCCAGACACTTTACCCGTCAGATCTATCTTGATATCCCCTTGATTGGTTCTTACTACTCTGATCAGTTCTTTTTTAGGATATGAATTCTTACACCCAAGGCACATTCTCATGGGAATTTTCCGCTTTTTAGCCATCTATCATACCCCCTTTTAGCTAAAATGACTGGCTTTTTATGTCTATCTTCCATCCAGTTAACTTAGCAGCTAATCTAGCATTCTGTCCCTCTTTACCGATAGCCAGCGACAACTGCTGTTCATCAACTACCACCCTGGCAGTTTTTTCCTCTTCGTCTGCCTCTGTACTTAAAACCTTAGCCGGGCTTAATGCACTGGCTATATACTCAGCAGGGTCTTGGCTCCACTTTATTATATCAATCTTTTCACCCCTAAGCTCATCTACTATCTTCTGTACCCTGGTACCTTTATGACCTACACAAGAGCCCACGGGATCAATGGATTCATCAATGGAATGCACGGCGATTTTTGTCCTGGAACCGGCTTCCCTGGCAATTCCCTTTATTTGGACAATGCCTTCTTGTATTTCAGGCACTTCCATTTCAAATAAGCGTTTTACGAGGCCGGGGTGGCTCCTGGAAACTAATATTTGTGGTCCCTTGGTGGTCTTCTTTACATCCAGAATATATATCTTAAGCCTGTCATTCACCTTATATTCCTCAGTTGGTACTTGTTCTGCCGCCGTTAATATGCCTTCTGCCTTTCCCAAATCAACAAATACGGTCTTTTTTTCAATCCTCTGGATCATACTTGTTACTATTTCGTTTTCTTTTTCTATAAACTCTTTATATATAATTCCTCTTTCTGCCTCCCGAATGCGCTGTACTACCACCTGTTTTGCGGTTTGAGCGGCTATCCTGCCAAATTTTTTCGGTGTGACCTCAATATCTATTATATCGCCCACCGTCAAGTCTCTGTTAATACTCTTTGCTTCATCTATATCAATCTCCAGACATTCATTCTTTGGGTTTTCCGTTACTACCTTAGAAGCATACACCTTAACTTCACCGGTTTCCCTGTTAACCTTTACCTTCACATTTTGTGCGGTGCTGAAGTTTCTCTTATAAGCCGATATCAATGCAGCTTCTATGGCTTCCAATAATACATCCTTATCGATGCCCTTTTCCTTTTCTATCTGATCTAAAGCTTCAATAAACTCCCCATTCATCTATCCCATATCCTCCTTGAACTTAAAATTCAAAGGCCAGTTTTACCAGGCTAACCTTATCCCTCTCGAAATCTAATTGGCTACCGTCCTTTAGCTTAATTACAACCTTGTTATCTATTAGCCCAACCAATTCACCCTTAAAGACTTTTTTGCCGTCAAGCGGAGCAAAAAGCCTTACTTCCACCTCAGAACCCCTATACTTCACGAAATCCCTCTCCTTCTTTAGGGGTCTGTCCAAACCCGGGGAAGACACTTCCAAAAAGTAACTGTAGGGTATAGGATCAGTTTCATCCAATATCGAGCTTAATCTCTCGCTGACCTCTTGGCAATCGTTTAAACTTATACCGCCTTCTTTGTCTATATATACCCGCAAATACCAATTGCTTCCTTCCTTCTTGAATTCAACGTCCACCAATTCATAATCTTTTTGATCCAATATGGGTATAACCATTTCTTCTACCATTTTTTCTATTTTTTTATTACCCATATATATTCCTCCCAGAAATGAATTACTACGTAACATAATATTTTTATATATGTCTATTTATTATTCCCTACTATCTATTTTTTTAATAATAGTAAAGAGTGGGCGCAACCCACTCTCAACAGCTTTAGATATAGTTACTATTACAGTATAACACCATTTTTATAATATATCAATATGAAAACAAACTAATTTGGTTGGATGCCGGCATTCCCTCTAAGCATCCATGGTTGCTAAGGGCCTCAATAACACTTTTACTGGCCTTGGCCCTAAGTTTTATATCCTCGATGGACAAAAACTGCTGCTTTTGCCTGGCCCGAGCTATATTCCATGCAGCATTCTTGCCCACGCCCTGAAGGGAATTTAAGGGCGGAAGTATACCGTCATCGGTAACGATAAACCTTTCGGGGTGGGATTTATAAAGATCCACTTTGCACAGCTTAATACCCCGTTTATACATCTCAAGTCCCACTTCCAATATTGTTAACATATTCTTGTCCTTTGCCGTTGCCTTATTGCCCAAATCCTGTATCATTTCCATTTTTTTTGTTATTTCCGCCTCTCCCTTTACCATGAGATCGGCATCAAAATCATCCGCCCTTGCGGTAAAATAAGCGGCATAAAATTGGGCAGGATAATAAACCTTAAAATAGGCTATGCGAAAGGCCATTATTACATAGGCCGCCGCATGGGCTTTGGGGAACATATATTTAATCTTTTTACAGGATTCAATAAACCATTGTGGTACCTGCTTTTCCTGCATCATACTTTGTTCTTCCTCGGTCAATCCCTTGCCCTTTCGAACATTTTCCATTATCCTAAAGGCTATCGCCGGCTGCATCCCTTTGCTTATAAGATAGGTCATTATGTCATCCCTGGTGCATATAACTTCCGATAGTTTAGCTGTCCCGTTTTTTATCAATTGTTGGGCATTGTTAAGCCAAACATCGGTACCATGGGATAATCCGCTTATTCTTATAAGTTCTCCGAAGGTGGTGGGTTTTGTATCCTCCAACATCGTCCTTACAAATCTGGTGCCAAATTCAGGTATACCAAAGGTGCCAACAGGGCTGTTTATATCCTCGGGTGCCAAACCTAAGGCCGATGTTCCGGAGAATATGGACATAACCTTTTCGTCGTCCAGTGGTATATCCTTTGCCTTTATACCGGTCATGTCTTCAAGCATTTTTATTACCGTGGGATCGTCATGGCCCAAAATATCGAGTTTTACCAACTGATTTTCCAGGGAGTGGTAATCGAAATGGGTGGTTATAACATCGGCGCTTTTATCATCCGCCGGGTATTGTATGGGTGTAAACTCAAATATTTGCTTGTCTTTCGGAACTACTATTACACCCCCCGGATGCTGTCCAGTTGTTCGTTTTATGCCTGTACAACCGTTTATCAATCTTCTCATCTCGGCTTCGCTGGCGACTATACCCTTTTCATCTAAATAGGCCTTGACAAAACCATAGGCAGTTTTTTGTGCAATTGTCGCAATGGTTCCTGCTCTATAAACATGGCCCTTGCCCAATAGTTCCTCGGCATATTTATGGGCTTTGGATTGATATTCCCCAGAGAAATTTAAATCTATATCCGGCACCTTATCTCCCTTAAAACCCAAAAAAACTTCAAAGGGAATATTAAACCCGTCCTTTGCAAGCCGGGTACCACATTTGGGGCAGGGTTTATCGGGTAAATCTATCCCACAGTCATATCTGCCGGTATCTATTTCAAAATCGGAATATTTGCAAGTAGGGCACCTATAATGGGGTGGCAATGGATTTACCTCGGTAATACCACATAGGGTAGCCACCAAGGAAGACCCCACCGAGCCCCTGGAACCTACAAGGTATCCGTCGTCTAAGGACTTTTTTACAAGCTTATGGGCAATATAATACAAAACTGCATATCCATTATCGATAATGGATGACAGTTCTTTTTCAATCCTATTTCTTACTATCTCGGGTAGTACTTGCCCGTACAGCTCCATCGCCTTTTCTTTGGTCATGTCCCTAACCCGTTGCTCCGCTCCTTCTATTTGGGGCGGGCAGAATTCGTTGGGTATGGGCCTGATGTGTTCTATCATATCGGCTATGGTATTTGTATTATGTATTACAATTTCCTCTGCCTGTTGTCTGCTTAAGTAATAAAAATCTTCCAGCATCTCCTGGGTAGTTTTTAGGAATAGGGGAGCCTGCCTGTCGGCATCGGCAAACCCTTGGCCTTTCATTAAAATCCTGCGGTAGTATTCATCCTCAGGATCCAAAAAATGTACATCTCCGGTTGCAACCACCGGTTTATTCAACCGTTCCCCCATATCTATTATTCTTTTATTTATCTCTATTAATTGTTGATTATTAGCCACTACACCCGACCGCACCAAAAATTCGTTATTGGCCAAGGGCTGCACTTCTAAAAAGTCGTAATAATTTGCGATATCAATAATCCTTTTCTCATCGTATCCTTTTAATATGGCTTGGTATAGTTCCCCTGCCTCACAGCCCGATCCTATAATTAAGCCTTCCCTGTATTTATTTAATAGGGTTTTAGGAATCCTCGGCCTTCGGTAAAAGTATTCTAAATGGGATAGGGATATCAGTTTATAAAGATTGGTTAACCCCCTACCGTCCTTAACCAATATGGTAGCATGATATGTTTCGGCAGCGCTTATACTGGCTTGTTTGTTTAAACCCCTGTTGAGCTCTTTTAAATCTTTAATATTTCGCAGCCTTTCATCATCCATGGCCCTGATTAGTATGTTACCGCACACCCGCGCATCATCCACAGCTCTATGGGCATTCTCCATGTCAAAACCTAAATGCTTAGCAACGTCTTTTAGCCTGTGTCTCTTTAGGTTGGCATACAATTCCCTTGCCAGCGCCAGGGTATCCAATACGGTATTATTAAATTCTATACCATGTTCTCTGCCGTTCTTTTTGATAAAAGAAATATCAAACCGGGCGTTGTGGGCCACCAATACGCTGTCCCCAACAAAGTCTTTAAATCGTCCTAATACAACATCAATACTGGGGCTTCCCTTGACCATATCCTGATTGATTCCGGTAAGCTTTACTATTTTTTCGGGTATGGCAATTCCGGGATCCACCATTGAATGGAAGGTGTCCACAATTTCACCCTTTATTATTTTAACCGCCCCTATTTCTATTATTTTATCACTACTCGCCGATAAACCGGTAGTTTCAAGGTCAAAGGCTACAAAACAGTCGTTATTCCCTTCATCGTTGTAATTAATTACAATGGGAACATAATCGTCCACTATGTAACCTTCCACACCGTATATGACTTTTATATTATATTTTTTGCCGGCACTAAAAATTTCGGGATAGGCCTGAACCACGCCATGATCGGTAATGGCAATGGCTTTATGCCCCCACTTGGCCGCTCGTTCTACCAACCTGGAAGGCGGTGTCACACCGTCCATCGCACTTAAACTTGTATGGGCATGGAGCTCCACCCGTTTATAAGGACTGGTATCCGTCCTTTCCTTTACTTCGCAGCAATTAACATCCCTGGCAATAATCATAAGTTCCCTTTGGTATTTGTCGTATTGGCATTCACCCCTTACCTTTATCCACTGGCCGTTTTGAGGTGCCTTGAAATCCTTGGTCCTCCCTCTATCAAGAAATAACTTAACCGTAATAGAATTGGTATAATCGGTAATATCAAAAACAATTAATTCCTTATTGCCGTTTAGAGGTTTTATCTCCTTATTAATAATTCTTCCCTTAACCACTGCCTCCCGACATTCTTCCCTTATTTCGGAAATGGCAATTTCATCGGAGTTAATTGCCCTGCCAAATACAATCGTATTGTCACCGGATAAACCCTTTGAACTGTGGGGCCTATCCCCTCCGGGTTTTGGATTTGCGTTGCTGCCGCCGTTGGCCGCACTCTCCACCATCTTTTTATCTTCCTTCAGCCTTTTATAATAAATATCCTTTCTCAAAGTATCGCCATACTCTTTGTTGACATAAATATTTACATCCACCTCAAGGTTTAGCTGTTCCTTAACCATTTTTTTTACCTGGCCGCATATGCCATTCTCCATTATAAAATTTCGACCGTATTCGTCGGCAATTTCAAATTCTATACAATTATCCTTCCAGACCGTTCCGTTAAGCCAACCAGCCAAGGAAGGATAAACCCGGCATATATTCTCCTTTAAATTTTCCAGGTATCCATCCATAAATTCCTCCAGGGACCCTGGAATATTATAGATTATTGTCAGTGTTACTTTATTGAAAAAGGGAAATGAATGTTTTAGTTTTTGTTCTATTGTCTTTAAAAGGGATTGATTAATAACACGGCCTGAAGACAGGCAAATTTTCCACGACCGTTTTGTTTTATTGATAATCATTTTTTCTATATATACCAAAGATAAAATATTTTTATATTCTTTTGCATACTCCACTTTCAGACCTTTCAAAAGTTCATAAAGAGTCGACCTTTTACTCAACATTGTGTATCCCCCGTAATTGTCGTTATCTGGCGTTACTTAAAGTCTTAACAATCTCCCAGTACATTTTCACTCTAGCAGCAAAACCTTTTATCAAGCCCATCTTTTCTTCCTTCATCACGTGGGTTAAATTTTCGAGAAATACCTCTTTAACATTAATGTTCTTGCTGCTGACAATCCTAGTCAATACAGTTTCCACGCCAAACCTTGAAATATCTGCATCATAAAGATCGTTGATAATCCGGCCGGTAACACACCTTTGTCCCGAAAGAAAAGGTGTTAGCCTATGGGCAAAATCAGTTATTACCCTTCCGTTTGTAAAAATACCAATTGTCATATCCACCGCTTTTTCAAGTACCGGTTTTGTTAATTGCAGCACATGATTTTTCGTTAATCCCACCAAATCTGCATCCAAGAACAGAATTGCATCACCGCTGCAGCGCTTTAAACCTTCCTTTATGGCGCCCCCCTTACCAATATTCTCCTTTAGCTCAACAACCATGGCACCGCATTCTCTGGCAATGGCAGCCGTTTTGTCCAAAGAACCGTCGCTTACTACAATTATTTCCTCGATAAGATCTACATCTTTTAGGGGTGTGATCACTCCCTTTATGGTTTTTTCTTCATTAAATGCCGGAATAATCACCGTTGCCTTCATTTAGCCTTTTCCTCCAGAGTGTTTAACCCCCGTTACCAGCCATGCTTTGTATCTCCTTTACAAGCTCATCTATTATTTTGTCCTCCGGAACTTTTTTTATAATAGTACCTTTTTTAAACAATACCCCCATTTTATTACCCGATGCAATGCCAATATCCGCTTCCTTGGCCTCACCCGGACCATTGACACTACATCCCATTATTGCAACCTTTAAGGGTGCTTTTATATCCTTTACCCTCTTTTCCACCTCATTGGCTATCTCAATTAGGTTTACCGTACATCTGCCACAGGTGGGACATGAAACTATCGTAACTCCCCCATCCCGCAGTTCAAGACTCTTCAATATCTCTTTAGCCACTTTAACCTCATTTAGCGGATCATCGGTTAGGGAAACCCTCAACGTGTCACCTATGCCCATTGACAGGAGGGCGCCAATGCCAACGGCTGACCATATGCTGCCCTTAAAAAAGGTACCAGCTTCGGTAATGCCTATATGCATTGGGTAATCAACCTTTTCACATATTAACCTATAGCTCTCAATGGTCAACGGTACACTGGATGCTTTCATCGAAACAACAATATCCTTAAAACCGTGCCGCTCAAAAAAATCTATATATTCCAACGCACTGGCGACCATCGCCCGGGCATTAACACCTCGGTATTTTCTCAAAATTTCTTTATTTATCGATCCGCTGTTAACCCCGATTCTTATGGGTATTTGCCTATCCGCAGCCTTTTTTATAATCTTTTCAGTTCTATCAAAGCTACCGATATTACCCGGATTTATCCGAATCTTATCGATACCGTAATCCATAACCTTTAAGGCCAGCCTATAGTCATAATGAATATCACCTATCAAAGGTATTGAAACCGACTTTTTTATCCTTTCCACCGCCCGGGCATCTTCCTCATCCCTTATTGCCAGCCTAACCAAATCACACCCGACCTTCTCCAACCGCTGTATTTGTTCTATTGTATTTTTAATATCCTTTGTTTGGGCTGTAGTCATGGACTGTATGGAAATGGGGTGGGGACTGCCGATCATGACAGAACCCACGGATACAACCTTTGTATGTCTTCTCATACTAAATAGCTCCCTATTCACCTGGTAATATCATTATAGGTAATGAATATCATCAGCGCAATTAAGACAACGAAACCGGCAAAGTGAATCAAACCTTCCTTTTCCTGGTCAATGGGTTTTCCCCTTACGCCTTCAACCAGCAAAAAAACCAGCCTGCTTCCGTCTAAGGCGGGAAAGGGTACAAGATTAATAACTCCCAAATTTATACTCAAAAGGGCTCCCAGCCGCAACAAATAAAGCTTACCTTTTTGGAAGGCCTTTCCTATTTCACCTATAATGCCGACCGGTCCCATTACCTCATCCACTGCCCGTCCGGCAAATAAATCACGGATTAATAAGACCAGACTGACTATCATTTTTCGGATAATACTGAAAAACTCCCTTACCCCTAGACCTATGGCCTGGAAAACCGATACCTTTTCATATTTAATGCTAATCATAGGTCGCTCTGCAGCCTCAGGTTCAAGGGTTAATAGAATGTCTCTTTCTTTATTATCCCTTAATACCTTTATTTCAATACTGTCTCCCCAGTTTTCATTTAATATTTCCGCAAACTTATTTACCGTATCCACCCGTATTCCTTCAACCAAAAGGATTTTGTCCCCTGCCATTAACCCCGCCCTCTGGGCAGGTGTATTTTCAAAAACCCTTTCTATTTCCACGGGGGAAGCAGGTACACCGATGTTATAAACTAAAATTACAATAAAAATAACCGCCAGTACAAAATTCATCAAAGATCCGGCAGATAACACAGCAAACCTTTTCCATACTTTTTGGTTGTTGAACGCCCGCCTGTCGTCGGATTTTATATCCTCCCCAATCATTTTTACATAACCGCCTATGGGAAGAATCCTTAAGGAATAAGCGGTCTCACCTTTCTTAAATCCCAGGATTTTTGGACCCATGCCAATGGCGAATTCCTCTACCTTTATACCCACCCTTTTGGCGGTAATAAAATGGCCCAGTTCATGGAATATAATAAGTATGCCTAAAAATATAATGGCAACGATAATTGTTGTTATAGGCATAATACACCATCCCTCTACAACAGATTATTTCTAATCTGCCGGTCAATATTTATTATATCTTCTATTGAAGGATTGAATACAGGTACGTGTCTTTTCATTTGCCCTTCGATAATTTCATATATTTCAGTAAACTTTATTTTTCTTTTTAGAAACAGATCAACGGCAACCTCGTTTGCCGCATTTAACACCGTAGGCATTGTGCCACCAATTTGTAGAGCCTTATACGCATAGTCCAGTGCTTTAAAGGTAGTACGATCAGGCTTGAAAAATTCAAGCTTCCCTACCTCTACCAAATCTAGCCGTTTAACCCTATTTATCTTTCTGTCAGGATAACCAAGGGCAAAGGATATGGGCAGCCTCATATCCGACACTCCAAGTTGAGCTATAATTGATTTGTCGATATACTCCACCATGGAATGTATTATGCTCTGGGGATGTATTACAACATCAATTTTATTCCAAGGTACACCGAATAACCAGCTGGCTTCTATTATTTCCAGCCCTTTATTCATTAATGTTGCAGAATCTATGGTGATTTTTTTGCCCATTGACCAATTAGGATGTTTTAAGGCCTCTTCTACAGAAACCGTCATTAATTCCTTTGTAGTCTTGCCAAAAAAGGGACCGCCCGACGCCGTCAAAATAAGCCTTTCTACGTTCCCTTGTTTTTCTTGACGGATACATTGAAAAATCGCGCAATGTTCACTGTCTACGGGTATTATCTCCCCATTATGCTCTCGCTGTAATTTTTTTATAATACCGCCGGCGGTAACAATGGCCTCTTTATTGGCCAACGCAATCCTTTTGCCAAGTTTAATTGATTTTATAACGGGTTTTAGGGCAGTAATACCCACCACCGAAATAAATATGATATCCGCCCTCTCGTCTATTATATCCTCCATCCCCTCATTTCCGATCAAAACTTCCGTTTTACCGTCCAGCAATCTTTTTAGCTTCCTACCCTTGCTTTCATCCACTACCGCAACTTTCTCAGGCCTGTATTTATGTATTTGCTGCCTTAACAATTCAATATTTGTATTGGCACTTAAACCCATTATCTCGTACTTATCCCTATTCCAATCTATCACATCGAGTACTTGTTTGCCTATGGAACCCGTACTCCCAAGCAGTACCACTTTTTTTTTCAAATTATGTATTCCCCCTATACCGTTTATAAGAATTTAAAAATTAAAGTTAATTAGAAGGTAACTATTTTATAATACCAAGGTAAAATATATATATGTCAGTGGCGCAGTAAATAATACGCTGTCAAACCTATCAAGGATTCCGCCGTGGCCGGGCATTATGTACCCAAAATCCTTAGCATCGTAATTTCTCTTAATAAAAGAGGCCGACAGATCGCCGAATTGGGAAAATATACCGCAAATTAACCCTATAACCAAAAAATGATACCAATCTATGGAAAAATTAAAATAAAAATTGCCCACTGCCCAACAAATCATGCCTATAGCAATTGGGCCAATAACACCGCCTACTGCACCTTCAATTGTCTTTTTGGGGCTTAAGTCAGGAGATAGTTTGTGTTTGCCCAGTAACTTGCCGGAAAAATAAGCAAAAGTGTCCGACGACCAGGTCAATAAAAACAGCAATATAAGAGCTAAATTATTAATGGGAAAAGCAACCTTTGAAATCAACAGTATGGTTATAAAACTCAAGGTGGGATAAACCAAACCCAACATGGTAATCATTATATCATTAAACCCGTATTTTTTGCTGAAAATTGAAACCATAAACAAAAAAATAATGGTTATCAATAGAATAAAAAAAATACTGTCCCTCATGTTAAAATCGGTTGCAATAAAAATCAACACAGCACTTATAAAGCCCACTAAATTTATTAATTTAATTTTACCCCTTTGTACAACGGAATAAAATTCAAAAAGCCCCACCAAAGCAACCAACATCAAAGCAATCTTAAACACCCAGCCTCCCAAAAAGATAACAAATATTAATATGAGAGCACCAACAATGGCACTGATTACCCTAGATAACAACAAATTCATTCACCAGCTTTCGTTCATACTGCACCAAACCGTCTGTCTCTTTTTTGGTAGTCTTTTATTGCCCGTAATAAAACCCTGCTGCTAAAATCCGGCCACATTATCTTACTAAACCATAATTCTGAATAAGCCATTTGATATAATAAAAAGTTGCTTATTCTGTATTCACCACTCGGTCTTATGATTAAGTCCGGATCAGGAAGATCGTGGGTATATAAATACTTTGAGAACAACTCCTCATTAATCTGTTGTTGACTGATTTTT
This sequence comes from Clostridiales bacterium, assembly GCA_012838995.1. GTDB lineage: Bacteria > Bacillota > Clostridia > DUOD01 > DUOD01 > DUOD01. The sequence goes on from DUOD01000068.1 coordinate 23,868, forward strand.
CCAAGACACACATCATTGGCTATTTTTTTTACTGCACGTAAAATTTCAGCCCTACCGCCATAGTTAATGGCTAAATTCAATACAATGCCGTCATTATCCTTGGTCAATTGGGTGGAGTTGTGTATTTCTTGTTGTATGTGCATAGGAAGCTTACTGATATCACCAATTATTTTTAATCTGACATTGGATTCATTAAGCTCCTTTGTTTCCTTTTTTAAATATTCGACAAGAAGAGCCATAAGCCCATCGACTTCGCTCTTGGGCCTTTTCCAATTTTCGGTGGAAAAAGCAAATAAAGTCAAAACTTCAATCCCCAGTTTCTTGCAGGTTTTTAAAACATTTCTTATGGTTTCCACACCGGCACGGTGGCCTGCTGACCTCGATAAACCCCTTTTTTGGGCCCATCTTCCATTTCCGTCCATGACTATAGCCACGTGCCTGGGTATGTTATTCATGTCCAAATCCTCAATCGAAATATTTTTTTTTCTAAACCCATTAAACAAACCATTTAAAATATTTATCATTAATACCCCTTTCAAAATTGTCGCTGTACTTTTTTAACGCCCCGTAAGGATAATTATGTCTTTAAAAAAGCAGCATTAGCTGCTTTTTTAAACATAATTAACACTTTCCTACCAACAATTCAAACCTATTACCCACTTGCTTTACCCTCAACACCCTGTCTTGACCTTTACTCGAATCTTTAGAATAAGAATTTATATATGTAATATTTATTTTGAATCCGTTAGCTTTCATTATTTCTTCAGCCCGATCCAATCTATAGCCTAATACCTCTGGCATATTCAATACTATACCTCCATAATCTCCGCTTCTTTTGCCTCAACGATTTTGTCTATTTCTTTAACGTGGTCATCGGTAAGCTGTTGTATTTCTTCCTCGGCTATTCTCAGTTCGTCCTCTGTAATTTTAGAATCCTTTTTCAGTTTCCTATATTGATCATTGGCATCCCTTCTAATGGAGCGGATGGCAACCTTTGCTTCTTCTCCTTTTTTCCTAACAACCTTCGTTAGTTCCTTCCTTCGTTCCTCGGTTAGCTCGGGCATTACAAGCCTTATTACCTTTCCGTCATTATTGGGATTAATACCTAAATCGGATTTCAGTATAGCTTTTTCGATATCTTTTAACGCATTGGTATCCCACGGTGATATAACTAGCAACCGAGGTTCAGGTGCCGAGATGCTACCCAATTGATTTAATGGAGTAGGAACTCCATAATAGTCAACCATGATTCTGTCCAGTATTTGCGGATTAGCCCTTCCAGCCCTTAATCCTGCAAGATCCTTTTTAAGCACGTTTATGGTCTTTTTCATCTTTTCTTGTGAGGTTTTTTTAATGTCATCATGCATTTTTCATTCCTCCTTAATTATTGTTCCAATTTGCTGTCCTTCAATTACTTTTTTTATATTATTAGGTTGATTTAGACCAAACACCACAATGGGTATTTTATTATCCATACACAGGGAGATAGCAGTGGAGTCCATCACTCCCAAACCCCTGTTTAATACTTCTATATAGCTTAACTGTTTGATCTTTTTTGCGTTGGAATTTATGTTAGGATCATCGTCATATACACCATCAACATTCTTGGCCAGTAAAATTACTTCGGCTTCTATTTCCGCTGCCCGTAAAGCGGCGGTGGTATCGGTGGAAAAGTATGGATTTCCTATGCCTGATGCAAAAATCACCACCCGGCCCTTTTCAAGATGTCTTATTGCTCTGCGGCGGATGTACGGCTCGGCTATTTGACGCATTTCCACAGCTGTTTGCACCCTGGTTTGCACATTCTTTTTCTCCAAAGCATCCTGTAAAGCCAATCCGTTAATAACCGTAGCCAGCATTCCCATATAATCGGCCGTGGCCCTATCCATACCTATTCCGCTTCTTCCTCGCCATATGTTCCCGCCTCCGACCACTATCGCAATTTGCAATCCCATTTCATTTATTTCCTTTATTTCTCCAGCAATTTCATTAATTATTTCATTGCTTATTCCATATCCCTTATCACCGGCCAAAGCTTCTCCGCTAAGTTTAAGCACTATTCTATTGTATATTGGCGCAGCCATTGGTTATAACCTCCAGTCATTACCCTTTAATTTCTACATAAAGTAGACAAATCCTTCTATAATTATATCTTTATATGCACATATTTTAAAAAAGGAACACTGGCATGTGTTCCTATCTGTAGTCATAATAGTGTTTAATTATTTACATTGCTGTTTCATTACTTCCTCAGCAAAGTCATCTTTTCTCTTCTCCAAACCTTCTCCTCTTTCATAACGTACAAATCTTCTAATATTTATATTTTCACCAATGGTGGCAATTTTTTCCGTAAGTATATCCTTTACCGACTTATCGGTATCTTTAATGAAAGGCTGTTCCAATAAACATACTTCTTTATAGTATTTTTCAAGCCTTCCTTCAACAATCTTATCTATTACTTTTTCCGGCTTGCCCTCATTCAACGCCTGGGCCTTTATTATTTCTCTTTCCTTTTCTATAACCTCATCAGGAACATCTTCCCTTTTTATGTATAATGGGTTGGCTGCTGCGATTTGCATTGCCATGTCCTTTACAAAAGTCTTAAATTCATCGGTCTTGGCAACGAAGTCCGTTTCACAGTTTACCTCAACAAGCACCCCTATTCTTCCGTCTCCATGTATATAAGAATCTACAATACCTTCAGCAGCTATTCTTCCGGCCTTTTTGGCTGCTGCCGCCAAGCCTTTTTCACGCAACAATTCGATGGCTTTTTCCATGTCGCCGTTTACTTCCGTTAGGGCTTTTTTACAATCCATCATGCCTGCGCCAGTGCGTTCCCTTAACTCTTTTACCATTGACGCTGTTATCATATTATTTTCTACCTCCTGCATATTAATATAGGTAAGGATATACAAGGTCTAAGCCTTCTTTATCTTACCTATATTAATAAAAATTAATTATTTTCTTCCTGTTGTTCTTGTTGTTGCTGTTCTTGTTCTTGTTCTTGTTCTTGTTTGTCTTGCTCTTCTTGTTCCTCTGTTTCCACTTGAATTCCTTGTCGTGCCTCCAAAACAGCATCGGCTATCTTTTCAGTAAGCAATTTTACAGCCCTTATAGCATCATCGTTGCCGGGTATAACATAGTCCACTTCGTCCGGATCGCAATTTGTATCCACAATTGCCACTATAGGAATATTTAGTTTCCGGGCTTCGGCAATTGCTATCCGTTCTTTTCTGGGATCCACGACAAACAATGCACCTGGAAGCCCTTTCATATTTTTAATGCCGCCTAAATTCCTTTCAAGTTTTTCTTTTTCCAGCCTTAGTTTAATTACCTCTTTCTTAGGCAACACATCGAATGTGCCGTCTTCCTCCATGGCATTTAGTTCATTAAGCCTGTCAATCCTTTGCCTTATGGTCTTATAGTTGGTTAACATTCCACCCAGCCATCTTTGATTGACATAATACATGTTACACCGTTTTGCCTCGTTTTCGATGGATTCCTGAGCCTGTTTTTTGGTACCTACGAATAGTATATCCTTGCCCTCTTGTACTATACTTTTTACAAAGTTATATGCTTCTTCTATTTTTTTCACCGTTTTTTGAAGGTCAATAATATAGATGCCGTTTCTTTCGGTGAAAATATATGGGGCCATTTTAGGATTCCATCTTCTTGTCTGATGGCCGAAATGAACACCGGCTTCCAGTAATTGTTTCATAGTAACTATTGACATGTCTTCACCTCCCTTAGTTTGCCCTCCGCCCAATCATCTTTTTAAGCAACCCCATGGGGGCACCCGCTTAAAAATCCTAAGGCGTGTGTATTTACCTTTTGTAGTATAACATAAGTATTTTTAATTAGCAATATTTTTATAAATTAAAAATTTTAAAGGCATTTAACCGGTAGTTTTCCGATTTGTAGAGTCTTTATACAAGTTTTCTCCATGGGCTATTTTATCCATGTTAAGTATCAGTTTTATCTCTCCCTTGCCCATGTTAAGGGTTTTGGCTATTTGGGTCAAATCATACCCTTTTGCATTCAGTTCATGAACTTGATAGTACTTATCCGGCAAAGGCCCATGGTCGCCCTCTTTAATCTTTCGGCTATCCATGGTCTCATTTCCCGTTAAGCCGCTAACTTTACTGCCATTATACCCTATTTTATTAATGTCATATCCTTCAATCCGCTGTAGGACCTTATTAATCTCTTTATATTTAACATCTAATTTTTTTAAAAGTTTTTCCGATAAATCTTCCAGCTCCAAAAGCATCTCTTCCGAGGTTAAAAACAATTCCTTAAGTTCCCGTTTTGCAGTATCATAATACTTTTTTGTTTTCTTTTCATTTTTGCCTAGTTTAATAAGTAAGAAAAAAATAATTGCAACCAATATCCATATCAATATATCCTTCATGACACTTCTCCGGTTTTATATTTTAATATCTATAGACCTGCTATTTTTGCGCTCCGTGTTCTCTGTCTTCTTTTTGTGTCCTTTCCTCCCGGTCCTGTTTTGGGGACCCCTTTTGTGTTTTTTGCTCCTTTCTTGGTCTTGTATCGTATTATAAACAGTCCTGTGACTTGTTTGGATGGAAGTTTGTTCCTGCTTTATTACTTGTTTTGTTTCCTCATTTATATGGTGTTGCACCAAGTAAGCCTGATCTTTGTTTTGATTATTTACTTTAGAAGCCTGATCGGCGGCGTTAATCATAACCTGCATGTCTATGGACCTGATATTCATAAGATATCACCACCCTTTTACTCTTCATAGGGAAAAATTTTTATTTCACCATGCACCCTTTTTAAAGTAGTAAACTGTAAATTTTCCTTTATATGCATGGTAGATGGGCCTATAGTTACCTTTACACCTCCATATAAAGTATTGGATACCGATACCTTTGAATTTGATGTGTCGTCCAGTTGCTCTTCGATAGAAAAACTTTCCGCCTTTAAACCGGCAAGTTTTTTGTTAAGTACCTCCCTTGTCTTAATGGATTTTGACAACAAAACCTTTTTCCTTGGATCCAACTCGCCTTTTGTCCCTAATTTAGCCAATAATGAAATTGCCTGTTCAGTTTTCTTTAAATCTTCCAACACCCTTTGTACTTCATCTTTAATTTGTGAATACCTCTCCCTTACCTGGGGTTCAATCCCAACTTCTATTTCCGTATTAGTCCACATTGGCGAGCCAATGGTTTTTGCCTTTATACCCTTTCCGGCCTTTAGGTTTCCTCCTACTATCAATCCCTTTCTACCTGAGACCGTAATCATTCCGCCCGCCCTTATAGAGCTATGCATAATGGCATCGGCGGTTACATTTTTCTTGCATTGAACATAGGAATTCTCTATATATTTAGCCGTTACGCTCTTTTCACTGATTATACTTCCCTTGGCCATACCATTGACCCCTTGTCTTATAATTATATCACCTTTGGCATATAATTTTGCGCCCTCCACCACACCATATACCTCTATGTTCCCATCACACCTGATTGAAAAATCCGTCAATACATTGCCCTTTACCACAACATTGCCGATAAATTCAATATCCCCAACGGAGTTATCCACATTACCCGGAACTTCGTATACGGGGTTGACGGTTATACGCCGGTTAACGATATCAATCTGTCCATTTGTTGAGGCAACCAGACTTAAACCGTCCTCTGATATTTCTACATTTTTACCCTTGGGAAGTCTAATCTTGCGGCCTTTTTTACAGGGAATTTCTTCACCCTTTACATTTATGCCGTTAACGCCTTCGGTGGGTAATGTAATGGTAGCCAAAACTTGACCCTTTTTAACATTTTCGATTAAATCCAGCTTATGATAATTCACCCTGCCCTGATCATCTATCGTGGGTTTTCGTTCTCTTCGCAGCTTAAAATGATATGTAATCGTACCATCCTTGCCGTCTATCGGTTTTTTGCCACGAGCGATTAGTATCTCTTTGTTATATTCCGGCTTCCTCGCCAATTCATGAAGGGCTTTTTCATCTATTCCATAAACTATGCCATCATCATTAAGGCGGCTCAACATTTGCTGGTATTCAAGATCTTTACCGCCTTCGGGTGGTGTTAATACTACATAAGCCTCCAAGCCGTCATCCGAAATCTTGCTTGTTAATTGGGCATCTATCGGCTTTTCATCTTGCGGCGGCGCGATTTTAATTTTGGTATCCCGAGCCCTTAATATGGCATCATATATGTTTTGTAATTCTACCTCCTCTATGGCTTTTTTCTTTATCCTGTCCATAACCTCAGTTTCATCCACAGGCTTGCCCCCACCCTTCGGTGCCGTGATTTCTAAAAAAACACCCTCTTCTTCATATAGTATTTTATATGACCCATCTACGATTTTTTCGAAGGTTTCCTCGGAGGTTTCTTCAGAATTGTCTAAATCTTTTTTTGAGATATGAAGTTTGACAGGCTTTAACATTACGCCTAACACTCTCTCACCCGGATCTATTACATTTACCTTTGCATCACCCTCCTTAAGACCGAGCAGTTTCAGACCTTTTTTTAAAGCTTGATTATAAGTACTGCCCTCTACTATTATGCTCTTTTTTGGCATTTAACCACCTCTATTAAAAAAGATACTTTTTTAGATCCATGGATAGTCCTATCATTCACGGTATATTGAAGTTAATCGGCCTTTGAGTCTTAGCAGTGCTTTAGAATGTAGTTGTGAAACCCTCGATTCGGATATATCGAGAACCTTGCCGATTTCCTTCAGTGTTAGGCTTTCATAGTAATACAATGAAATAACGATTCTTTCCTTATGCGGTAATTCTTGTATGGCTTTAGCTAATATATCCTCCAATTCCTTTTTTTCGAACTCCGCTTCAGGGCTTACCTGGTTGTTTTCATCGTATAATAATAATTTTTCCTTGTTTTGGGCTATGGTTTCATTCAAAGAAAGAATGTGATAACTACCCATTTGTGCTAAAATTTTGTTTAATTCGTCGACAGACATATTTAAATAATTTGCCACTTCGGTATCCTTTGCCATTCTGCCCAAACGGCGCTCCAGTGTCTTGTATGCATCTTCCACCAGCTTATATTTCTGCCTCAAAGTTCTGGGCACCCAATCCAAATTCCTTATGGAATCTATGATGCTTCCTCGTATTCTCAAACTTGCATAGGTTTCAAATTTAACCCCTTTAGTTGAGTCAAATTTTTCTATTGCGTCTATAAGACCGAAAATGCCAAAGCTCATTAAATCATCCGGTTCCACAAACTTACCATACATTACGGATAACCTTGAAGCCATGTATTTTACTAAGTAGGCATATTTCTCTATAAGCTTATTTCTAATATTTTTATCCTTTGTATGCCGGTATTCCTTCCATAAATCCACATCAATTTGTTCCAGTTGCCTAGCCCGTGTCATATTCTCCCTCCTTCCAAAAGGGATGCATTGCAACAATAACAGTGGCTATATTGTTTTTATACCCCGTCCAACGGTCTTTATAACTACTTTTCCATCATCTAGATGAAAAACTATTGATCGTCCGTATGTGCCACCCGTATCTTCGCTTATCAAAGGTATATCAAAACTTTTAAGCACCTCTTTTGCTGCCAAAACATTTCTATCGCCAATTCTTAAAATGTCATTGCCACCGTTTTTAAAGTTGAACATACGGGCACCGCCTGCAATTTTGCCGGTAAGCTTCTCGATATTGGAACCCGCTTCCTTCATTTTATATAAAAGCTTTTCCACTGCAGTATCAGCAAATTTTAAGGGATTACTGTTATTTTTGAACTCGTTGCTGTAGGGTAACATAATATGAGCAAGGCCACCGATTTTGTTTTCGCGATCATATAACGCTATGCCTACACAAGAGCCCAGGCCTAATGTCGTCAAAAGGTGCGGGTTTTTAGCAACTTTCATATCAGCTATTCCCACCTTTATAATTTTAGACATATTATTCTACCCCTAACGCTTCCAGCATTAAATCAAAGGAGTCATACTCGGGAATTAGAAATATGTTAACTCTAATGCTGTTATTTTTAAATAAGAGATCCGTTTCAATGAATAATACCTTATCACCCATTTGCCCTATTTTTATTATCGGGACGCTCAATATTGCCCCTGCCATATCTATGGCAAGGGACGGTACGGAATATTTTATCCTCAAGTCGGTTAATGTTCCAATGGCTGACAAATACGCCCCAAGAAGTATATTTGCTATTTCCTCCAAGGCAGAGAGCTCAAGTTCAGTAAAACTCCCGCTGCTTATATTGTTAAAGGCCATCAGTTCCTTAAGCAAAATCTCGGCTGAGTGCTGGGACATCAACAACAGCATACAACCCCGAATATCCTCGGATATTTCCACATAAACTCCTACCACCTCTTTTTCAGCGCCACCCATTATTTCAGGAACTTCATAAAAATTTAGAGTTTTTACCCTGGGAACTTCCATGTTGACCTTTTTATTTATAAGTTTTGAAAGAGAGGTGGCCGCATTACCCGCACCTATATTCCCTATTTCCTTAAAAATATCTAAATAGAAACTGTTGATATCGCCCACATCAAACATTTGTAACACCTCAAATATTATTTAAGCCTAAAACCGTCGGATAATCGGGAAAATAAACTATGCTACCGTTATGTTCGGTAATACCGTCTATCAGATCGCCATACTCGCCGCTTACAACCTCTGTCGCCCGTTGTATTCTGTCTTTTTCTACGTTTGTTATTTCCAATACACTGTCTACCATTATCCCGACTTGAAAATCGTTAACAATTGCTATAATAATCCTGTTTTCATCATTATGTTCTGTCTGCTGCATGCCAAAACGTTTTTTTAGGTTAATAACGGGAATAATTTCGCCCCTTAAGTTTATTACTCCTTGAACAAAGTATTGGGCGTTTGGCACCCTGGTCATGGGCATTATCCTTTCAATGGATATAACATCGGTTACATTAATTCCATGGACTTCATCATCCAATGTATATAATACAAATAGATCAGATGTTTTGCCTTTTGACATAATTACACTTCCTTTTAAATTAAGTGATTTGTATCGAGTATTAATGCTACCCTACCATCGCCAAGAATAGTAGCACCTAATATGCTTTTGATATTTGACAGATAATTGCCAAGGGATTTTATGACTATCTCCCTTTGACCGAATAATCGATCCACTACAAGGGCAGTTAATTTTTCTCCCTTTTTTATGATAACTGCAATTAAATCTTCTGAAGTTTTTCCCTCTCGGCCTTCGTCATCCACATCAAGCAGTTCCTTCAAATATAACAGGGGGACAAAATTGCCTCTATAGTTAATGGCCTGCCCGCCCATAACGGTTCTGACATCCTGATCGCCTAACTCCAGAATTTCGGTAATGGAGCTTAGGGGTATCGCGTACTGTTCCTGTCCGACACCAACCAATAGGGCTTCCATTATTGAAAGGTTAAGAGGTAGTCTTATTATAAACCGTGTACCGGCATTTAGTTGGGATTGTACCTCTACTGCTCCTCCCAACGATTCTACCTTGGTTTTTACAACATCTAAGCCTACTCCTCTTCCCGAAATGTTAGATACCTTATCGACGGTTGAAAAACCCGGGTGGAACAAAAACTCGATAATCTTATCTTCATCCATGGCATCCAGTTCTTGTGCATCGGCCAATCCCTTATCAATTACTTTTTGTCTTATCTTTTCGACGTCTATTCCCCTTCCGTCGTCCTTTAATTCAACAACCACGTTGTTGCCATCATAATATGAAGAAAGGTAAATATTGCCTTCGCCCTTTTTACCGGCTGCAATGCGTTCTTCCTCCCGTTCTATGCCATGGTCAGCCGAATTTCTTATTAAATGTATTAACGGATCTGAAATTTCATCAACGATGGTTCTGTCTATTTCGGTATCCTCACCTGTTAAGTGTAAATTAATTTTCTTTCCCGTTTCCCGGGCCAAATCCCTGACCAACCTTGGAAATCTGTTAAATACCAATTCTATAGGCACCATACGTACCTTCATAACCAGCCTGTGTATATCCGACGTCACCCTTGCAAGATATTCAATGGATTCACGAATATCCCCGTCGTCTGTCGATAATTGTTCTATCCTGTTTTTTATTATTATCAATTCACTAACCATGTTCATTAATTTGTCCAGCCGTTGTATGTCAACCCTAATTGTTCTGATAGCAGAATTTTTCTTGGTTAATGCCGCATTTCCGCTTTTTTTATACTGTTTGGCTGCACTGTCCTTTTGTTGCTTGTCCGTTGTGCCTTGGATTTCAAAATCGCTTGCTTTTATTAGCTCTATATCCACATGTTCAATCTCTGATATGGACATAATATCTTCGAAAATATTTTCCTTTTCTTCTTTAGTAATGATAATTAAGGTAAATGCACGGTCAAAAGATCCTTTTTCTATGTCCTCCGACGGAGGATCGGAATATACAATTTGTGAATGTTGCTCCAGGGCGTTAAATACCATGTACGCTCTGGCCCCTTTTAATATACATTGGCTGCTTAGCTGAACATCTATCTTAAAAATACTGTACCCTCCATCAGCGGCCTTGGTCAATACATTTGTTAAGAACTCATCGGCTAAGAACTGATTATCCTTTTTTACCTCCGTCTCGCCACTGTCTTGGGACTTCTTTTGGGCAGACAATTCCTTTAATGTGTCTAACAAATCATCTATATCCTCACTGCCTTCGTCCGCCGTCTGCTCGATATTATCCAACATTTGTTGTAAATAATCCAATCCCTGAAATAGGACATCTACAATATCAGGTGTTAACTTTAAAGATCCATCCCTAACCTTATCCAAGGTGTTTTCCATGACATGGCTTAATGTCATCATTTTAGAATACTGCATAGACCCTGCCATACCTTTTAACGTGTGTATGGATCTAAATAACCGGTTTACCGTTTCTTGATCGTCAGCATCCTTTTCCAGAATCAATAAACATTGACTTACTTGCTCTAAATGTTCCTTGCTCTCATCTATAAATATTCCCAAATATTTATTGTCTTCCATTTATATCCACCACCAGTCTTATTATTTCACCGGGTATATCGTGAATATCCATCACTTTATCCACTACCCCTAACTTTACGGCCATTTTTGGCATTCCATAAATAACTGATGTTTTTTCATCCTGGGCAATAGTGAAGGCACCCTTTCGTTTTAGTTTTTTCATTCCCTTTGCACCGTCGGAACCCATACCGGTAAGGATGACACCAATAATAGGCATGTTTTCGTCCACCTCTGCCACCGACTGCATCATTATATCGATGGAAGGCGTATATCCCCATTTTTCTGTAGGTTCTTCCAAGTTTATATACAGTTCCCCATTTTTCTTTTTTACCTTCAAATGATAACCACCCGGAGCTATATAAGCCGTACCCTTTACTAGCTTGTCTTCAAACCGGGCCTCCTTCACCCTTATATTACATATATCGTCCAGTCTTTCCGCCAATGATCCGGTAAAACCGGGGGGCATGTGCTGTGCAATCAAAAATACCGCATTGATATCTTTCGGCATAGCTTCCAAGATAGTTTGAATCGCCTTAGGGCCGCCTGTAGAGGCGCCGATCACTACCAATGTTGGTTTGTTTTGTGCTATCAATCGTACCATCCTTTGTATAATGTTTTTTATGTATTCTTTAGTTTTCATATATTTTCCTCCAAAGGCCATATAGCAAACTACCCATTCGAGGTTTTCCCAATATGTTGCTTCATCGACGTCCTAACAACCGTTTAATAAACGTTCCTATGCCGCTGACCCTTATATTTGGATTGTACCGTCCATCAATGAGATTGCCGGCAATTGTTTGGATACACTTCGAAGCATAACTATTGGGAGAAGCTATACAAAAGGCCTGCTGTCGTTTTACTGCTTTGGTAACTGCTCCGTCAAATAGAACATATCCTAGTTTTGTTACGGTAATACCCAGAAACTTGTTGGCTGCGTCGGCAAACCTGTCGATAATTTCCACAGCTTCTTTTATATTTTCAGCTTTATTAACTATTAAGTTAATTCTTACCTCTTGCTTCAATGTCGATATGGCTTTCATCAAAGCATATGCATCGGTGATCGAAGTGGGTTCAGGCGTAGTCACCAGTATGGTTTCAGATGCAGCAACTGCAAATTTTATAACATTGTTTGATATTCCCGCAGCGGTGTCTATTATTATAATATCTGCCCAGCCATCGAGTTTACATATATCCTCCACTATTCTTTCCAAATGAGTACTACTAAGGTTAACCAGATCATACATGCCCGATCCGCCGGAAATAAAGCGTATACCACATGGTCCTTCGGTTAATATATCGGTAATACTCATTTGACTTTTTATAAAATCCTTGAATGTGTATTTGGGGATAATCCCCAGTAGAACATCAACATTTGCCAGTCCAAAATCAGCGTCTATTATAATTACTTTATATCCTTGCTTACTTAAACTAATAGCCAAATTCACCGATATGTTTGTCTTACCCACCCCTCCTTTTCCACTGGTTACCGCTATTACTCTAGGTCCTCCCCGGTTTTTGTCCCGTTTTTCCCGCAGAGTCATTACCATTTGTCTTAATCTTTCAGCCTGGTCTTTCATACACTACTACTTCCCATTAATATTTGTGCAATTTTTCCGGCCTGGAAGACCTCTATATCATCAGGAACGCTTTGGCCAGTAGTTACGTAAGCAAAGGGATTATCTGTAAAACACCTTATATTTAGTACATTTCCTAGTGAAGTACATTCATCAATCTTAGTCAATATAATTCTGTAGTTGGATATAAAGCTGTAACTTTCAATAATATTTGATATGGTGCTAAAACTGGTAGTTGCACTTATTGCAAGAAAAATCTCACCCGCCTTACTTAGGGTAACAAGTTGTCTTAATTCGTCAAATTGTTGCTTTTGCCTTAAATTCCTTCCCGGCGTGTCTATAAATATTAAATCTTTATTACTGTGCCGATTTATGGCTTCACCAATTTCTTCGGGCGAATAGATTATTTGTAAAGGTAAATCCAGTATTTCAGCATATGTTTTCAGTTGTTCAACGGCTGCTATTCTATATGTATCCGCTGTTATAAGTCCTATTTTCTTGCTTGTTTGGGTGGAATATATCGCTGCCAGCTTGGCTAGGGTGGTAGTCTTCCCAACGCCGGTGGGCCCAAGCAGCATTATTATCTTTCTTTCATTATTTATACTTAGTGGTTGAGCCTCACCCAACATACTGACTATGGCCTGCTCAAACAGCCTTTGATATGCCTGATTATCCTCGACGGCAGGGCCATTTAACACCCTTTGGACCAATTGGCCTATTATTTCTTTGGACACTTCGTTTTCCCTTAATCGTTCTACCAACGGTTGTATGCCTTCGGGATATTTATTATCATCCCGTAGATGATTTATCTTATTATACAGCTTGTTCAAAGTATTGCTCATACTATCCACCCTTTTTTCAAGGGAGGATATATATTGCCATCCGTTTCCGGGCTGTACACCACTTCCCCACACTGGGGTATCTTTTGAAACTTTTGTAGCAATGTTATTGTCAATGGGACTATCATCGCTGGCAGCCAAAATTTCCACAAGAGGCTTGGTAAAATATTTGAACAATCCTTTGCCCTTACGAATCTTTCTGGTATGTAAAATAATGGCGTTATTACCCAGTTCCTTTTTTATTTTATTAACCGCTTCCTGAGTATTACTAGCTATATATCTTTTCACCTTCATGATAATCGAACCACTCCAATTGATTGTATTTCCACTGCCGGGTCAAGTTCGTTGTAGGACAATACAATAAGGCTGGGCATTGTTTGTTGTGTCAGCTTCTTTATATGCATCCTTACCACCGCTGAAGTCAACAAAACAGGTTGCGCACCCATGGACACCAGTTTGTTGACCTGTTTTGATATTTCGGTTACTAAAGCCCTGGCCACTGCAGGTTCCAAAGTTAAGTATATACCTTGCTCAGTTTGTTGTATGGCATCGGTTATGGTTTCTTCTACCTCCGGATCCAGGGTTATTGACAATAACTTATTGCCCTCTACGAACCTGTCGGTAATTACCCTTTTAAGCGCTTGTCTGACATATTCGGTTAGTAGGTCAGTATCCCTTGTCAAGCCAATATAATCCGCTAGGGTCTCTAAAATTGTAACCATATCCCTTATAGGCACATTTTCCCTTAACAAATTGGCTAATACTTTTTGCACCTCACCAACAGTCATTTGTTTGGGTACCAACTCTTCAACCACGACCGGATAGTTGGATTTTACATTGTCTATAAGATTTTGTACCTCCTGGCGAGTCAACAATTCACTACAATGTTTCTTAATAACCTCTGAAAGGTGTGTGGATATGATAGAAGGAATATCCACAACAGTATAACCTAACATTTCGGCCCTGTCTCTTTGTTCTTCCGTTATCCAAAGGGCAGGCAGGCCAAAGGCAGGTTCGGTGGTCTTAATCCCGGGAATTTCCTCCTCCATATCACCGGGATTCATAGCCAAGTAATGGTCAAACATTACTTCCCCTCTGGCAACCTCTATACCCTTTATCTTAATAACGTATTCATTGGACTTTAATTGAATGTTATCCCGTAATCTCACTATAGGAACTATAATACCTAAATCCAGAGCACATTGCCTTCTTATCATAACTACCCTATCCAACAAGTCTCCACCTTGACTGCTGTCCGCCAAGGGTATTATACCGTATCCAAACTCCAACTCGATCGGGTCTACATTTAATAAGGACATGACATTTTCAGGTTTTCTTATATCCTCCAACTGTTCTTCCAATATTCTCTCTTCTTCTTCATCGGGCAGAGATACTTTAGATTTACTTAACGTGTATCCTAAATACATAAACAAAGCCGCCAAGGCATACATCGGTATATGAGGCATACCCTTGATGGAGCCGAATAAAAACAGGGTTGCTCCCGTTATGGGCAGTACAATGGGCTGAGAAGACAATTGTTTCAGCAAATCCTCTCCCAAGTTGGAATCCGACGCCGCTCTGGTAACAATTATACCCATGGCCGTTGAGATGATAAGGGCAGGTATTTGACTGACCAAACCGTCCCCCACCGTGAGCAATGTATATTTTTTAATAACTTCAGTCAGTTCTAGATTATCCTTCAAACTCCCTATAACCATACCTCCGATTACATTTATGGCGGTAATGATTATTCCTACTATGGCATCTCCCTTAACAAACTTACTGGCACCGTCCATGGCACCGTAAAAATCTGCCTCCCTTTGTATCTTTCGCCTTCGTTCCTTTGCCTCTTGTTCATCAATAAGCCCGGCATTTAAATCGGCGTCAATGGCCATTTGTTTTCCTGGCATGGCATCCAAGGTAAATCTCGCACCTACTTCCGATACCCTCTCGGCTCCCTTTGTTATAACTATGAACTGTACAACAATTATTATAAGAAATATAATAAAGCCAACAACTATATTATCACCTATTACAAAACTACCGAAGGTAGCTATAACGCTTCCCGCATAACCGTCCCTGAGTATTAGCCTCGTAGAAGAAATATTGAGTGCCAGTCTAAATAGGGTGGTGATTAGCAATAATGAAGGAAAAATCGAAAATTCCAATGGTTCCTTTACATATAGAGTAATTAATAAAATTGTTATGGACAATGCTATATTAAAGCTAAGTAAAATATCTATAAAGGTAGAATTAAGAGGAATAATAATAAGCAGAATTATAGGAATTATTACCAAAGCTATAAATATATCCTTTATTTTCACGGCACCTCACCCCCTATATCCCTTCTTTAGATTGTATACATAGGCAAGGATTTCGGCAACGGCTTGGTATAATTCTTCGGGTATTTCCTGGCC
>DUOD01000069.1 GCA_012838995.1 Clostridiales bacterium
ATCAGAAACGGCTATTCGGGTGGCAATATTTCAATTGTCCATGCTTCAGAGGTTATAGGGGCGACGGAACAGCCGGTAAGTGCCATTAAGACAAAAAAAGATTCGTCCATGGTCATAGGTTTGCAGATGTTGAGAAAGGGCCAAGGCCATGCCTTTATATCAGCCGGCAACACCGGTGCGTTAATGGCGGGTGCACTGTTAAGGGTAGGCAGGATCAAAGGTATCGACCGGCCTGCATTGGCCCCAACCATCCCTACCAAAAAGGGCAGACTATTGCTGTTGGATGCCGGTGCCAATACCGACTGCAGGCCCAATAATTTGGTGCAGTTTGGAATAATGGGCAGTATTTTTATGGATAAGGTATTGGGCGTGTCCAATCCTAAAGTAGGGCTGGTGAATATAGGCGTAGAGGAGAACAAGGGAAACGAACTGGTGAAGAAGGCCCATGTTGAATTGTCCAAGGCGGATATAAATTTTGCCGGGAATATAGAGGCCAGAGACATACCCGACGGAGTGGTGGACGTGGTGGTGTGTGACGGCTTTGTGGGCAACATAATATTGAAACTGATAGAAGGCGTTGCCATTACCTTATTCGATATGTTGAAAAGTGAATTGTACAGCAGCTTAAAAACAAAAATAGGTGCCCTATTATGCAAAAGTGCATTCAAAAACTTAAAACGTATGATGGATTATTCCGAGTACGGAGGTGCGCTGTTGTTGGGAATTAACGGATTGGTGGTAAAGGCCCATGGCAGTTCAAATGCCGTGGCTATACAAAACGCAATAAAATTAGCCCATTCTTGTGTCAAAAACGAAATATTGGATTTAATAAAACAAGAAGTTATTAAATTAGGAGTTGAATGAAAATGGCAGGTGGACGAAATGCAGCAATAATAGGAACGGGAAGTGTTATCCCTCCGAGGATAGTAACCAACAAAGACCTGGAAAAATACATTCAAACATCCGATGAGTGGATAAGGGAAAGGACGGGTATACACGAACGAAGGGTGGTAGAGGACGATATAGCCGCGTCGGATATAGCCACACAGGCAGGTCTGCTGGCAATGGAAAAGGCAGGGGTAAGCGCTGAGGACTTGGACCTTATCATAGTATCAACGGTAACCCCTGATATGGCCTTTCCATCCACCGCGTGTTTAGTGCAGAATAATATCGGAGCCAAAAATGCTGCAGCCTTTGATCTGGAGGCGGCCTGTTCGGGTTTTTCCTATGGCATGACAATAGCCAAACAGTTTATAGAGACGGGTACATATACATATATTCTTGTAATCGGTGTTGATATACTGTCCAAGATTACCAATTGGAGGGATAGGCATACCTGCATATTATTCGGTGACGGGGCGGGTGCCGCCGTACTGGGACCGGTCAACAAAGGTGAAGGTATATTAGCCACTTGTTTAGGCGCCGACGGGAGCGGTGGACACGTATTAAAACTACCGGCCGGCGGTTCCAGGATGCCTGCTTCCCATGAAACTGTAGAAAAGAAGTTGCATTATATCGATATGGACGGCAGTGAAGTATTTAAGTTTGCCGTTAGGATAATGGCATCTACAACGAAGGAAGTTCTTAAAAAGGCTAATATTAGTCTGGAAGATATTGATTTATTGATACCCCACCAGGCAAATATCAGGATAATCGACGGTGCCATCAAAAGATTGGGCATAGATAGGGATAAGGTATTTATAAATCTACATAAATACGGTAATACTTCATCGGCCTCAATACCCGTGGCCTTGGATGAGGCCATTGCCGAAGGCAGGGTTAAAAAGGGGCAAATAATTGTCCTGGCGGGATTTGGCGCGGGTCTTACTTGGGGTTCCAGCGTGATGAAATGGGTATAAGGTGCCTTTTGCGATATAATAATTGTTCAATTAATAACATTAATTAAGGAGTTAGGGTTATGGCAGAGAAAATAGCTTTTGTCTTTCCGGGACAAGGTGCACAATACGTGGGTATGGGAAAGGATATTGTACAAAACTTTAATGTGGCTAAGGATACCTTTGAAATGGCCAGCGAAGTTTTGGGGTTTGATGTATTGAAACTCTGCATGGAAGGACCGGAAGAACAGCTGATAAAAACCGAGATTACCCAGCCTTCCATTCTAACGGTCAGTATAGCTGTTCTGAATGTTTTAAGGGAACTGGGCATGACTTGCCACATGACGGCCGGCTTAAGTCTTGGCGAGTACACCGCCTTGGTGTGTGCCAATGCCCTGGACTTTGAAGATGCCGTGGGTTTGGTCAATAAGCGGGGAAGGTTCATGCAGGAGGCCGTACCCGAAGGGGAAGGCGGTATGGCTGCAATAATAGGTTTGGATGCACCTTCTATACAACAATGCTGTCAAGAAGCCAAAGATAAGGGTATAGTAGAGGTGGCCAATTATAATTGCCCCGGCCAGATAGTGATAGCAGGTCAGATAAAGGCGGTGGAATATGCCTGCCAGTCGGCAAAGCAAAGGGGGGCTAAAAGAACGGTAATGCTACCGGTAAGTGCGCCCTTTCATACTTCAATGTTAAAGGATGCCGGCGATAGGTTATCTAAGGAATTGGAAAAGGTAGAAATAAGGGATATGGAAATACCTGTGGTTACAAACGTAACGGGAGAAATTATAGAAAATAAGGACCAAATAAAAGACTTATTAATAAGACAGGTAAGCAATTCCATCCTATGGGAAAAATCAGTAAGGACCATGGTGGAAAACGGAGTCAATACTTTCGTTGAAATAGGCCCGGGCAAAGCCCTAAACGGTTTCATTAGAAAAATTGACAGAAACCTAAAGGTGGCCAATGTTGAGGATATGAACACCCTTAAGAAAGTAGAAAAGGATATACTGGAGGGATTAAAATAATGCTCAATGGGAAAACTGCAATTGTAACCGGTGCTTCGAGGGGCATTGGTCGGGAAATAGCCATAGAGCTGGGCAAAGCAGGTGCCAATGTAGTCGTAAATTATGCTTCAAACAAGGAAGCAGCCCTTGAAGTGGTAAAATCCATTGAGGGCAACGGCGGCAGCGCCATGGCTATAGCGGCTGATGTATCCAAGAAGGAAGATGTGGAGAACTTATTTAAAGAAACCATGGGAAAATATAAAACAGTTGATATTTTGGTCAATAATGCCGGTATAACCAAAGACGGCTTACTGTTACGAATGAAGGAAGCCGATTGGCAGAATGTAATTCAGACCAACCTAAACGGGGTATTCTACTGCACCCAACAAGCCAGTAAAATTATGGTCAAAAAAAGATATGGAAGGATAATTAACATAACATCGGTAATCGGTATAGTCGGAAATACCGGACAATGTAACTATGCTGCTGCAAAGGCGGGAGTCATAGGATTTACAAAGTCTGTTGCCAAGGAACTTGCCGGCAGAGGTATTACCGTCAATGCGGTGGCCCCTGGGTTTATAGAAACCGATATGACCAGGGTATTGCCGGATAAGGTTAAGCAAAGCATACTGGTCAGTATACCCTTAGGTTTTTTCGGTCAACCGACGGACGTGGCAAAGACGGTAACTTTCTTGGCAAGCGATGATGCCAGATATATTACCGGGCAGGTAATAAATATTGACGGAGGAATGGTTATGTAATATCATTCTGTGTAGGGAATTTTCTGCTATCTTGGAAGGGAGGTGAAGGAAAATGATTTACGAGAAGGTAAAGGATATCATCGTCGAACAGTTGGGGGTTGATCCTGAAAAAGTTACCTTGGAAGCTTCTTTTATAGATGATTTAGGCGCTGATTCATTGGATATTGTTGAGTTAATCATGGCCTTAGAAGAAGAATTCGATCTGGAAATTCCGGATGAAGAGGCTGAAAAAGTTACCACAGTGGGCGAAGTTGTAGAATATATTAAAAACAATACTTAAAAAAAGAAAGTCCCGCAGTACTATACTACGGGGCTTTCAAAAAAAGATATCATGTCAGTTATTATTATAGGATAAAAAACTATAATTTGGAATATATTTTTGGATTTTTTCATACTGCAATGTAAATTATGGGAGGTTTTTATGAACAAAAGAGTGGTTGTAACAGGCGTAGGCCCTATTACCCCTGTTGGAACGGGGAAAGATACCTTTTGGGAAAACATAAAAGCAGGAAAAAGCGGGATTGACATAATAAAACGATTCGATATTACCGATTATCCATCAAAAATCGGCGGCGAGGTAAAAGATTTTCATCCGGAGGATTTTATGGATAAAAAGGAAGCAAAGAGGATGGATAGGTTTACCCAGTTTGCCATTGCTGCTTCCCAACTTGCCGTCGAGGACAGTCAGTTGGATATGGACAGTGTGGATAAAAATAGATTTGGAGTCATTCTGGGCAGTGGTATTGGCGGCATTGAAACCTTTGAACAGCAACACTCCATATTAGAAAAAAAAGGACCAGGCAGGGTAAGCCCTTTTTTTGTACCCATGATGATAAGCAATATCGCAGCCGGATATGTATCCATAAAGTATGGCGCCAAGGGATACAATGCCACCATTGTAACCGCCTGTGCGTCTGCTACCAGTGCCTTAGGCGTGGCCTTTAAAGCCATTCAGCGGGGGGATGTTGACGTGGTAATAGCCGGTGGTTCCGAGGCATCGATAACCCCTATGGCCGTGGCCGGGTTTTGCGCAATGAAGGCATTGTCCACCAGGAATGATGATCCCAAGGGGGCCAGCAGGCCCTTCGATGCCCACAGGGACGGTTTCGTAATAGGCGAAGGTGCGGGGATATTGATACTGGAAAATATGGAACATGCAATTAAAAGGGGAGCCCGCATCTATTGTGAAATAATAGGATATGGCGCAACGGCTGACGCATATCATATTACTGCCCCTGCTCCTGAAGGCGAAGGCGGAGCCCGGGCCATGAAGTTAGCCATAGAAGACGGAGGAATACAGCCTGAAATGGTGGACTATATCAATGCCCATGGTACTTCCACTCCATATAACGATAAATTTGAAACCATGGCTATTAAGACCATCTTCGGCGAACATGCATACAATCTGGCCGTTAGTTCAACAAAATCAATGATTGGCCACTCTTTGGGCGCTGCCGGCGGCATGGAGGCCATAGTTACCGTCCTTTCGGTATACGATGGCTATTTAAGTCCAACCATAAACTATACCACTAAAGACGAGGACTGCGATCTGGATTATGTTCCCAATACCGGACGAAAGGCAGATATTAACTATGCCCTGTCCAATTCCTTTGGTTTTGGCGGCCAGAACGCAACCATACTCTTTAAAAAGTTTGAAGGATAATCTTTTGTTAGCATGCTGATAGACCAGGTAAGCTTTTCAAGATTTTGATGTAAAGTTTGCCTGGTTTTTTATTTTGCAAATAATTTTCAGCATAAATATTGTATAATATATCATGTAATCAGATATATGGAGGGTATGATTTGAAAACCACCGACAAAAGACGAAGGGAACTGTTAGACATTCAAAATACCATTGGATATACCTTTAAGGATATTGAAATTCTCAATATTTCCCTGACCCATAGTTCCTTTGCCAATGAACTTAAAGGCGGGGCTCGTCATAACGAAAGACTGGAGTTTTTGGGAGATTCGGTATTGAATGTGGTAATAAGCGATTTTCTGTTTAGACGATATCGTAATTTACCGGAAGGGAACTTGACAAGGCTAAGAGCGATGATTGTGGCAGAACCTTCCCTGGCTTATTGCGGCAGGCAAATAAATATAGGAAGATACCTTCTACTGGGAAAGGGTGAAGAAAACACCGGAGGCAGGAATAAAGATTCCATTATAGCCGATGCCGTAGAAGCTTTAATTGGTGCGGTCTATGTGGACAGTGATTTTGAAAATTCAAAGGCCTTTGTCTTAAAGCTTTTTGAAAATGTAATTGACAAGGCATTGGCAGGCGAATTCCAAAGGGATTACAAAACGGAGTTGCAGGAACTGTTGCAAAGCCGGAGCAGTGAAAAGATTACATATGAAGCAATAAGCGAAACCGGCCCTGACCACGATAAAATATTTAAGACACGGGTAATGCTGGGTAACAAGGTATTGGGCGAGGGTAAGGGTAGAAGTAAAAAGGCAGCCGAACAGTCTGCTGCAAAGGAAGCATTATACAGCGGGATTGTTAAGAATGAAAAATAGATATATAATTCCTGTTTTTATTCCCCACTTTGGTTGTACAAATGATTGTGTTTTTTGCAACCAAAGGAAGATTACTTCGGTTAACGATGAATGGGTGACGGCGGAGTATATAAAAGAAAGAATAAGGCATTATTTGGATATATACGCACGGGTTGACAGAAATAACATGGAAATAGCATTTTACGGTGGCAGTTTTACCGCTTTGAGCATCGAAAAACAAAGGGAAATTTTATATGCAGCAAGGGAGTTTATAGAACAGGGCGGGATAAACTGTATAAGGATTTCCACTCGGCCGGACAGTATTAACCCAGACATCTTACGGTTGCTTAAACAAAACTACGTTAAAATTATTGAGCTGGGTGCACAGTCCATGGACGACGGGGTGCTAAAACAGTGTAAAAGGGGGCATACCGCCGCACATACAAAAAAGGCAGCGGCTTTGATCAGGGAATGGGGATTTAGTCTGGGACTGCAAATGATGATAGGTCTTCCCGGAGATAACGAGCATAAAAGCATAAATACCGCATGGATGTTGTCAATGCTGCAACCCCATTTTGTAAGGATATACCCTACCCTGGTATTAAAGGGGACACACCTGGCAAAACTGTACCGTCAGGGATTATACGAGCCGTTGTCCCTGGCCCGGGCGGTGGATGTGTGCAAAAAGGTGTACATGGTTTTTAGGTACCATGATATTCCCGTCATCAGGATGGGCCTACAGGCGGCGGATAATATAAATTTTGGTAGGGATGTGGTGGCGGGACCGGTTCATTCCTCTTTTGGTGAGCTGGTGGTGAGCAGTGTTTATTTGGACATGCTAATGTTTGTGCTAAAAGATCACAAAATCGGAGATTGTCCTATGTTTGTGTATGTTAATCCGAAGGAGGTTTCAAAAGTCGTCGGCAATAGGAGGAGTAATATCACATACTTGACGGAAAAATTCGGTATTAACGAAATAAAGGTAATGCCCGACGATGGAATAAAAGAGGGTACGGTTAAGGTGAGCCGGGGGTCGTGGTCGCAGAAAATCAGTCAGAGCGGTTATATAAAAAAGAAGGGCAATCCTGTTACATTGCTTGTCAAAAATTAGCCATACTTGAATTCTATAATAGAGGTAGGGTGTTTTTAATGTTTTTAAAAAAGATTGAAATATTTGGCTTTAAATCCTTTGCCGAGAAATGTGAATTTATATTTGATAAGGGAATAACCTCTATAGTCGGACCCAACGGCAGCGGAAAAAGCAATTTGGCCGATGCCGTTAGGTGGGTGCTGGGCGAGCAAAGTGCCAAGATATTACGGGGTAGCAAGATGGAGGATATCATATTTTCCGGGAGTGAAAAAAGAAAGCCCTTGGGGTACGCTCAGGTAACTTTATTAATAGATAATAGCGACGGTGTTCTGCCGGTGGATTTTTCCGAGGTGGAAATTTCAAGGAAAATGTACCGTTCCGGGGAAAGCGAGTACTACTTGAACAAAACATTGTGCAGACTGAAGGATATTAACGAAATATTTTTGGATACAGGTATTGGCAAAGAAGGATATTCAATCATCGGGCAAGGTAAAATAGATGAGATATTAAGTACCAAGAGCGAGGATCGTAGGGGAATATTCGAAGAGGCTGCCGGTATAGCAAAATATAAGGCAAGAAAACTGGAAGCTATAAGGAAGCTGGACAGTACCGATAACGATCTTACCCGGATAGACGATATAATAAACGAATTGGAAATCCAGTTGGGGCCGTTGGGTGAGCAAAGGTTGGTTGCTGAGAAATATTCCCGACTAATGGAACGACTAAAGACATTGGAAGTAAATATATATCTTAAAACCTATTACAGAATCCAAAAAAAAATAGGGGAATTGGCCGAAAGGCTAAACGGGTTGGGTGGTGATCTGTCCCAAAAGAAGCAAGAGCTGGATAAGGTTAATATGGAATATGATACATATAAGGAAACGTTGTCAAATACCCAGGACAATATATCCAAATTGCAGCAGTCCCTTTATGATGTTATGACGGCATTGGAAAGGAAAAAGGGGAAAGTAGATATAACAAAAGAAAGAAAAAACCATTTGTCGGCCGAGAGGGAAAGGTTGAATAAAGAAATTGAAGATATTAATGAAAATCTTTCAAGGGATGAATTTGAGTATAAGCAGTTAACCGAAAAAGCCAAGGGGCTTGGCAGCGAGATCAAATCCAAGGCAGATATTATTAAGGAGCTGGAGCATCAGCTGGATGTCTTGGATAAGGATATTGCCCGTTATGAAGAGACCATGTCCCAAAGGAAGAACAGGGTAATCGAAATATTAAATTTAATGGCCGAAAATAAGGTTAAGATAAACAGTTACAGTGTAATGCTTGACAACATAGCCTCTCGGCTCGGACAACTTGATGATAGCTTACAAAAGGCTAATCAAGAAAGGAACAGCCTTGTCCAATCTCTGGAAAAGGACAAGCGGGAGCTGAATAAATGGATGGCCAACCACCAAGCTTTGATAAGGGAAAGGGATGAAAAAAAGGAGTATCTGGAAGAAAAAATTCAAGGACTGGACGAACTTAATAATAAAATAAAGGAAAAGGACGGCCAGATAAAGGAACAAAGTGCAAGGTTAAGATTTCTTTTGGAGCTAGAAAAGAATTACGAAGGATTCAGCAAAGCCATAAAAAACATCCTAAGGGATACAAAAGTTAATAATAACCTGAGCAGGAAAATATGTGGCGTTGTTGCCCAACTGATAGATGTGGCTGCCGGATACGAAAGGGCGGTGGAAACGGCTTTGGGCTTTGCGCTGCAAAATATCGTCACGGAAACCGAAGAAGATGCAAAGTATGTTATCGAATATCTGAAAAATAAAGGGTATGGCAGGGCCACTTTTCTGCCAATAAGCAGTATAAGGCCCAGGGGACTGGGAACAAATACAGAAAGGATCAAAAGCTTTCCGGGCTTTGTGGGCATTGCCAGCAATTTGGTGAAATGCCATGCCAAATATAGAAATATAATGGAAAATTTATTGGGCAGCGTTGTGGTGGTTGATAACCTGGATAGCGGAATTAGGATGGCCCGGGCATTTAATCATTCCTTTAAAATAGTGACCGTTGACGGTGATATGATAAATCCCGGCGGTTCCATGACCGGGGGTGCATATAATAAAGAACAAGGGCTGATTAACAGAAAAGCGGAAATAAGGAGCCTTAAAGGGTCTGTGGAGGCTTTAACAGATGAATTGAATAATTTGGTGGAGACCCAAAGTATATACAATAACGATATAGACGATATAAAAGCAACCCTGTCCCGTATCGATAAGGATATACATGATTCAGATTTAAGGATACAGGCCTGTGAAACCGGTATACAAAACATAAGGGATAATTTACAAAAGTTAGACCATACTATAGAGCAGTACAAGGCTGAGTATGACCATTTAACATGCGATAAGGCGGAATTGCAAAGGCTGATTTCATCTTTGGAGGATGAACAAAAAAGTCTGAGCAGCGAGGAGGCCAGTTATAGAAATACCATACAATCCGATGAGGACGGATACCTTAAACTGACGGCTTTGAGGGAGGAAAAGAATAGGCTGTTGATGGATGCAAAGATAAGTTTTTCATCGCTGCAAAAGGAAGAACAGGGATATATCCAGCAGATTTCAAAAATCGAAAAGATACGGGCCCAGGCCAAAACAAATATCCAAACGAAGTTACAGCAAATAAACCGGTGCGATGAACAATACGGGCAGCTTGAAGGAGAGTTAAAAGATTTACAAAATGATATAATGGTTCTGGAAGGTGAAAAGGAACGACAAACAAAAAAAATTGATGCCCTAAATAAACAAAAGTTGGAACAATACAATAAATTAAAGGATTTGGAGATTATAGTTACCACCCTTTCCAAGCAATATGAGCAATTAAGGGAAAGGCGCCACAGGGTAAGCATGGACTTGAACCGTTGTGAGGTGGAGCAGGAGAATATAATAAACAACCTTTGGGAACATTATGGAATGTCCATAAATAAGGCCAAGCAATTGGAAGATGAAAATATTAATATAACCGACGCCAAAAAGGAAGTGGAGGTTTTAAAGGCTGAAATAAATGACCTGGGTCCGGTTAACATGAATGCAATAGAGGAATACCAAAGGGTTGAGAACAGGCTTAATTATATGAAGGAACAGCGCAGGGATTTGGTAAACGCAAAGAACAATCTAAAGGATGTAATTCGTGATATAACGTCTACCATGGAAAAACAGTTTAAGGAGCAGTTTGAACAAATAAATAAAAATTTTTCTGAAACCTTTGAAGCATTGTTTAACGGCGGACAGGCTCAGCTACTGTTAACGGACCCCAACAACGTACTGGAGTCGGGTATAGACATTGTCGTTCAACCGCCGGGCAAAAGACTTCAAAATATATCATTGTTGTCCGGAGGGGAAAAGGCGTTGACTGCCATTGCCATACTCTTTGCCATATTGAAACTACGACCTACGCCTTTTTGTATTCTGGATGAAATAGATGCCGCATTGGATGACACTAATGTAGAGAACTTTGCCCGATACCTTACCCAGTATTCCCATTCCACCCAGTTTATTATGATAACCCATAGAAGGGGAACCATGGAAGTATCCAATACCTTGTATGGCGTTGCCATGGAAGAAAAGGGCGTGTCAAAGATGGTTTCAGTTAAACTAGAAGAAAAGGTAAGCTAATAATTTAAGGAAGGGTAGATAGGTGATGAAGGGTTTTTTGAAAAAAGTGGATATATTCGATAAACTGAAAAAAAGTCTAAGTAAAACCAGAACGGGCATTACCGATAGAATAGAGCAATTGGTAAGTTATTATAAAAACATCGACGATGATTTTTTCGAGGAGCTGGAAGAGATTTTAATAACCGCAGATGTTGGAGTGCAAACTACACTAAGGTTGGTGGAAGATATAGAACAGGAGGTAAGGGCTAAAAAAATAGGCCAGTCGGATTTGGTAAAGGAACTGCTCAAAGGGAAAATGTTGGATATATTAAGGAAGGGCTCTGACGGTTCTTGGCAAGATAAATTTCCTAAAGTTTTATTGATAGTCGGTGTAAACGGTGTAGGGAAGACAACCACCATAGGCAAACTCGCAAAATTATATAAAGACGATGGCAGGAAGGTGTTGCTGGCGGCGGCAGATACCTTCAGGGCCGCCGCCATAGAACAGCTGGAAGTCTGGGGTCAAAGGGTAGGCGCTGAAGTTATTAAGCAAAGCAAAGGCTCCGATCCAGGCGCGGTGGTCTTTGACGCCGTGCACGCTTCAAAATCGAGGAAGGCCGATGTTTTGATATGTGATACCGCCGGACGATTGCACAATAAGAAGAATCTCATGGAGGAGCTAAAAAAGATCAATAGGATCATTGATAGGGAATGGCCGGAAGCCAATAAAGAAGTGTTGTTGGTGCTTGATGCAACCACCGGGCAAAATGCCATTTCACAGGCCAAGACTTTTAAGGAAGCCGTTGATATATCAGGCATAATATTGACCAAACTGGACGGTACGGCCAAGGGCGGAATTGTTATAGGCATAAATTCTGAATTAAATATTCCGGTTAGGATGGTGGGTACCGGAGAGGGTGTGGAAGACTTGCAACCCTTTGATGCCCAAAACTTTGTAGAAGCCCTGTTCAGTTAGGATATTTCAATAAAAAACCCGGATTGTATGGCATATGGCGCCGAGACTGTTAGGGCAGAAAAAATTTATGGTTGGTTTGCTATTATAATGAAAAAGAAATTCATAACAATAACCGGATTTGGTGTTGACAAGGATGGTTGCTATTAGTATAATAGGCCCTGTAAAGCAAATTCCCTTTACAGGTCCTATTATATTATTTATAGGAATATTTATATATCCTATGAAAAGAGTTGTGGATATGGAAAAGGTTGTAAGAAATGTTTTTTTATTGGATTTTTACGGGAGCCTATTAACGGAACACCAGAGAAATGTGTTGGATATGCATTATAATAACGATTTTTCTTTAGCCGAGATATCGGAGTTAATGAATATAAGCCGACAGGGAGTACATGATACTATTAAAAGATCCAATAAAATACTCAATAAATATGAGCAAAAGCTAGGTCTTGTAAATAGATACATGAGGTTAAAAAAGGATAATGACAGGATGCTTAAAATTGTGAAGAAACTTCAGCTTTATTTTAAGGAAAAGGACAACATGGAGGATGTACAAGAGGAATTAAAGCAACTTTATCAATATATAGCCTCGGTTTTGGAATTTGATAATGGGGAGTGCAGTTAAATGGCTTTTGAAGGTTTATCGGAAAAACTTAGCAGGGCCTTTAAGCGTCTTACGGGCAAAGGAAAGTTGTCTGAAAAGGATGTTAAAGATGCCATGAGGGAAGTTAGAATGGCCTTGCTGGAAGCGGATGTTAATTTTTTAGTAGTCAAAGACTTTATAAAAAAGGTAAGCAGTAGGGCGGTAGGCCAGGAGATAATGGAAAGTCTGACGCCGGGGCAACAGGTAATAAAAGTTGTTAACGAAGAACTTACCCAATTGATGGGGGGTACCTTGAGCAAAATTTCCTTTTCACCGAAACTCCCAACCATTATAATGATGGTGGGTCTCCAGGGCTCGGGAAAGACAACCACGGCGGGCAAACTGGGGAATTATCTCAAGGGTCAAGGTAAAAATCCACTATTGGTAGGCTGTGACGTATACAGACCCGCAGCCGTTGAACAACTAAAACAAATAGGCGATAAACTGTCCATAGCAGTATATTATGAAAAGGACAATAAAGACGTTAAGTCCATTGCTGACGCATCAATAAAATACGCCGTTAGCCATAACCACGATGTGGTGATAATCGATACGGCAGGGAGGCTGCACATAGATGAGGTATTAATGGAGGAGTTGGAAGAGACCAAAAGGGCAGTGCAACCTACCGAGGTATTGCTGGTAGTGGATGCTATGACCGGTCAGGATGCAGTAACGGTGGCCCAGAGTTTTAACGATAAATTAGGTATAGACGGCGTAGTGCTGACCAAGCTGGACGGGGATACCCGGGGCGGGGCCGCCCTTTCTGTTAAAGCGGTTACGGGCAAGCCCATTAAGTTTGTGGGTGTGGGTGAAAAGTTAGACGATCTTGAACCCTTTCACCCCGACAGAATGGCTTCCCGGATACTGGGCATGGGCGATATTTTAAGCCTGATAGAAAAGGCTCAGGCCAATATAGACGAAAAAAAGGCCAGAGAACTTGAAAAGAAAATACGCAGTCAACAATTTACCTTTGAAGATTTTTTGGATCAGCTGCAACAGTTAAAGAATATGGGTTCTTTAAGCCATATACTGGATATGTTACCCGGTATAGGTGGTAAAAAACTAAAGGGTATCCAGTTGGATGATAAACAATTATTAAGGGTTGAAGCCATTATAAACTCCATGACTATTGAAGAACGGCAGAATCCAAATCTTCTCAATAGCAGCAGAAAGAAAAGAATTGCTGCGGGCAGTGGTACCAGCATCCAGCAGGTTAACCGATTGATCAAGCAATTTCAAGATACAAAAAGGATGATGAAGCAGTTTGGAAGCATGGATATGAAGGGCAAGAAGGGAAAAATCAAATTTCCGTTCTAATATACTAACATTTGGTTAGGAGGTGAATGTATGGCCGTAAAGATCCGATTAAAAAGGATGGGCGCAAAGAAGTCACCCTTTTACAGGGTGGTGGTTGCCGATTCTAGGGCGCCAAGGGATGGTAAATTTATAGAAGAAATAGGATATTATAATCCCGTGTCCAATCCCGTTCAATTAAAAATTGACGGTGACAAGGCAAAAAGTTGGTTGGAAAAGGGTGCCCAACCTTCAGATACTGTCAGAAGTCTATTGAAGAAAAGCGGTGTTATTGAATAATAATGTCGATGGCCGTAACTATACCAGGAGGTGTAAAGATGGGTGAATTAGTAAAAGTAATAGCTCAAGCTCTGGTGGATAGTCCGGAAGAAGTGCAGGTTAAAGAAATTGAAGGAGAACATTCGGTAATTATTGAGTTGAAGGTAGCTCCGGATGACATGGGAAAGGTTATTGGCAAGCAAGGAAGAATTGCGAAGGCAATAAGAACAGTGGTTAAAGCAGCTGCTACCAAAGAACAAAAAAGGGTAGTTGTGGAAATTATATAAAAAGAGTTGAATGTTCAACTCTTTTTATATAAAGGTATTGTTTAGTTGCCGACTTTATTTTTAATTAATCATTTGTCAGTGGTGAATGAAATGACGGATAAGCTGGCTGTGGGGCTTGTATTGAAACCATGGAAAGTTAAAGGACAGGTTAAGGTTTTGCCTTTAACGGATAATATTGAGCGTTTTAACTCCCTTAAATATGTATACGGTATGTTGGACAATAAAGAGATTAAGCTAACTGTAAGTGAAGTAAAGTATCAAAAACAATTTGTGCTGATATCCTTTAACGAGATTGGTAGCATTGACGAAGCTGAAAAGCTAAGGGGAAGCTATCTCAAAATAGACAGAAAGGATGCCGTTAAGCTACCCGAAGACAGATATTTTATTGCCGATTTAATAGATTGCAAAGTTGTAGATTCCAATCATGGATATTTAGGTGTAATAAAGGACATAATTCAAACGGGTAGCAACGATGTATATGTGGTTAAAGGCTACAAAAGAGAACACCTAATTCCGGCTTTAAAATCCGTGGTTAATAAAATTGATATACATAAAAAGGAAGTTTTGGTAACTTGCCCGGAAGGGTTGATGGAAATATGAGATTTGACGTATTAACCTTATTCCCTAAAATGTTTGATGGTATTTTGACCGAGAGCATTATTGCAAGGGGTATAGATAAAGGCTTGCTTAAGGTAAATATAACCGACATCCGTGACTTTGCCAATGATAAACATAAACAGGTGGATGATTATCCATATGGCGGCGGAGCAGGAATGGTAATAAAGCCCCAGCCGGTTTTTGATGCCGTGGAACATGTTAAGGCCGCCAATCCCGACAGTAATATATTCACCATATATACGTCCCCTAAAGGCGTAAAATTCCAACAGTCGTTGGCAGAGCTCTGGGCCAGGGAAAAGGAACACCTATTGATTATTTGTGGTCACTATGAAGGTATCGATCAAAGGGTAATCGATAACTTGGTGGACCAAGAGGTTTCAATAGGGGATTTCATACTAACCGGCGGTGAGTTGGCTGCCATGGTAATAATTGACGCCATAGGTCGGCTGATTCCCGGTGTATTAGGTAACCGCCAGTCCTGCCAGGACGAGAGCTTCAGCCAGGGGTTATTGGAATATCCCCAGTATACGCGGCCAAGTAAGTACAGAAATTTTACTGTACCCGAAATATTGCTAAGCGGTAACCACAAAGAAATAGAAAACTGGAGGAGGAAGCAAGCCATATTAAGCACTGCCAAAAGACGGCCCGACCTTTTAAAAAATGTAGAACTGACAGAGGAAGAAAAAATCTATATACGGGAGTATTTAAAAGAATAGTACCAACGGTTTAATCCCATACCGTATTTAGTACTTATTTATTGCTCGGCAAAGATTAATATGATATAATTACACTTGTTATTACGGGCGGTCCTCTATTGTTCTGAATGAAAATAAGAACGCCTAGGAAGAAAGGAGGGGCAATTGCACATGGATATTATAAGAGCTATAGAAAGTGAACAGCTGAGAAAAGATTTGCCCGACTTTAACGTGGGAGACACCGTAAGGGTGTATGTAAAGGTTGTAGAAGGCAACCGTGAGCGTCTCCAAGCCTTTGAAGGTATTGTTATTAGAAAAAAGAATGGAGGAATTAGGGAGACTTTTACCGTACGTCGTTTATCCTATGGCGTAGGAGTGGAAAGAACTTTCCCCACCCATTCGCCCAAAATTGATAGGATAGAGGTAATCCGCAGGGGTAAGGTGAGACGTGCGAAATTATATTACTTAAGAGAAAGAAAAGGAAAGGCCGCTAGGGTAAAGGAGAAAGGTTTTTAATATGGGACTTATAAGTCCCATATTGTTTTATTAAACAGGCTTTATTTTTACGGGTATACCCTTAACCGTACGTTTTGGAGGTAGATTGATGGCAAGACGTAGAAGAAAGGCAAAAAGCGAAACCGTAGAATGGGTGCAATCCATTGTTATCGCTGTCATCCTTGCACTTTTAATAAGAGGGTTTGTTTTTGAAACCATATTGGTAGACGGTGAATCCATGCTGCCCACGTTAAATAATGCCGATCGCTTGGTAGTAAATAAGATTTCCCACAAAATAAACGGAATAGAAAGAGGGGATATAATAATTTTTAAATATCCCGACAATGAAAATGAACATTTTGTAAAGCGGGTAATTGCATGCGGCGGTGATGTTGTAAAGATTCAAGATGGCCGGGTATATGTAAATGGCCAGCAGCTGAATGAACCATATGTACTGGAGGAGACCGATGACGATTTCCCGGAGTCGACTGTACCCGAGGACACTGTTTTTGTGCTGGGAGATAACAGGGGGAACAGTAGGGACAGCCGGGACCCCAGGGTAGGATTTGTTCCGGTGGAAAATATAATAGGAAAGCCCTGGGCCAGGATTTGGCCGCTTAAAGATATGAAGTTATTAAATTGATATTTAACGGAGGGGTAATCAATGAACATAAATTGGTATCCCGGTCATATGAAAAAAACCTACGATATCCTGCAGCAGAAGCTAAAGGTTGTGGACCTGGTAATAGAACTGCTGGATGCGAGGATTCCCTTTAGCAGCAGCAACCCAAATATAAGTGCCTTAACGGGTAATAAACCAAGGGTTGTGGTGCTGAACAAGGAGGACCTGGCAGATACCGAAACAACAAAGCGGTGGATAAAGTGGTTTGCCGACCGTAATATAAATGCTATAGCCGTTAATTCTACAATAGGAGGTATTAAAGATACTGTCCGAAGGCAGATTGAACTTGTTTGCCGGGAAAAAATCCAAAAGTATAAACGCCAAGGCAGGATAACGTACAAGTTGCGCGCAATGGTTGTAGGTATACCCAATGTGGGCAAATCCATGTTTATTAATAATATTGCCGGCAGAAAGATAGCCAAAACCGGAAACAAGCCGGGCGTTACCAAGGCAAAGCAATGGATTAAGATAGGCGACACCATTGAATTAATGGACACGCCGGGTGTTTTATGGCCTAAAATAGAAGAACAAAACGTTGCCCGCAGGTTGGCTTATGTAGGGTCTATAAAGGACGAACTGCTTAATATGGAGGAATTGGCCAAGGATTTCCTTGAAGAAGTGGGCCGTATAGCACCTCAAATAATAAGGGAAAGGTACGGCATAAAAAATTTAGCCTTGGACGGATATAAACAGCTGGAAGAAATATGCGAAAACCGGGGTTTTATAAAACAGGGCGGCCAACCGGATTTGTACAGGGCTGCGGTAATGATACTGGATGAATACAGAAAGAAAAAACTTGGCAGAATAAGTTTAGAATCACCTTAAGGATATGATACAGGTGATTTTTTTATAACAAAAAGCATAAAATACCTTACATAAAACATCAAGTTTTCGGAGGCATAACATGTCGAAAATAGTCATAGTGGGTGGCGGTTGGGGCGGTGTATCGGCTGCCCTTTGTGCAAGCAATTTCGATGTGGAGATTGTGTTGCTTGAAAAGACCGATAGGTTGTTGGGTACAGGGCTTGTTGGCGGTATTATGAGGAATAACGGAAGATATACCGCTGCAGAGGAATTGATTGCCTTGGGCGGTGGTAGGCTGGTAGAACTATGTGATAAAAACGCCACCCACAAAGACGTCTCCTTTCCCGGTCATAGTCATGCGACTTTATATAACGTGATAAAAGTCGCTCAACAGATCGATGGCATATTGAGGGAAAAAAACATTTCGATAATGTACAAAAGCAGGGCAGTAAAAGTAAATATGGAAGGAAGCAGGCTAAAGGGCTTGGTATTGGATAGCGGGGAATGTATTGAAGGGGATGTATTTGTCGATGCCACCGGTACGGGAGGACCAATGGTCAATTGCAGGAAGTATGGCCATGGTTGTGTCATGTGCGTTCTTAGATGTCCTACCTTTGGCGGAAGGTCGAGCATTACAGCAAAGGTCGGAGTTAAAGAAAGGCCGGCAAGAAACAGGGATAATTCCATCGGAGCCATGAGCGGTGCCTGTGAGCTGGTGCCCGAAACAATCCATCCGGATTTATTGGATACGTTAAAGAAAAAGGGATTTGTAAAGATACCTTTGCCAAAGCAATTGGGTTTGATTAACCTAAATAGGAAGGTATGCCAGCAATACTCCCGGAAAGAGTATAGC
Organism: Clostridiales bacterium; assembly: GCA_012838995.1. Lineage (GTDB taxonomy): Bacteria > Bacillota > Clostridia > DUOD01 > DUOD01 > DUOD01. The sequence continues at coordinate 18,426 of DUOD01000069.1, forward strand.
AATAACCTAATATTACTGGATACCGGTTATGTGAAGATGATGGCCAGCTATCTGCCCTTGAATATACTAAACAGTCTTCCGGGTTTAGAACGGGCTGAATATAAAGACCCTTATTCAGGGGGCGTAGGCAATTCAATAAGATTTGTTGAGAGATGCCCGATGGATGCAAGCCTTAAGGTCAAAGGAACAGAAAATTTGTATGTGGCCGGGGAAAAGGCTGGGTTATTGGTGGGGCATACCGAAGCCATGGTAACGGGTGCATTGGCGGGCTATAACTGCGTCAGGCATGTCAACGACTTAAAGCCTTTAACCTTGCCACCTTCCTTGGCATTGGGAGATATAATACTACATGCAATACAATTACAGGATAGCGACATAATGAACGGCACCAGGTTGACCTTTTCAGGGTCGATGTATTTCGAAAAAATGAAGGATAAGGGCCTATATACAACAGATGTGGATGTAATAAAAAGCCGGGTAGAGAGCACGGGCCTTGAAAATATTTTTACTTACCTGCCATAGAGTTATTATATGGATTAAACAAAAAAATTTTGAAGGAAATATGTATTTTTTGACGAAGATATAAGACAGGGGCTGAGGTCATGGATTTTAGACAACTATCTTATAAGCAAATAACGAGCATTATAAATCAAAATATTGAACATGACAGTTCCATCATTGCTAAGTTAATGGCCGATGATAGAAAGAACGTAAGGGCTTTAGGCTTAAGACTGCAAAAAAGACTAAACAGGGACAAATTAGAGCTGGAAAGGCTGAGATCTTTATGGAGATATGAACAGCAGGCCATTGATCATGGATATGGATACATAGTCGGTGTCGACGAAGCGGGGCGGGGACCTCTTGCCGGTCCGGTGGTGGCCGCCGCGGTGGTGCTGAAAGATTATGCCGATATAAAGGGTATAGATGACAGCAAAAAGATATCACCGTTAAAACGAGAAAGGCTGTATGACGACATAATAAATAAGGCAGTAAGTTACGGGATTGGCATCGTCCATCCCTATGAGATAGATGAAACCAACATACTCATGGCAACAAAAAAAGCCATGATAACGGCAATACAAGCAATTAAAGCAAAGGTCCATGAAGTAAAAGCAGAGGCCTGTTGTATATTGGTGGATGCAGTGGATTTACAACTGGAGGGTGCTGTTATAAAACCTATAGTAAAGGGTGACCAAAAAAGCCTGTCCATTGCAGCTGCTTCCATTCTTGCAAAGGTCACCCGGGACAGAATTATGCAAGAATTCCATAACAAATTCCCACAATACCGGTTTGATAAAAACAAAGGATATGGTACAAAGGAACATATAACTGCAATAAAAAACCATGGTTTATGTCCCATACACCGAAGGACGTTTATAAAAGTACCGATATAGCTAAGAACTGATCGGAATAAATGCGCTGGAGATAAACAAAGAATGGATGGGAAAAGACTGGGCAAATACGGCGAGTACTTGGCGCAAGATTATTTACGGCGGCAGGGATACGAGATCCTGCATACAAATTTTAGGAGGCCGTACGGAGAAATTGATATAATAGCCCGTCATAATGGGTATTTGGTGTTTGTAGAAGTTAAAACCAGAAGCTCTTTGCAATACGGCAGACCGTCGGAATCGGTTAACCGTAAAAAAAGAAGGACCTATATAAATCTTGCCCAAGACTTTATGTACAATTACGGATTTGATAATTGTCAGGTGAGATTTGATGTAATTGAAATAATAATCAGCGATGGCGAAAAACAGTATAATTTAATAACCAATGCCTTTTAGTTGTAGTAGGGTATAGTACCCGAAATGATTACTTAAGAAAAGGATGTAGGTGAATGTTTGCCAAGGTAAAAAGCTGTACAATTAAAGGGATCGATGGATATATAATAGACGTGGAAACGGATATATCCAACGGTTTGCCCGGTTGTGAAATAGTAGGTTTAGCTGATACCTCTATAAAGGAATCCAGGGATAGGGTAAGAACTGCCATAAAGAACAGCGGTTTGGTTTTTCCAATAAAAAGAATAACCGTTAACCTGGCCCCCAGCGATATTAGGAAAGAAGGCTCTTTTTTAGATCTTGCTATAGCCGTTAGTATTTTGGCAGCTTCGGGGCAGCTTCAAAACAGGTCTTTTGAAGATGAAATATTTATCGGCGAATTGTCCCTGGACGGTAAGATCCGCAGGATCGACGGTGCTTTACCAATGGTAATTGCAGCAAAGGAAAAAGGATATAAAAAGGTGTATGTCCCCTTGGATAATTACAATGAGTGTTCCTTGGTTGAGGGTATTTCAATTGTACCCGTTAATCATATTAATTATATAGTAGAAATATTAAACGGTGCTGTACCGAGGGCGGATTTTGAATGTGAAGCCTTTACCGATAAAAAGGAAAATGATATATGTGCCGATACCTTGGATTTTAGCGACGTGAAGGGCCAGGAAAACGCTAAACGTGCCCTTGAGGTGGCCTGCGCCGGTATGCATAATATTATATTAGTGGGTCCGCCGGGTTCGGGAAAAACCATGCTGGCCAGGAGGATACCTACTATCATGTCGGATTTGACATTGGATGAGGCCTTGGAGATAACAAAGATTTATAGCGTTTGCGGTTTGCTTAAGGATTATAATTCTTTGGTTTTAAAGCGTCCTTTTCGGTCGCCCCATCATACCGTTTCTGCTAACGCCTTGGTTGGAGGTGGAAAACTCCCCAAGCCTGGGGAGGTAAGTCTGGCCCACTATGGCGTACTTTTTTTGGACGAACTACCGGAATTCAGGAGGGACTGTTTAGAGGTGCTAAGGCAGCCCTTGGAAGATGAGTTTGTAACCATATCGAGGACTACGGGAACATTTAGGTTTCCCTCGAAGTTCCTGCTGGTTGCTAGCATGAACCCTTGTCCTTGTGGTTTTCTGGGCCATCAACACAAGGAATGTAAATGCACCACGTTGGAAATAAGGAAATATCTCAAGAAGATTTCCGGTCCCTTATTAGATAGGATAGATATACATATAGAAGTACCTGCCGTATCCTTCAATGATTTGACCAATCCAAACAAGCATAATCAAAGCTCCTCCCAGATGAAAAAGCGTATAGAAAGGGCGAAAGCCATACAGCAGGACAGGTATAAAAGTACAAAGATACTGTATAATTCACAGCTTACCCCTGCAATGCTGGAAAAGTATTGCATGCTTAGCAAAGAAGCATCAAGGGTCCTAAAAACGGGGCTAAGGAGTATGGGCCTTAGTGCCAGGGCTTACAACAGAATACTAAAGGTGGCAAGAACCATAGCCGATCTTGATGGTTGTGATACCATAAAAGAAGAACATGTAGGTGAAGCATTACAATACAGGAGCCTGGATAGAAAGTACTGGGAATATTGATTTTATTTGCTCGGTATTAAAAAGATTTGTTTAATATGTGTAAATGTATCTTAAATATATATAAAGGACATTAAGTCATTGTGTAGAATACATTATGTGTAATCCGGCTTAATTTGTATGGTTTTTTGATTGTGAAAAGAGGAGCGGCACATGAAGGATAATATAAAGAAAATTTATGTAATTTTTATTAAATACAAAACCAAAATAAATTCGATTTTTCGAAGAATTTCAAGGGTTTTGGATAATGCACAGGGGATTTTTAGCAAACAGGCAAGAAACCAGCGCAGAACCATCGAGGAGTCGGCGGTTGGAATTAACCCCACATACGGTAGGTTTATAAAAACCATAAACAATCTCCAGGATACCTATGGCAATGCCATAGACAGCTTTGCCTTCGGGTTTCAGAGGGCATTTTTAAAACCCGGAGCTGAGAGTTTTAAAATGGGTGATCATTTATTTTCTCAAAGATTTGCCTTTACCCATCACGGAATATATGTGGGTGACGGCCAAGTAATTCATTATTTATTGAGAAAAGGGATTGTGAAAACCTCTGTTGAAGTTTTTGCTGAAGGTATGGAAGTATTTGTCAAGGATGATACGGACAGTCCGATAAGTTATACCCGGGAAGGAGTAGTTGAAAGGGCCCATAAACGTTTGGGTGAAAGGAATTATAACCTCATATTTAACAATTGTGAAAATTTTGTTAGATGGTGCAGAAATGGCGCCGATGGTGCATAGGTAATAATGATTTTTTTAAAAAACGGTATGGCAAATAAGGATTAGCGGGGTATAAAGTATGGAAGATAAATATTGGTTGTGGCTGTCCAGCATACACGGCATAGGTGCCAGAAGATGCTATGAACTTATAAGCAGTTTCGGCAGCCCCTATGAGGTGTGGAAGGCCGATAAAGCTTCCTTGAAGTCAGTTAAGGGCATCGGCGACCACTTAGCCGAACTCATTACTTCTTTCCAGCGACAAGAATATCTCGACAGCTTGCTAAAAAGTATTGAAACCAATAAAATTGAATATGTTATTATAGACAGCGATGATTATCCCCAAAATCTAAAAAATATATACGATCCTCCGCCGGTATTGTATTATAAAGGAAAACTACCCAAGGAAGACTACAATACCATAGCCATTGTAGGTTCGAGGTATACAACCTCATATGGGCGAAGGGTTGCCTTTGAATTGAGCCAGCAGTTAAGTATGAATAAGTTTGTAATAGTAAGCGGTATGGCCAGGGGTATAGACACCTTGGCTCATAAGGGGGCCCTTAATGCAGATGGGATAACGATAGCGGTGCTGGGCAGTGGACTGGATATTATATATCCCCCTGAAAACACTAAATTGGCACAAGCCATTACCGAAAAGGGGGCCATAGTTTCGGAGTATTGTCCAGGCACAGAACCCTATGGAGGGAATTTTCCTGCTCGCAACAGAATAATCAGCGGTCTGTCCGACGGCGTGTTGGTTGTAGAGGCCGGGAAAAGGAGTGGATCGCTTATAACTTGCGATTTTGCATTGGAACAGGGGAGGGAGATATTTGCTGTACCCGGGCCCATTACAAGTTCTTTAAGTACAGGGACTAATAACCTGCTAAAGGAAGGAGCCTGCCTGGTCCAAGACATTAATGATATATTAGAGGAATTCGGTATAGGGGATATATGCACATCAAAACAACAATCCATGAACAATGTGTTTAACGACGATGAGAGGGCCATACTGCAGCAAATTAATGAAAACGGGACTACAATAGACCATATCATAGCTAATATACAAATGCCTGTCAGTAAGATAAACTATATCCTTTCACTTCTTGAGATAAAGGGAATAATAAAACAGTTGCCAGGCAAAATATTTATTAAAAGTTTTTAGCAATGGAGGTGCCGATTTGACAAAAAAACTGGTAATAGTAGAATCGCCTGCGAAGGCTAAAACCATTGGTAAATTTTTAGGCCAAAATTTTAAGGTAGAGGCTTCCATGGGACATGTCCGTGACCTGCCTAAAAGCCAGATGGGGATAGATATTGAAAATAATTTCGAGCCTAAATATATCACCATAAGGGGAAAGGGTGAAATTATAAGAAAGATTAAAAAGCAGGCTAAAAACTGTGAAAAGGTGCTATTGGCCACCGACCCTGACAGGGAAGGCGAGGCCATTTCATGGCATTTGGCCCATATTTTGAAGATAGATGAAAATGATAAATGCAGAATTGAGTTTAATGAAATCACGCCTAAGGCTGTTCAATCTGCAATAAAAAATCCCAGAACAATTGATATGGCATTGGTAGAGGCCCAGCAGGCCAGAAGGGTTCTAGACAGGCTGGTGGGATATAAAATAAGTCCATTATTATGGAGGAAGATAAAGAAGGGTTTAAGTGCGGGTAGAGTACAATCGGTAGCTACCCGTATAATTTGTGATAGGGAATTAGAAATACAAAACTTTGTACCTGAAGAATACTGGACGATTGATGTGTTATTAAAGGACGAGGAGGATAAACAGCAATTAAAAGCCCAGTTTTTTGGCATTGACGGCAAGAAATCGACTGTTAAAAGTGAGCAAGAGGTTAATGAAATCGTCAGTAAGGTTAAAGACGAGCAATTTATAGTTGAAAAGGTACGGAAAGGAAAGAAAAAACGAAATCCGGTACCGCCCTTTACAACCAGTACCCTCCAACAAGAAGCTTCAAAAAAGTTAGGATTTACCACAAAAAAGACCATGGTAGTGGCGCAACAGCTATATGAAGGTGTAGAAATAAAAGGTGAGGGTGCTGTTGGTTTGATTACTTACATCAGGACAGACTCCACAAGAATATCCGACGAGGCTAAAAAGGATTGCAAGGATTATATACAAAATACCTACAGAGGGGAATATGCTCAAAAATCTGAAATAAAATACAAAAATAAAAGCAACGTGCAAAATGCCCATGAAGCAATAAGGCCAACATCAATGGCCAGGGTTCCAGAAAAAATAAAATCTTCCTTAAGCAGGGATCAATACAAGCTATACAAATTAATATTTGATAGATTTCTGGCAAGCCAGATGTTACCTGCAGAGTACGACACAATTTCAATTACTGTAAAAGCAGGGGGATTTACGTTTAAAGCCAAAGGTTCGGTGATGACCTTTGACGGATATACCGTTGTTTATACCGATGACAGAGAGGAAGAAGATAGACTGCCCGAATTGGCGGAAGGACAAATACTCTTTCTTGATAAGATACTTCCCGAGCAGCATTTTACCCAACCCCCTCCGAGCTTTACCGAAGCTTCTTTGGTTAAAACATTGGAAGAAAAGGGTATTGGCCGTCCCAGTACCTATGCACCGACCATTTCAACCATTATAAGTAGGGGCTATATTGTCAGGGAGAATAAGAAATTGATACCTACAGAACTGGGTTTTATAGTAACCGAGCTCATGAAGGAATATTTTAATGATATAGTAGATGAAAAATTTACTGCCGAGATGGAAAAACAATTGGATGAAATAGAAGAAGGAAATAAGGGCTGGAGGACGCTTATCAGTGATTTCTATCAGTCATTTAAAAAAACTTTGGAAAATGCGGAGCAAAAGATTGAGAAGATTGAGATTAAAGATGAAGTAACCGATGAAATTTGCGAGAAATGCGGAAGAAATTTGGTTATTAAACAGGGAAGGTATGGGAAATTTTTGGCTTGTCCCGGTTTTCCGGAATGTCGTTTCACCAAGCCCATTATTGAAAACACCGATATAAACTGTCCGTTGTGCAATGGCAAGGTGGTTATAAGGAAATCTAAAAAGGGGAAAAAATTCTATGGATGTTCCAATTATCCCGATTGTAAGTTTGTATCATGGGATGTGCCCCACGACCAAGAGTGTTCTAAATGCGGACATTATATGGTAGTCAAATTCTATGGCAAAGGAAAAAAACAGGCAAAGTGCAGTAATAAAGAATGTAATCATTCAGTGGCATTAAATTAGACGCATGTTGAAAAGGAGGGGAAAAATGGATTCCTCGGATAGGATATATATATACGGCGGCGGCTTGGCAGGATGTGAGGCTGCGTGGCAGGCGGCCGCCAACGGTGTTAAGGTTTGTTTATATGAAATGCGGCCGGTAAAACTAACACCGGCTCATAAAACAGGAGATTTAGCCGAGCTGGTGTGCAGCAACTCTTTCAGGTCTCAAAAGCTGGAAAACGCAGCGGGGTTGTTAAAAAAGGAACTGGAGATGTCAGGGTCCCTTATAATGGAATGTGCAAACAAAAGCCGGGTAGCTGCCGGTGGGGCTTTAGCTGTTGACAGACATAAGTTTTCCCGGTACGTAACGGAGGCCATAAACAGTAATCCCAATATTCAGGTCATAAGGGAAGAGGTGAATGATATAGACTGCCAAAAAGTACAGATAATAGCCACCGGTCCCCTTACCTCAGAAAGTATGGCGGAGAAAATTAGGTCTTTTACCGGTGCCCAGCATTTATATTTTTATGATGCAGCTGCTCCTATTGTGGTGGGGCAATCGCTTGATTTTGATAAGGTTTTTTTGGGGTCCAGATATTCGGAAGGAGGCGACTATATTAATTGTCCCATGACCGAGGATCAGTATAATAAATTTGTTGATGAACTGGTCAAGGCAGAGCGGGTGCCATTAAAGGAGTTTGAAAAAGAAGTAGTATTTGAGGGGTGTCTCCCTATAGAGGTAATGGCGAAAAGAGGAAGGGATACCCTTAGGTTTGGACCGTTAAAGCCTGTGGGCTTGGTGGATAAAAAAACGGGCAAGCAGCCCTATGCTGTGGTACAATTAAGGAAAGAAAATGACAAGGGTACTTTGTTTAATATGGTCGGTTTTCAAACAAACTTAAAATGGCCGGAACAGAAAAGAATATTTAGAATGATACCAGGCTTGGGAAATGCGGAATTTGTAAGATGGGGGGTTATGCATAGAAATACTTATATAAACAGCCCTCAAATATTAAACTCCTATTTTCAAGTTCGAAAATCACCCAATGTTTTTTTTGCAGGCCAAATAACCGGAGTGGAAGGATATATAGAGTCGGCTGCCAGCGGTCTGATAGCCGGTATAAACGCAGCCAGATATGCACTTAACAAAGAGCTGTTGGAATTTCCGGAGGAAACGGCCATGGGTGCTTTGGCTCTGTATATATCAGATAGCTCCGTTAGGAGATTTCAGCCAATGAACATCAATTTTGGTTTATTACCCGGAATAGATAGGATAAAAAACAAAAAGCAAAGAAATCTTTTTATAGCCCGGCGGGCTTTGGAGAGGTTAAGGGAATTTTTAAGGGATGAAGCACAGTAATAGGTTCTCTTATGTTAAAAATTTGTTTTTTAGCGGAGGTGTGTACATTGTTTCATGGTACAACAATAGTAGCTGTTCACAAAGACGGAAAAACCGCAATAGCAGGGGATGGACAGGTTACCCTCGGTCAAAATACCATTATGAAACATAATGCAAGGAAAGTTAGGAAGCTGTATAATAATAAAGTTATTATGGGGTTTGCCGGAGCAGTTGCCGATGCCTTTACACTGTCTGAGAAGTTTGAGGGCAAATTGGAACAACACGGTGGCAATTTACAAAGGGCGGCGGTGGAACTGGCCCAGGAATGGAGGGCGGATAAGGTACTGAGAAAACTTGAGGCCATGCTTATTGTAGGTGACAGTACTTCCCTATTGGTTATTTCAGGGAGCGGCGAGGTGATCGAACCGGATGACGGGGTAGTTGCTATAGGATCGGGTGGTTCCTACGCCCTGGCGGCTGCAAAGGCATTGTATTATAATACTCAGCTCAGTGCCAGGGAAATTGCCCAAAAAGCCCTTGAAATAGCAGCTTCCATATGCGTATATACGAATGATAATATTATTATAGAAGAATCATAAGGAGGTAGACAATGGAGAATTTAACTCCAAAAAAAATAGTGGAAGAATTGGATAAATATATAGTAGGACAGCACAGTGCAAAGAAGTCTGTTGCCATAGCTTTAAGAAATCGCTATAGAAGAAGTTTGTTGCCAAAGGATATAAGGGACGAAATAACTCCAAAAAACATAATAATGATCGGTCCCACCGGTGTAGGCAAAACAGAAATAGCAAGGAGATTGGCTAAACTGGTAAAAGCACCCTTTATTAAGGTTGAAGCGACAAAGTTTACCGAGGTTGGGTATGTAGGCAGGGATGTGGAGTCAATGGTCCGGGATCTGGTAGAGGCTTCCATACGAATGGTAAAAAGTGAAAAAATAGAACAGGTTAAGGACAAAGCAAAGGTAATGGCAGAAAACAGGATAGTTGATGAGTTGATGCCCTATAGAAAAAGGTCGACAGCGGCACGCAATCCATTAGAAATGTTCTTTGGCAGTACCGTAGATGGTCAGGCGAAGGAAGACAAAGATGAGGAGATGGAAAAGAGACAAAAAAGGGCTGAAATTCTGGCAAAGCTTAGGCAGGGCCTATTGGAGGATACCTACATTGAAATAGAGGTGGAAGATACCAGCACTCCAACCATAGAAATGTTTACAGGTATGGGTACGGAAGAGATGAATATTAACATACAGGATATATTCGGAGGTTTGTTTCCAAAGAGAAAGAAAAAAAGGAAACTTACTATAAGGGAAGCCAGAAAAATTATCGAACAGGAAGAAGCCCAGAAGTTGATTGACATGGATGAGGTCATAAGCCAGGCTATTACCCGTGCCGAGCAGGACGGTATAATTTTTTTAGATGAAATTGATAAAATAGCCGGCAAGGAAATGGGTGCAGGACCGGATGTTTCCAGAGAAGGCGTACAAAGGGACATACTGCCCATAGTTGAGGGCAGTACGGTAATGACTAAATACGGACCGGTAAATACCGACTATATATTATTTATTGCGGCAGGGGCTTTTCATATTTCAAAGGTTTCGGACTTAATCCCCGAACTTCAAGGCAGGTTCCCTATAAGGGTGGAGTTGGACAGTTTATCCAAGGAGGATTTTAAGAATATATTGACTCAGCCGCAAAATGCAATAATCAAACAATATACGGCACTGCTACAAACCGAGGGCATAAACATCACTTTTACCGAAGATGCAATCGATGAAATAGCAGAAATTGCTTACCTAATCAACAGTACCCGTGAAAACATCGGAGCCAGGAGGCTTCATACCGTAATGGAAAAACTAATAGAAGACATCTCGTTCAATGCTCCGGATATTGAACAAAAGGATATTAAAATAGACAGGGACTTTGTAAAAACCCATCTTAGGGAGAGTATCAAAGAAAACGATCTTAGCAGATTTATTCTATAATAATTTAAATTGATAAATAACGAGGAATAAAAAATTTTGACTGTTGCCAAAGTAAGGAGATTAAATAATATATTGCAAATTATCGCCGGTCAGCCAAGCCCAGTAAAATATGGCCAAAAAGCTTGTATAAGTGACGACCAAAAATATCTTTGCAGCTCAATATTGTAGTCACGGTTTCGGCAAAGAAGGGGGGTAAAGGGTTAGGGTTATCAATTGCCAACAGATCGGCCGATGAAGTATAACAATAATACCCGTTACAGTGGGTGCTTTAAAAAGGTTTTGAAAGCTTAAGCATAATGTAAGTACATCTTTGATTTGTATTTACAACGTTAAATGACAATTTTTTGTTTTTTAATAATTAAAGTCGTTAATTAAAGTCGTTCAAACAATAAAGGTTTATAAAATTATTTAATAAAAAAGTAGCTCAGCTACTTTTTTATTAAATAATATGTATTCGGTTACATAATATATATACAGATAGTGACTTTATTGTAACTTTTTAATCATTGATTTAAATTTTCAAAGAAAATAAATTTAGTAATTTAGCACTATACAATTATTGATACAAGGTCTTATATAATCTAATGTGATGGTATATATTGTTATAGGCCTACATATTAAATAAAAAAACTATTAAATAAGGTTTTTGGTATTAATAAATAATAAACAAAATTTAAACCGTAAAAAAATGTTTTTGTCAATAGGCGAAATTAACATTTTTAAGTAAAATATAACGGTTTTATTATGTTAATCTGTGAAAGGGAGGGTGTCAATTGAACAGGCTCGATGGGCTAAGTTCCCTTAGTATACTTGAAAAAGCCTTGGACGCCAGCTGGTTGAGAAACGAAGCAATATCAAAAAATCTTTCCAATATAGACACTCCTGGATACAAAGCTGTTAATGTAAGGTTTGAAGAGGAATTAACCCGCGCCCTGGAAAGTTCCAGGCTTGAAGGCAAAAAAACAAGGGAAAAGCATATGCCGGTAGGTAAAGCAAAGATCAGTGGTATACAACCGAAGTTACAAAGAGACAATTCCACCAGCATGAGGCTGGATGGCAACAATGTTGACATAGATGCTGAAATGAGCAAACTAACCAAGAATACTATTATGTATAATACATTATCCCAACAGATAAGCGGCGCATTAAATAAAATAAAATATGTAATTAATGAAGGGAGAAGATAGCCTTGGGAGTATTTTCCGCTATAGATATTAGTACCTCCGGGCTAACCGCCCAAAGATTCAGAATGGACGTAATTTCTCAAAACATTGCCAACGTAAATACCATAAATGCATCGAACGGTCAGCCCTATAGAAGGCGAGTAGTCGTTTTTGAGGAGGATAATACAGGACAATCCTTTGACAGTGTATTGTCTAAGAAAATGGGTAATACCGGGGTTAGGGTTTCGGCGGTTGTTGAGGATAACCGGCCTTTTAAAAGGATATACGAACCCGGACATCCTTATGCAGATGAACAAGGGTATGTCGATCTACCTAATGTGGATATTCTAAATGAAATGGTGGATATGTTATCAGCCACCAGATCCTATGAAGCAAATATAACAGCTATAAACGCCTATAAAAATATATGTTTAAAAGCCCTTGAAATAGGGAGATAATGGAGGTAATTATGAATATCGAAAGCATTAGTGGACAAGCAGGACTGCGAATTGAAAATAGTGTTGTCGGCAAGAAAGCAGGCAGTGGCACCTTTGAAGAGTTGTTAAAACAAGGGTTAGAAAAGGTTGATCAGTTACAAAAGCAAAGTGAAAACTCCAACATACTTCTTGCATCTGGTCAAATTGACAGCATACATAGGGTGATGATAGACGCAGAAAAGGCAAATATAGCCCTTCAGCTTACCGTACAAATACGAAATAAAATTATAGAAGCATATAACGAAATTATGAGGATGCAAATATAGTTTTGTTCAGCGTAGGAAAGAGGTGCGGTAATGGGGGAGAGTTTAAAAAAAATACAGTTGCAGTTTAATGAGTTTTGGGAGGCATTGGACAAAAGGAAAAAAATCACCTTAATTATTGTTTTAGCGTTGGTGATATGCGGGATTGTCATACTGGGTGTTAGCCTGGGAAAAGAAGAATATGTGGTGTTATACAGTGGGCTGGAATTGAAGGAGGCCGGAGAAATAACACAAAAACTTGACGAGATGCAGATAAAATGGAAAAGTGATGCCACCGGAACGACTATTTACGTGCCTAAAGAGCAAGAGGGCACTGTCAGAATGCAGCTGTCAACTCAAGGCTACCCCGCAAGCGGGTTTAATTATGATATGTTTTTCCAGAATATAGAATTCGGTACAACCGATTATGAGAAACGAAAGATATTTATCTTTCAATTGCAAGACAGACTGGAAAACTCGATAAAAACAATAAATGGGGTTAAAAACGCAGTAGTAACAATTAACATGCAAGAGGAAGATGATTTTGTCATCCAAACGGAAACACAACCTACTACTGCTTCAGTTTTGTTGGATCTTGAACAAGGCGTGGAACTGGAAGCCAACCAAATTAAGGGTATTGAGGAACTGGTAGCAAAGAGTGTGAAGGGTTTACAACCGGAAAATATCACCATTATAGACAGTAATGCCAATATATTAACGGCAGAAGCAAGAGATGATAGCGGACTGATAACCCACCAATTGGCTCTGGAAGAAAAGGTACATTCAAGACTGCAAAAACAATTGTTAGATTTATTACAACCTGTTTTCGGTCATGACAGGGTATTGGTGGCAGTAAATGTAAAATTGGATTTTGACAAACAATCCACCGAAAGTATAAGGTTTGAACCCGTAGTTGATGATGAAGGCATAATAGTAAGCATACAGGATCTTAGGGAACATGTAAATAGCGTGGGCGCAGCCGGTGTGCCTGGAGCCGATGCCAATGCAGATCCGGTTGAATACCCGGAAATTGAAGGCGGAGATTCCGAGTACCAAAAAAGAGACAGGATAATTAACTATGAAGTTAATGAAATAAAGGAACAGATAGAAAAGGCCCAAGGCCAGATTAAGGATTTATCGGTTTCCATTGTTATTGACGAAGAAGTTTTGGATGCGCAGGGAGAAGAAAAGGTAAGAGAATTGGTAGCAATGGCTTGTGGCATTGATGAAGAACTGGTAAGCGTCCAGGGTATGCCCTTTAGTACTAAATCATTAGAGGAACAGATAAGGGATGCTCTTGACAAAGAGGACTTGGGTATGAGAGAAACAACAAGAAATTTTATGTACATAGGTGGAATAATTTTACTTGTTATTATTGGTATAGTAGTGGTCAGAAGGGTTCTTAAGGGTAAGGAAAGGGAATTGGACGGCACTTTTGAAGGGCCGGCGGTCGAAGAAACAGCTGCTGCGGTGAAAGAACTTCAAGAACTTGATATTCAGGAGGATGAAAAAGCGGAAATCAGAAAACAGCTTGATAGATTTATAGATCAAAAACCTGAGGCTGTTGCACAATTATTAAGAACATGGCTATCGGAGGATTAGGAGTGATAGAGGATGCATAGAAAAAAAGGGGTGATTTCTGGCCGGGAAAAGGCAGCGATTTTGCTGATAACTTTGGGTCCGGACAAATCGGCTAAAATTTTTAAACACCTGCAAGAAGATGAAATTGAGCAACTAACCCTTGAAATTGCCAATATCAATAAAGTTGATGCTGAGACCATGGACAAAGTAGTTGATGAATTTTATCAAATATGTTTGGCGCAGGATTACATTTCCCAGGGCGGGATTAGCTATGCAAAGGATATTCTTGAAAAGGCCTTGGGAAGTCAGAAGGCTTTGGAATTGATTAATAGGCTGACGGCGTCTTTGCAGGTAAGACCCTTTGATTTCGTAAGAAAGGCAGATCCCAACCAAATATTGAATTTTATACAGAATGAGCATCCTCAAACTATAGCACTTATTTTATCGTTTTTAAATCCTAGTCAAGCTGCTGTCATATTATCAGGATTGCCTTCTGAAAAGCAAACCGATGTTGCTAAAAGAATTGCATTGATGGATAGAACTTCACCCGAGATAATAAAAGAAGTGGAGGGGGTACTGGAGAAAAAGCTTTCCACTTTGGTAACGGCCGACTATACTTCAACGGGTGGCATACAATCCATAGTAGATATACTTAATTCCGTGGATCGCGGTACCGAAAGAAACATTATAGAAACCTTGGAGATACAAGACAGTGAGTTGGCTGAAGAAATTAAGAGAAGGATGTTTGTATTTGAAGATATAATCAACTTGGATAACAGATCAATACAAAGATTCTTGCGTGAAGTTGATAATAAGGATTTGGCTTTGGCCTTGAAGGGGTCAAGCGAAGACGTGAGCAATCTGATTTACGAAAACATGTCAAAGAGACTGCAGGAAATGATAAAAGAGGATATAGAGTATATGGGCCCTGTAAGATTGAAGGACGTGGAGGAAGCACAACAAAGAATTGTAAATATCATTAGAAAGCTTGAGGATGCGGGAGAGATAATAATTGCTAGGGGCGGAGGAGATGAGTTAATTGTCTAACGTATTAAAGGCGTGTCGTATTAGCCTGAGTTATTCCCAGCCTTTTTTGGCAAAATACCCAGATGAAAATATCAATGAGAGGTATGATGTTGAAAAAAACAGGGGTAAGAATAAACAAAAGGATAGCATTGTTATCCCAGCGTTACAACTGGAAAAGGAACGCATAATTGGTGAGGCCAAGCTTGAAGCGGAAAAAATTATAAAGGGCGCCCAGGCACAGGCGGAACAAATACGACAAGAGGCCTATGATTCAGGTTATAAAACCGGGTATGAAAAGGGTAAGGACACAGGATTTACCGAGGGAAAACAGCAATCAAAGGCCGAATATGAAGAATTGTTATCGCAAGTTTTGAAACAAAAAGCCGATATGGAAAAACAAAGAATAGAAATGTTACAAAACGCTGAAGAAGAGATAGTCACTTTGGCTTTGTCAGTAGCTAAAAAAATAGTGCATAGCGAATTGGATTTACGACCTGAAAAAATCCTGGCGATGGTCAGGTATGCGATAGATGAATGTAATGCAGATGGGAAGAAGGTTTTAAAGGTAAGTCCCAAGGACTACGATGAGATTATAAAAAACAAAAATGCACTGGGTCTTTCTGTGGATCACGAGGAGGAACTGATTATACAAAAGGATGACCGGCTAAGCAGGGGCGATTGTATCGTAGAATCAGACTTTGGGATAGTGGATGCAAAAATAGATACTCAGCTGCAAATAATCAAAGAATCCTTTGCAGACGCTGGTGTTGGGAGAAGTTATGAAACTTGATGTCAATAAATACCTTGATATATTAAAGGATACAAAAAGGGTAAAAGAAATTGGTAGGGTGTGTAAGACCATAGGCCTTACCATCGAGTCAAAAGGACCGCCGGTATCCATCGGTGAAATTTGCAAGGTATATGTTGACGGCGGAAAGAAGTATAAATTGGCAGAGGTGGTAGGGTTTAGGGACAACAATGTAATTTTGATGCCCTTGGGAGACATGGAGAAGATCGGCCAGGGAAATTTGGTTGTAGCCACCAATAAGCCCTTGACGGTACGGGTGGGGATGGACTTGATGGGTAGGGTTTTGGACGGCTTGGGAAATCCCATTGATAATAAGGGGCAGATAAAAGGAGATGAATACTATCCGATTAACAACCAATCTCCCCATCCCCTTTTACGTAAAAGGATAGATACGCCGCTGGAAGTGGGTATAAAAGCCATTGACGGATTGTTGACATGTGGCAAAGGCCAGCGGGTAGGTATTTTTTCGGGCAGTGGCGTAGGAAAAAGTACGTTGCTGGGTATGATGGCCCGAAACTCCAGTGCTGATGTTAATGTTATCGGATTAATAGGTGAGAGGGGTAGGGAAGTTAGGGAGTTTATTGAAAATGATCTTAAGGAAGATGGTTTAAAAAGGTCCGTTGTGGTGGTGGCTACTTCCGATCAACCTGCCCTTATAAGGATAAAGAGTGCCCTATTGGCTACTACAATAGCCGAATATTTTAGAGATAAAGGTAAGGACGTATTGCTTTTGATGGATTCAGTCACAAGATATGCCATGGCCCAAAGGGAAGTGGGTTTGGCAGCGGGCGAGCCCCCTGTTTCCAGGGGATATACACCGTCGGTATTTGCATCTCTGCCAAAGCTCCTTGAACGGGCCGGAACATCGGAAAAGGGTACAATAACGGGTTTATATACCGTACTTGTTGACGGAGATGATATGAATGAACCTATTACCGACAGTGTAAGGGGTATACTGGATGGACATATTGTGCTGTCAAGGAAGATAGCATCAAGGAACCACTTTCCTGCGATAGATGTTTTGGCCAGCATCAGTAGGGTTATGAAGGATATCATATCAAAGGAGCACAATGAACTGGCCAGCAAAATAAAGGATATAATGGCAAGGTTTGCGGAAATAGAGGACCTGGTAAATATAGGTGCGTATACAAAAGGGAAAAATGAAAAAATGGATTACTGCATAGAAAAAATGGATTATATAAACGATTTTCTGAAACAGGGTATTGATGATTCGGTATCCTTTGAGGAAACGTTATCACTTATGAAAAACATACTGAACGGGTGAACCAACCATGGCCTTTAAATATAGATATCAAAAACTGCTGGACCTGAAGATAAGCGAAGAAAGCAGCAAAAAGTTGGAGATAGCACAGGTTTCGAGCAAACTGGCCGAAGAAATGAACAAACTAAAGGAAATCCTAGACAAAAAGCAAAATTTTTTGCAGGAGTACAGGCAAAAAGTCAGCGGCACCATAGATTTACCCTATACCATTGATTGTTCATATTTTATGAGAATGATAAGGGATATACAAAGACGCCAGCAACAGATAATTTATTCTTTGGAAACTGAGCTTGAAGGGCTTAGAAGGGAATTATTGGACATTATAAAAGAGAAGAAGAAACATGAAAAACTAAGAGAAAAGGATTACCAGCATTATTTATACGAATCTTCAAGGATTGCAGAAAAACTGGTAGATGATTTAGTATCCTATAAAAACGCGGTAAAAATGTAGAGTATTAGATGAAGGGTGTACAAAAGAGGATGGCGGAAAGGGAGAAAAAAGCATCAAAATCAGGAAGGATTATTATATTGGCCATTATATTGGCAGTGGTCTTTGCTGTTTTCTTAACTGATCTAGGAGGCATAAAAACGCAGCTGTTGTCTTTTTTTGGCGGCGAAGATGCCGAAGAAGTGGACTACGAGGCCATGGAGCAAGCTTTGTTGGAAAAGGAGTCAGAACTGGAAAGCAAGCTTGAGGAGATAAAACAATACGAAAATCGGTTGAATAATAAAGAGAGAGAATTAAGGGAAATGGAATCCCAACTGGAACTTTTTGAAATGGAGTTGGAACAACAGAAATTGGAATTTGAAGGGCTACAAACGGAATTTGAACAGTTGACAAAAATGTACAGCAAAATGGAGCCTGACAAGGCAGCCGAAATCCTCGAAAATATGGAAGATCAACAATTGGTAATACGTATACTGACGGGAATTAAAGAAGCTGTGGCAGCAGAGATTTTAAGTTATATGGACAGCGAAACGGCTGCCAGGCTAACAATGGAAATGGCTCCATAACATAATTTAAAACGCTATGAAAGGAGGTGAAGAGTATGAACAGGGTATTGGACGCCGTCTTCGTAAAGGGTGCGGACAAAAACATTACAGGCGGGAATGTTTCAAAGGGAAGAAATAGCAAAGGGGGAATTAGCCTATTTTCTGATGTATTTAAGCGAGTTAAGGATTCAGATGAGGAGAAACATACTTGCAAAGAAACGGTCCAGGCTGTTTTGATAGGTGACAATTGTCCGGAACCGAAAGCCATATCAATGGATGACTCTTGTATAAATAGAGATGTCCAGTCCTGTGTGGCAGTGAAGGAAGATTGTTTCCCAGGCGGTATGGTCGACCGGATTATGTTTGTAAATTGGCCAATTAAAGAAACCGGACAAGATGCTTTGCAGATGTTGGAAAGCGAAAACCCAGAGGGAATAGCCATAGCACAGGGATTACAATTTGAAGCGCCGGATGCAGAAAATTTAGAATTAACTCAAAAACTAACAATCCCTTTGGAACAATCGGCCGCTTCCCATGGACAAAGCGAAGGTGTCCTTGTAAATGACGAAAATATCCATACAACCATCAACGAGGGTAATACCGTTGGGCATCATATCGGCAACAATGACAGTATTCAGCATGTGGCAATTAATGAAAATAAAAATATCGAAAATACCGTGTTGGAAGCAAGGTCGACGGTTAGTCCACAGCACCAAGACACGGTAATGACGGGAATAAGGGTTTTTATAACAAAGACGGATACAGGGGAAATTAAGCCGATATTGGAGGATATGGTTAATAACAACGGTAGAAGCGATAACGATACGGATGAAAACAATGCTCAAATGAAACAATATAGGGATCTGAATAACGCTAAAGCCCAGCATCCGGTAACAAAGAGCGGAAATGAATATGCAAACGTCAATATACAAAAGAGTCTCGAAAGAAACGAGCACGCTAGGCTTGATTCACCCGTTGTGGACATGGGGAATTTGGACTCCAATTATTCTTTCGAGGGGAAAATTCTCGAAGGTCAGGAGAATGTCAGGGGCAACTACGATAAAAGCATACTTGAACAAATTTCATCCGCCATTGTTAAACAAAGGAGCTTTGGCAAATCATGGGAGTTATTGCTTAAGCTGGAGCCGGAAAGCCTTGGAAGGGTTATGGTAAAAGTGACCTTAGAGGGAGATTCCATGGTAGCAAAATTTTTAGCCAGCAGTTATGAAACGAAGTGTATAATCGAAGCAAATTATCAACAGCTGGAAGATGCACTAAATAACCAGGGCTTTAATGTCACCAAAGTGGAAGTTTACGAGATGGAAGGCGAAATAAACGGTATGCCGGACAAGCCCTATGACCGAGATAACCAATCCTCTAAAAATAAGGAGCATTTTCCTTCAGATGACGCCAGACAACCTTCTGTAAATAGGGTTCAGGGGGTTGAGGAAACAAAAGGGTTATACGACATTATGGAAAATAGCAGCGTTAACTATTTTGCATAGAAAGGAGGAGGGGTATGGAGGTAAAGACCCTGCGGGGAATAGAACAATCGTCCATTTATAAAACACAAAATCGACAAGCTGAGCAATTTCTTGGAAAGGATGCGTTTTTAAAATTGCTGGTAACCCAGCTGAGAAACCAAGATCCGCTAAGTCCCATGGAAGACAGGGAATTTATATCACAGATGGCTCAGTTTAGCTCTCTGGAACAAATCACCAATCTTAGCAACAGTATTATGCAAATGCAGGCCGCCAATCTGGTAGGGAAGAAAGTAACTGCAAATGTTACAAGGGAGAATGGTATTACCTATCATATTACAGGGATTGTTGAATCGGCGAGGTATTATCAGGGCAGGAGCTATGTGGTTATAGAGGGCATAGATGTGCCGCTGGAAAACATCCTTGACATAGAGGATGCACTTCCTTCCAACGATGATAGCACCTCTGGTCAAGAATAACGGGGTGGTAATGGATGACAAATAATAACACGATAAGCGGAAATCTGCGGATAGGTACAAATATACAACCAAGGCCAGGCAGAAATAAAGTGCCGTCAACAAACGGTACTGTAAACGGAGCATCTTTCCATGACATCTTAAAGGACAAGACAAGAATCCAATCTGAACTAAAGTTCTCAAAACATGTTTCACAAAGGATGATGCAAAGGAACATAAATTTGAGCGAAAAAGATGTGCAAGAGATTGGAGAGGCGGTTGCCAAGGCGGAGAAAAAGGGAATAAAGGATACGTTAATAATAAAAGACAACATGGCGCTAATCGTTAACATCACCAATAAGACCGTTATTACTGCCTTGGACAGGGAAAGTGCAAAGGAGAATGTTTTTACCAATATCGATGGAGCCGTGATTATATAGCCGGACCTTTTTAGGAGGCTATTTACCTTTGATCGACGGATAAGGTAACGCGGCTTAAAACTAAGGAGGTTATGTATTATGATGAGATCAATGTTTTCTGGTGTTTCGGGCTTAAGGGCTCACCAGATAAAAATGGATGTAATAGGCAATAATATAGCGAATGTTAATACCGTTGGTTTTAAATCAAGCAGGGTTACTTTTCAGGAAATATACAGTCAAACCCTTAAGGCTGCTTCAGCTCCAGGTGGTGGAAGGGGTGGCGTTAATCCCCAACAGGTGGGTTTGGGTGTCGCAGTTGCATCGGTTGATGTATTGCATGAAGGCAGGAACGTACAAAGGACGGATAATCCAAAGGACTTAGCCATTGAAGGAGACGGGTTTTTTATAGTAAGTGACGGAACCAGCAATAGATACACCCGAGCGGGAAATTTTGATATTGATACAAATGGTTATCTCGTCTTTCCCGGCGGATTGTATGTACTGGGATGGACGGAAAAACAAAACGGTGAAATAGATACCTCTGCTGTGCCCGGGCGTATTAATCTTACCAATATAGTGATGCCGGCACAAGCAACGGACTATATCGAATTTCAGGGAAATCTGGACGCCAACCTGGAAATAGGGAAAGAAGTTCCCTATAGTTTGACAGTGTTTGATTCCCAGGGCGGTGAACACCAATTGACGGTAAACTTCACCAAAACTGCTGCCAACACCTGGGACTTGAGTTTTATAGTGCCTGAGGGGTATACGATAAATGGCATGGGTTATCCGGGTGTTGTTAACTACGGCACCCTGAGATTTGATAACGCAGGAAAGTTAGTATCGGTTACGCCGGATACAGGCCTTACTTCAATAGACATCGTAACGCCTGATCCAGGGGTAGATGTCATTACCCTGCAAGCTACAAATTTTGATATAAACAATCCACCGGTACAACAAAACGGTATTCGCTTTGATTTGGAAAAATTTACCCAAACCAAGGATCCGTCCACGGTAAAGGTTGTAGATGTCTCAGGCCATAGGGCGGGTACTTTAGACGCTATAAGTTTTGATAATTTTGGCAGAGTGATTGGTACATTTTCCAACGGACGTATAGATACGGTTGCTGAAATAGCAATAGCCAGGTTTTCAAATCCCGCCGGTCTGGCAAAAGTAGCCAACAATTTATACCAGAACACTTCAAACTCAGGTGAGCCCTTGATAGGCCGAGCGGGTGTTGACGGTAGGGGTACGATTAATCCCGGTGCCTTGGAAATGTCCAATGTTGATTTATCCAAGGAGTTTACCGAGATGATAATAACCCAAAGGGGTTTCCAAGCCAATTCTAGGATTATTACTACGTCAGACGAGATGCTGCAAGAGCTTGTAAATCTAAAAAGATGATTTAGGGTTAATACTGTTTCAGGATAGGGACGGAATTGTCCCTATCCTGAGGTAAAAAGGATTGATGAGATTGATAAAAGTAAATAGACTTAACGGCAAGGAACTGGTTATAAATTGTGAATTGATCGAAACTATTGAGGCTACTCCGGATACGGTGATTACTCTGACCAATGGCAAGAAAATAGTGGTTAAGGAGGGTGTAGATATCCTCATTGACTTAACCATCGAATATAAAAGGAAGATAATGGGATATTGTGAAAAAACTAAGGGGTAAACAATTTTTGCGAGGTGCGACATGGATTCTGCTACAATTATCGGGTACATAGTAGGAATTATATTCATCATATGGGGTATTTCGATAGATGGAAGTGTTTTGGATTTTATTCACTTACCGTCTATCATGATTGTATTCGGCGGTACCTTTGCAGCTGCGCTGATTGGGTGTCCTATTCGTAAAATGATGGAAATATTTAAAATGGTAAGGAAGGTAATAGTTTCCAAACCCGTAGACCCCGGCGCAGTAATAGATAAAATCATAGAATTGGCCAATATAGCCAGAAGGGAAGGTTTATTGGCCCTGGAGGAAGCGGCATATCAATTGGAGGACGGATTTTTACAAAAGGGGATTTTGTTGATTGTTGACGGTACCGATCCCGAATTGGTAAGAAGCATATTAGAGACAGAACTTACCTTTATTGAAGACAGGCACGACCAGGGTCGAGGAGTATTTGAGGCAATGGCCAGATACGCCCCTGCGTTTGGTATGCTGGGTACGTTAATCGGACTTATAAACATGCTGAAGTATTTGGACAGACCCGAGAGTATAGGTCCTAATATGGCAATAGCGTTGATTACCACCTTTTACGGTGTGTTATTGGCCAATCTCGTATTCTCGCCCATTGCCAATAAGCTGAAGTCAAGGAACTCACAGGAGATTTTCATAAAAGAAATGATGCTGGAAGGAATGCTTTCCATACAGGCCGGGGAAAACCCAAGGATAATTGAAGAAAAGTTAAAGGCTTTCTTGGCACCCAAATTTAGAGAACAGATGAAGGAAAAAGTCACTGAGGTAGAAGAAAATGAGGAATAGGCGAAATAGAAGAAACGATGACGCCCCAGGTGAAAACTGGTTAACAACCTACGGCGACCTAATAACTTTATTACTTACGTTTTTTGTCCTTTTATTTTCCTTTTCTACCGTTGACGTACAGAAACTCAAGGCCATAGTGGCATCCTTTCAGGGCAGCCTAGGGGTGTTTGAGAGCGGAATATCAATAGACGATACTTCTACGATGGATGAAGCAATGGAGGATGTTTTTACAAGAGACCAAGAAAGTGAAAGGGATTCCGGAAAGGATGACCTTGGAGAAGAAACAGGATTTGTATCCCTGTATGATGATATAAAAGGTTTTATTGAAGAAAGCGGCATTAGCGCTGAAATAATTATATCGGAACCCCAAACGGAAATACTAATCCGGTTTAATGACAGTATATTTTTTGATTCGGCCAAGGCAGACATAAAACAGGAGGCCTATCCAATATTGGATGAAATTGCCCAGGTTTTCAGAGCTTACGAAGATTATATAATGGGCATTAGGATAGAAGGGCACACCGATAACAGGCCTATAAATACCAGGGACTTTCCCTCCAACTGGGAGTTATCCACGGCTAGGGCGGTACGAGTGTTGAGGCATTTTGTCGAGGAGAAGGGTATAAGCTCCGAATTGCTGTCGGCCGTTGGTTATGGTGAGTACCATCCTATAGCGCCTAATGATACGGACTATTCCCGAGCCCTTAACAGACGTGTGGATTTTGTAATAGAAAAACTTCCCGATCCTGATTTGGATAATGATCGGTGACCCAAAATGATTTGAGGAGGCAGTTATGAAGACCAAGGCTTTGATTATAATAATTGTTTTGTTGGTAGTAGTTATTTCGGCAGTAACCGTATATCCTATGTTGATAGGCAAAGGTAGCGATAATGACAATTTAGAAAAGGAAGAGCATATAAATTTGCAGCTTGGCGATCCGTTTATTACCAATGTAACGGACAGCAAGAGTCTGGTTAAAGTAGGAGTTACCATAAGGCTAAACGATAAAGAAGCCGCAAAGCAACTGGAAGAAAACTCAGGGGAAGTTAGGGATATTATAAATTTTATTCTAAGAAGTAAGACCGAAGAAGAGTTTAGGGAACAAAGCATCCAGCGGGTTTTGAAAGAAGAGATTCGAAGTAAAATAAATGAAAGATTTGATTTTGATTGTGTTGAGGATGTTTTCTTTACCGAGATAGTGCTACAGTAAAATACCGGAAGGATTGTTTACCTTAGGATGTCGGCTTAAATGAAAGGTAGGTGAGACATTTGTCGGATATTCTATCCCAGAGTCAAATAGATGAACTTTTGAGGGCATTAAATACCGGAGAAATCAATGTAGCCCAAATAAAGGAAGAAGAGCAGGACAAAAAAATAAAGGAATACGATTTTAAAAGACCCAACAAATTTGCCAAAGAACAATTAAGAACTCTGCAAATAATTTATGAAAACTTCGCCAGACTATTGTCTTCTTATCTTTCCGGCCACTTGAGAACGTACTGCCAAATAGATGTGGTTTCTGTTGAGCAATTGACCTATTATGAGTATAATAACTCCCTTGCAGAACCTGTTTTGTTGAATATTATTGATTTTAGTCCTTTAGATGGGTCGTTAATTATCGATATAGACTCTGGTATAGCCTTTGGAATAATCGATAGGATGTTGGGAGGCCCGGGCAAATTAAGTGAGAAAACGAGAAATTTTACCGAATTGGAACTAACACTTTTAGAAAGAATTTTAAAGGGTAACGTAATAAGAATTCTAAAAGAGTCTTGGACAAACGTGCTAGAGATCAATCCATCTCTTAGCAGAATTGAAACCAATGCCCAATTTGCTCAAATAGTTTCACCAAATGAAACCATAGCGCTGGTTACCATGTCGGTGGGCATTGGGGAGTTAAACGGTATGATTAACTGTTGCATACCCCATATAGTAATAGAGCCCATATTGGATAATTTAAACACTAAGTTTTGGTTTTCCAAGAAAAAATCCGAAACTTCCGCACAGTCTTATTACAGATTACTGGAAGGGAACATTAGAAAAACAGCATTATGGGTTAGAGGAGTACTTGGAAATTCCACCATTACCGTTAAGGATTTTCTTGAACTTGCGGTAGGTGATGTAATAAAGCTGGATAATAGAACCGATAGCAAAATCCCTGTTTACGTTGAAGATTTCATAAAATTTTATGGGATAGTCGGAAGTAAAAACAATAGAATGGCAATTAAGATTACGGAGGTTGAGGAGGAGGAACAAAATGGATGAAATTTTATCCCAACAGGAGATAGATGCTCTTTTAAAAGGCAAGTCGGACAATGAAGACGATGAAATATTCACCGGCGAAGAAATAGACGCTATAGGTGAGATTGGTAACATTGCTATGGGAGCGGCGGCGACCGCATTATATTCCTTGATAAATAACAAAGTTGCCATTACAACGCCAAGGGTGGAATTGACTACAAAAAAGCAACTGGGTAAAGAATATACCATTCCCTATGTTGCAATAGAGATTGAATTTACCCAGGGTTTGCAGGGAACCAATCTGCTGATAATGAAAGAGGAGGACGTAAAACTAATTACCAATCTTATGATGGGAGGTGATGGCAGCAACATCGACGGCCCGCTGGGTGATATGCATATAAGTGCAATAGGTGAAGCAATGAATCAAATGGTGGGATCCTCTGCAACGTCCTTGGCTAGCATATTTGACAAAAACATTAATATTTCACCGCCAAAGGCCTTTGTAATTAACCTAGCTTCAGATGTGCCCCATGATATTTTTAAATCCGATGAACCCATTGTAAAGGTATCCTTTAACTTATTTGTAGAGTCTTATTTGGATAGCGAGATAATGCAGCTAATACCCGTAGATTTTGCCAGAAGTCTTGTGGATTCGTTGTTGCAAAAAACCGGTGATTCCGGTGTTGATGAATATAAGGAAGAAGTGATCCAGGAAATAAAGGACGATGTTTTTGATGAAGTTCCTGGGAATATTGCAACGGAACCTACGGAAAGGGACATGGAGACAATTAGTGCCAAGGCTGACGGCAAACAAAGGGAAGAACGGGACAGGGTTAAAGTACGACCAATAGAATTCCAGTCCTTTGAGGAAAATGGAATGACCCACGATAAAAAAAATATTGATCTTATAATGGATGTACCTTTGGATGTTACAGTGGAACTTGGTAGAACTAAAAGGCTGATAAAGGATATTTTAGAATGGGGTCCCGGTTCGGTAATAGAATTGGATAAATTGGCAGGAGAACCGGTGGATGTTTTAATCAACGGTAAGTTGGTAGCCAAGGGTGAAGTTGTTGTAATAGATGATAATTTCGGTGTTAGAATAACCGATATTTTAAGCCCGATTAAAAGGCTGGAAAAGATAAAATAGGTTTGTTATGGAGGTAAGACGATGGGCAAAAGAATACTTATAGTTGATGATGCAGCATTTATGCGAATGATGATAAAGGATATATTAACAAAACACGGATATGAGGTTTGCTGTGAAGCAGAAAATGGGGCAAAGGCCGTAGAGAAGTACAAAGAGGAGTCTCCAGATTTAGTTTTAATGGACATTACCATGCCGGAGATGGACGGCATCCAAGCGGTAAAAGAAATAAAGAAGATAGATAAGGATGCAAAGATAGTAATGTGTTCGGCGATGGGGCAACAGGCAATGGTTATAGAATCTATACAAGCGGGGGCTAGTGATTTTATTGTAAAACCCTTCCAGTCTGAAAGAGTAATAGAAGCTGTTAAAAAAGTCTTGAAATAGGAGATATATATATGCCATGGGTGATGTATTAAGCGACTTGGTGGTAAAAGTTATTTTATTTTTAGTTATCATAGTGGGTGCTTATTATACCACAAAATTTGTTGGCAAAAGGACAGTAGGCACAACAAACGGTAAGTATATAAAGGTTATTGATAAGTTATTTCTTGCCAGAGACAAATGGTTGTACATTATAAAGGTTGGTGACGATTACCATTTATTGTCTGTAACAAATGGTGGTATCAGACAAATTTGTACTTTAAATGGCGAAATTTTCGCAAAAGATTCGGATATTTCAACCCAAAAAAAGGAAAATATTTTTTTGAAATATCTTAATAAGATAAAATGGCCCGGCCGTGACAGGGCGGATGATTATGATATTTTTGTTGGTAATGAGAGCAGGTTTCAGGACAAGATCGACTGGATAAACAATTTTAAGAAAGAGAATTTTCGGGATTAAAGGTGTCTATAATGAGCAATGGTAAATGGTTTATTATCTGTTTAAGTATAATTTTGATAGCTGTGTTGATGGTTCCTGGACCCGTGGCCCATTGCCAACCGCAAATACCGGTACCCCGGATCGGTGTCAGCGTTGACGCCGCTGAAACGCCGGAAGACGTTGCTTTTAGCCTACAGGTATTATTTTTACTTACCGTGTTATCCTTGGCCCCTGCTATTTTGATAATGCTCACATCCTTCACCAGGGTAATAGTGATTTTGTCATTTATCCGAAGCGCCATGGGTACACAACAAATGCCACCAAATCAAGTACTCATAGGACTGGCTTTGTTTTTAACATTTTTTATTATGATGCCCGTTGGCAATCAGATAAATGAAGAGGCAATTCAGCCTTACCTTGCCCAAGAAATAACACAGGAACAGGCCATTGAAAGGGCAAAAGTTCCTTTGAGAGAGTTTATGTTAAAACATACCCGGAATAAGGATTTGGCATTATTTGTCAGTATGTCGGGTAACAACCCGTCGGAAACAATAGATGAAATACCCACCAGGGTTATTGTACCGGCATTTATTATAAGCGAATTAAAAACGGCATTTCAAATAGGGTTTTTATTATATGTGCCCTTTATCATAATCGACATGGTAGTAGCCAGTACGTTAATGTCAATGGGAATGATGATGCTTCCACCGGTAATGATATCCTTACCCTTTAAGATCCTTTTATTTATCATGGTGGATGGGTGGAACTTAGTAGTAAGGACCATAATCTCTGGTTTTAAATAGTATTGATTAGCGGGGTGAAGGTATTGTCACAGGGACAGGTTATAGATATTGCGCAAGAGGCATTATTCACTATTTTAAAGTTGTGTGCACCCATGTTAGGTTTGGGACTGGTTGTAGGCCTTATAGTAGCCATTTTTCAAGCCACTACCCAGATACATGAACAGACATTGGTCTTCGTACCTAAGATATTAGCGGTAATAGTTGCCATAATAATATTCGGCCCATGGATGCTAAACCTTATAGTGGATTTTACCAATCAATTATACGGAAGCATAGGTACTTTAATACAATAGGGTAACGGTGAATAATGGAAGAATTATTATCGGAATTTTATAGAAACTTTGGTAAGTTTTTGCTGGTATTTACCCGTATGACAGGGCTTTTCATATTATCACCAATTTTCGGAAGGAGAAATGTACCTCCGTATTTAAAAATAGGGTTTTGTTTTTTGATATCCGTAATAATTGTGGATATAGTACCCGGAGCCGAAAATATCCTGGGCCAAAACCTGCTGGCTTTTTCGTTAAAGATAGGTGGGGAGCTTTTAATAGGTTTAATAATCGGATATATAACCACACTGACCTTTTATACCTTGTTTACCGCAGGCCAGATAATAGATACACAAATTGGTTTTGGTATTGTAAATGTAATGGATCCCCGAAATGAAATTCAGGTTCCGATGGTAGGAAATTTTTTGTTTATCCTTGCCCTATTATTATTTTTTATGGCTAACGGGCATCATATGCTGATAAAGTTTTTGTATGAATCTTATGGCTTGTTGCCGGTTGGCCAAATAAATATCGAATATAATATGGTGTTTACCATTTTGGAAATATTCATCGGCACCTTTATCATAGCGGTAAAATTGGCCGTTCCCATATTGGCGGCTTTGCTTCTGACCGAAGCAGCCCTGGGGATTTTGGCTAGGACTGTACCCCAGATGAACATATTTGTGGTGGGAATGCCTCTTAGGATTATAATCGGCATGTTGACCCTATATTTTATCATGCCGTTGTTTGCCGCTATAATGGAATATATTTTCGACGACATGTATTCCAATATAACGGTTATTTTGAGGGGTTTGGCAGGTCAATGAAGTCAGAATCATACATAAAGATAGAATCATATATTATTAATTTACAATTATTTGCCGATGAAGAGGAAAAGACTGAACCCGCAACACCAAAAAAACGCCAGGATGTCAGGAAAAAGGGTCTGGTTGCAAAAAGTAATGAAGTTAATTCAGTAATAATACTGATTTTAGGATTTTTGGCATTAAGGTTGTTCACTGGGTATATGGTCGGAGAAATATTCGGTTTCAGCAGGTTGATGTTTTCCAGTAATGGAGTGGATAATACCCTGTTTACGGTAGACGGTATTTATAAACTGTCACGCAATGTAGCAATTACCACAGTTAAGATATGTATACCCATTTTTTTGGCTGTAATGTTAGGTGGGTTGACGGCTAACTATATGCAGGTAGGTTTTTTGTTTTCACTAAAGCCCATAATGCCTAATTTGAACAGGATAAACCCCATTGAAGGCGCCAAGAGGTTATTTTCAAAAAGGGCACTTATGGAATTGGCCAAGTCCTTAGGCAAGATAGCTATTATTATATATGTGGCGTACAGTGAGCTGAGGAAACAATTTGAAACCGTACCTTCGCTGTTGGAACTGGATCTAAGGAGTAGCGTTATAATAGTCGGCCAGACTATTTTTATGGTGGCCATGAAGATTTCCATGGTATTGGTAGCCATAGCCGCCTTGGATTATTTCTTCCAGCGAAGGGATTACGAAAAAAACATAAGCATGACAAAGTACGAATTGAAACAGGAATTAAAACAAACCGAGGGCGATCCTTTAGTTAGAGGGAAAATAAAAGACAAGCAAAGGGAAATGGCCAGAAGAAGAATGATGCAGGATGTACCTAAGGCAGATGTAGTAATAACCAACCCGGTCCATTATGCCGTGGCTTTAAAGTATGATCAGGATAAAAATGATGCGCCTGTGGTGGTGGCCAAGGGTCAAGGATATATTGCCTTAAAGATAAAGGAAATGGCTGCTTCAAACGGGGTACATATTGTAGAAAACAAACCCCTTGCCAGGTCATTATATTCCATGGTAGCAATTGGCCAGGAAATACCCGAA
>DUOD01000070.1 GCA_012838995.1 Clostridiales bacterium
ATCTCCGGTCTCTATCCTCTAGTTTCTAGTAAATGGTGACCCATCGGCGACTCGAACGCCGGACTCCTTGATTAAAAGTCAAGTGCTCTACCAACTGAGCTAATGGGTCATGTATTATGGCTGGGGCGGCAGGATTCGAACCTACGCATGCGGGAGTCAAAGTCCCGTGCCTTACCGCTTGGCTACGCCCCAATGGGGTGGGTAGTGGGAGTCGAACCCACGACCTCCAGAGCCACAATCTGGCGCTCTAACCAACTGAGCTATACCCACCGTATAAACACGGCATATCTTCAAGCCACATAAATATCCAAAATCCCCAACTTATGAGCCAAAATCCAGCTGCCGGCTATTGTACAAGAATTCTGGAAACTGGCGCGCCTGAAGGGATTTGAACCCCTGGCCTACGGATTAGAAGTCCGTTGCTCTATCCAGCTGAGCTACAGGCGCTCATTTTTTTGGAGCGGGTGATGGGAATCGAACCCACGTAGCCAGCTTGGAAGGCTGGAGCTCTACCATTGAGCTACACCCGCTTATGTGTTTTGCCGCTGACAATTTTAGATTTTACCACATGCCGGCCATAAAGTCAATAGCTTTGCACTGCCGGGTTTTGGCTGCCTCTGAGGACAAAAAACAGTATATAGTATATTGAGCAAGTCGTCAATTTACCGGCCCATTGCCTATGTATCTTTAAGCTTAATTAACTCTTGCTTGCTAATTATTATTCTATTTTTCTTTATCTATAAATTTATGTTTCCATAATATACGGAATCAATCGAGTGCCGCCAAACTCAAGTATGGCAATGGTATATTTGTTCATACCTCTGGGATACACCGGACTGCCGGGGTTAATCAAAGTAACACCATCCTGCTGATAGATCTCCGGAACATGGGTATGTCCGTACAAAACCCACTTGACGCCTAGTTCCCGTGCCTTATGCACCAATCTATTATAACCATGCTTTACACCGTAATTGTGGCCGTGGGTAATAAAAAGCTTGACATTATTAAATTCAACGACCCGTTCCGTCGGTATTGTTGTTGAAAAATCGCAATTTCCACGGACGGATATAACTTCTTTACCTGTATACTTCCTGATCTTTTCTGCGTCGCCGACATAATCACCAAGATGTATAATTCCGTCTACGGCACCCATTTTCCTAATCATATCGTCAATAAACCATAGACGTCCGTGGGTATCGCTTAATACTGCAATTCTCATATACCACTATACCTCTTGTTCCTTTGCTAAAATATGCATAAGCTTTTGCAACGCCTTCGCCCGATGGCTAATGGTGTCTTTAACATGGGAAGGCAGTTGCGCAAATGTCTTATCATATCCTTCAACTATGAATAAAGGGTCATATCCAAAGCCATTGCTGCCCCCTGGTTCAAAAGCTATGGATCCGTTGCATATACCCTCTACGGTTATGTATTTACCCTCCGGATAGTACAACGCCATGCAACACCTAAACCTTGCCTGCCTTTTTTCCTTTTGAATGTTTTTCATCAAGGTCAATAATTTTCTGTTATTCTGTTCATCGCTGGCGCCTTCCCCTGCAAACCTCGCCGAATGAACCCCCGGGGCATTATTCAAGGCAAAAACCTCCAGACCTGAATCATCGGCCAGCGTTAAATGTCCTGTTAAACGGCAGATTTCCCTTGCCTTTTTCACGGCGTTCTCTTCAAAGGTTGTACCGTCCTCCGGTATGTCAATATCTATATTCAAATCTCCAAGGGATAATATATCATAGGACAGCGGCCGCAGTAAAGCCTTGATTTCTTTAACCTTTCCATTATTCCTGGTGGCTATTATCAGTTTCTTCATCCTTTTTACAACTCCCTATCAATAACCCGATATCTCCCAAAAGCTCCTTTTGTATATTAACAAGCCGGTCTATCCCGTTTTTGCCCAGGTCAAGCAATTGTTGCATTTGTTCCCTGGTAAAAGGGCTTTGCTCGCCCGTACCTTGTATTTCCACATACTCACCCTTATCGGTCATCACTATGTTCATATCCACATCTGCAGCCGAATCCTCTTCATAACAAAGGTCCAGCAGGGGTTGTCCATCCACTATGCCCACGCTAATGGCCGCTATATAATTATTCACCGGGAACTCCTCTATACACCCCTTGTCCATCAAGCTCTTTAAGGCAAAGGCCAGGGCGATGAAACTACCGGTGATGGATATAGTCCTTGTACCGCCGTCTGCCTGTATTACATCACAATCAATCCAGATGGTCCTCTCTCCTAACTTGTCCAGGTCGACAACCGAGCGGAGGGCACGTCCTATCAGTCGCTGTATCTCATGGGTACGGCCTTCTATCCTCCCCCGGGAAGATTCCCTGGGCTTCCGTTGTATGGTTGATGCAGGTATCATGGAGTACTCGCCGGTTATCCAACCCTTGCCGCTTCCCTTTAAAAAGGGCGGCACCTTATCATCCACGGTTGCAGTACATATCACCTTTGTATTGCCCGCCTCTATCAGTACAGAGCCCTCGGCATTCTTTATAAAATTTGGCGTTACTTTAACCGGTCTTAGTTCGTCATATAGTCTATTATCTATTCTAACCAATTGTTTTTCCTCCTTTGTTATTTGTATAGCTCAGCGGCTGTATGTGGGTACACATACAGCCGCGTTCCCGTATTAATATTCATTAATAAAGGTTGGCACCGCAATATCATCGCCGATAATACTGCCATCGGCCAACTCCCATTCCTTTTCCTCCACCAATACCTTCACTCTATTAATATTACCAAATTGTTTGGTGGTTAACACAATAGGTTTTAATACCGTATTCTCTATATCCTGACCTTCTTCCACATCCATTAACTCCTTGGAAAAATTAAGGTAAACCACTCCGTCGTCAACATGTACCCCTAAAAGCTTGGTATCCTTGGGTATAGCAGACGCCAAACCGGTACCATCCTTAGGCCCCGCTATTAACTCACTGATGGCGGTTTCTATGCTGGCTACCGGCTCATCCACTACCCTGGTGATAGGAACAAGGTAAGTAAAATTTCCGGTGGGATTACCATGGAAAAATACGGTAACCGTCGACGCTTCGTCCACATTCTCAAAAGAACCGTCGGAGGTTTCTATGTTTAAATTGCCCGCCTTTAAAGGACTGCTTATATCCGTTCCGTGCTCCAACCGATCGAGCTGTCGGCCTTCCACCAAAAACTGGACCTCATCCACGGCCGGAAATTCGCATAGGGTGTTGACCACCGAGTTTATTATGTTACTCTCTTCAAGGGCATTTTGGCACTCAAAGGCCTCTTCGTTAAAATCTATCTTTGCCAGACCGTCCTTTATGGTAAGGCCCAAGATCTCGGCACCTGCCGGAATAGTCGGATACAATCCCATGGCTTGGGCATCCTCCCTGACAGCCGGCTCATCTATTAGTGCCGTAACGGCGGCTTTGCCTATGCCTTCCTGCCACGGTATCTTGCGCATAACCGGGACCAAATATCCTTCGGCATCCTGGTAATACAGCACCGTAGGCCTTAAACCGCTGTCTTGTTGGTCTTCGGTCAGTACATCCTCCAAGTCCAGTTCATCCTGCAAGGTTTCCTTATCATCCTTTTGCCCAAGCAATGATTTTATGGCACTGCATCCCGTAGAAAGGATACTAATCGTTAGTATTATTGCGATCAATAAAACTATCCTTCTGGATATCATACCATCCTCCCCTTTTAAATCCATTTGTTACAATTATATTAGCGGATTATGGGGAGTATGTATGATATGCAGACTTTTACAGCAATTTATACAACTCATCCCTGACAGGGGGGATTATGGGCTGTGCCCTTCCGTCGGTAACAATTACCCGCATATCTTCTATTATCCTGCCTATTATTTCGCATCGAATGCCCTGACCCTGTATCAACTCTTTGAGCTCCTTTGGCCTGTCGGTGGTCATTAACATACAACCGCTGGATATCAGCCTTAAAGGATCAAGGTTAAAATGCCGGCATATGGCCCGAGTGGCCCGGGTTACGGGTATGCTGTCCCGCCACAACTCTATACCGGTTTTTGAGGCTTGGGCTATTTCCCAGGCTGCGCCCAGTATACCGCCTTCTGTAACGTCATGCATGGCATTGACACCGAACTTTCCCGCTATTATGCCCTCTTTAACAACGCTTATGTGGTTTATGTAAGATTTCGCCTCATCTATTAATTCTTCCGGTATGTTACCAATTAGAGAATTTTCATAATCGGTTGCCAGTATGGAACTTCCCTCCAGCCCGGCGGTTTTTGTAACCAGTACGCTGTCGCCAATCCGGGCACCCTTTGCCGTTATCAGCTTTTCCTTATGTCCCTTGCCTATGGCCGTACATGATATTATAACCCTGTTTACGGCATTGGTAACCTCTGTATGACCGCCCACTATATCCACGTTAAGCCTACTGCTCTCCCGACCCATTTGAAGAGCAATGTCCTCCAGCTCTTGTTCAGAAGCGCCCTCAGGCACCATAATGGTGACCACCAGGGCAATGGGTTCTATTCCCGCGGCAGCGATATCATTGCAACTGACATGGACGGCCAATCGTCCTATATCCTTTACGGCACCTGTAATAGGGTCGCTGGAAACAACACAGATGTTATCACCGAAACTTAATATGCCGCAATCTACTCCAATATCCGGTCCTACTATGGTGTCCTGTCGCTTGTTGTTAAAATGTTTAAAAATTAAATTTTCAAGCATTTGGGGTGATAATTTACCCGCATTCATTTATCTTTCCTTTCATCCATTGAAGTTTATTTAAATCCACACATATTATTATACTAACTAATCCATTCATATTCAAAGAATAATAGGGCAAAATAATATTTGCGGGAGGTGATTGGTTGGCAAATATTAATTGTTCCCTCGACTGCATCCACGAAAAAAACGGTAAATGTCTATTAAAAGAAGCAGTACCCGCCTCTGCCATTCCCAACGGCAAGTGTGCATATTATAAGCAAAAGAAAAAAATTAAGTCACACCTGCAAACTAACGATTAATTCATAGGTGTGACTTATTAGCCTGTAAAGCTTTTTTATTACGATTGCAACAACTCTTTCAGCAGCTTATTGACCAGTTGTGGGTTGGCACTGCCCTTGGTGGCCTTCATGGTCTGACCTACCAAAAAGCCCAATGCCTTTTTCTTGCCGCCTTTGTAATCCTCCACGGATTTGGGGTTTTGTGCTATTACTTCCTCTATTATTTCACGGAGCTTTCCTTCGTCGGAAATCTGGACCATACCCCTTTCTTTTATTATCACCCCGGGGTCCTTACCCGATTCAAACATCTCCTCAAACACCTTTTTGGCCATGGCACCGCTTATGGTACCCTTGTCCATATACTCCAGCAGCGATGCCAGCTGTTGCGGTGTTATCTTTATATCCCTAATCTCTACATCCTTTTCTTTAATCAGCCTCAGTAAATCGCCCATAACCCAATTACTTACCGTCTTTGCATCACCGTAGATCTTGGCACAGTCCTCAAAAAATTCCGAAAGATCCTTTGAACCGGTCAGTACACCGGCATCGTATTCCGGAAGGCCGTATTCTTCAATAAAACGCTTGTACTTAGCATCGGGCATCTCGGGTAGAGACGCCTTTATCCTTTGTATTTCTTCATCATCTATTTCTACGGACAGTACACTTGCATCGGAAAAGAATCTATAGTCCTGGCTTTCGCCCTTGGTCCTCATCATGGTGGTTTTTCCCAAATCGTCGTTCCATCTTCGGGTTTGTTTTGTAGATAACCGGCCTTCCTCTAGAATTTTTCTATGACGGGCCTCTTCATATTCTATTGCCTTATATACCGCCTTAAAGGAGTTTAGGTTCTTTACCTCGGTAATCTTTGTGGCTTTGCCGGTTTGGGTATCCTTAACCGTTATATTGACATCGCATCTTAGGGACCCTTCCTCCATTTTACAGTCGGATACACCTATATACTGCAGTATTGCCTTTAATTTCGTTAAAAAGGCTTCGGCCTCCTGGGCACTGGATATATCCGGTTCGGTGACTATCTCTATTAAGGGTACTCCGCTTCTGTTATAGTCGACCAAAGAACCGTCATGGCTTTGGTCGTGGACCAGCTTGCCCACGTCCTCTTCCATATGTATTCTTCTTATTCTAATCCTTTTGTCCTGGCCGTTTGCTTGAATATCAAGGTATCCCCGGGCACCCAGGGGAACAAATAACTGTGATAACTGGTATCCCTTAGGCAGGTCGGCATAATAATAGCTTTTTCTTTCCATGGAGCTGCTATTGGCTATTTCACAGTTAAGGGCAAGACAGGCCTTTGCGGCGTACTCTACTACACCCTTGTTCAACCTGGGCAGCTCTCCCGGCAGGCCGGCACATGTGGGACAACAATGGGTATTGGGTTGTCCGCCAAATTCCGTTGTGCAGCCGCAGAATATTTTGCTTTTGGTTAATAATTCGCAGTGTATTTCAAGACCTACCATAGTTTTGTATCCCATTATTTGCACCTACTTTCTCGTTCTTAATCATATATTAATCCGGTATTACCTATGCTCTAATTCTATGTTAACTCATACATTGACTTGTCATATGTTTACCCGATATTGCCGAAACCATCGCCAAAATCCGACCGCCTACAGTTTCGGTTTTTTGCCGTATATACCCATTTCCTTTTCTAAGGCATAGGCCGCCCTCAAAATGGTCTTTTCGTCAAGGGCCTTTGCAATCAGCTGTATGCCTATGGGCAGTCCATTATCATCAAAACCGCAGTTCATGGATAGGGCGGGCAGGCCTGCAATATTCACCGGTGCCGTATAGACATTGGCAAAATGCATTGCCAACGGATCCTCGGTCATCTGACCGATCTTAAAGGCAGTGGTTGGACAAGTAGGAGTGACTATTAGATCATATTTGCCAAAGGCCTTATTATACTCTTCTATCATAAGCGTTCTTATTTTTAGAGCCTTTAAATAGTATTCATCGCGATGGTCCGCACTCAGTATGTATGTACCCAGCATTATCCTTCTCTTGGCCTCCGGACCAAAGCCCTCACCCCTGGTTTTTCTGTACATATCCATCATATCATCGTATTCCTTTGCCCTGTGCCCGTACTTCACGCCGTCATACCTTGCCAAATTTGAACTGCCCTCGGCGGATGAAATTATGCAATAAACGGGCAGGGCATAGTCCGTATATTTAAGAGAAAACTCTTCAATATAAGCCCCCATATCCTCAAGCTTTTTCACGGCATCCATTACGCTGTCCTTCACTTGGGGTTCTATATTTTGGTCAAAGTATTCCTTTGGTATCCCCACTTTAAAACCCTTAACATCATCCACGAGATATTTGGTATAATCGTCTTCGCCAATTTTTACGGATGTATAGTCTTTACTGTCAGGACCTGCTATTGCGTTGAGCACCAGGGCACAGTCGGTCACATCCTTGGTAATAGGACCTATCTGGTCCAAGGATGAGGCAAAAGCCACCAAACCATACCTGGACACCAAGCCGTAGGTGGGCTTTAGACCTACTACACCGCAATAGGATGCCGGTTGTCTTATAGACCCGCCGGTATCCGAACCCAGGGAATATACGGCCTCGTCGGCACTAACCACCGCCGCCGAACCGCCGCTGGACCCCCCCGGGACCCTGGTTAAGTCCCATGGATTCATGGTGGGTTTCATGTAGGAATTCTCGGTGGAGGATCCCATGGCAAACTCGTCCATATTGGTTTTGCCCAAAAGTACACCATATTCGGCAAACAATCTTTGGGCTACGGTCGCGTTATAGGGCGGTCGAAAGTTTTCCAGCATTTTTGATGCACAGGTGGTTAAAATATCCTTGGTGCATATATTATCCTTAAGAGCCATGGGGATGCCCGCCAAATCCGGCAAAGGCTCACCTTTGCTAATCTTTTCGTCCACCATATCAGCCTGCTCAAGGGCTGTTTCGTGGGTTATCGTTATGTATCCGTTAACCTTTGATTCAACTTCTGCAATCCTGTCCAGATGGGCCTGGGTTAGTTCCCTGCAACTAATAGCTTTGTTTCGGAGCAAATCCCTTGCTTCGTGGGCTGTTAATTCATATAGTTCCAAACCACAAACCTCCTATCTTTCCTTGGTTTATTCAACAATCCTTGGTACTTTAAAGCATCCGTCTTCCTCTTCGGGAGCATTTTGCATTAAAAGTTCCCTGCCCATGGATTGTTCCACTTTATCTTCCCTCATTACGTTTTTAACATGGGACAAATGGACGGTGGGCTTTATATCCGTTGTGTCCAGCTCATCTAATACATCCAAGTGATCAAACAGGACATTAAGATCTTCGACAAATCCCTGTTTTTCCTCTTTCGATAAGGCCAAACAACCAAGCTCGGCCATATGCTCAATGTCCTTAATACCAATCTTCATAAATACCTTCCTTTCATTAATCTATAATATATCCTTTAGCATTTAAACCAATTACATACTTAACTATGATTTTTAATTCTATCATTAATTTTTTCTTCTTTCAAATAAATAGAAAAAAATAAAAGGATATGGATTAATCCATATCCTTTTATTTTTCTTCGCCCCAGGGGCAAGGGTTTATTTAAAATAATCCACCAAACCCTGGTAAATACCCCTTGCAGCCTTTTCGTGGGTGGTATCCTTTATAAGCTCCTGTAGGTCATATATATTGTCCATATAGCCCAATTCAAGAAGTACCGCCGGAAGATTGTTCTCCCTGAGTACGCTGAAGTTAGCAGTGTTTATAGGACTACTGTTGGCAGGCAGACCCATGGCCGGGTGCAACTTGTTGTACAGTTTAGTTGCCAAGGTCTTCCTTTTGGAAACATTGTATCCGTTATAGTAGGAGTTGCCTTGGAAATAAAATACCTGTACACCCCTTCGGGTTGTATTTTGGGCAAGACCGGTAGCATTCATGTGTATGGATATAAATACTACTTGGTCTTGGTACGCCTTTTCTATTTCGAATATTTCTTCCAAATCTTTCTTGTTGGCGGTCGCATAAATACCCGTCCTTGAATCCGAACCGCTGGCGATATAGGCCTTGCACTGCTGTTCCAGATACTTGGCCCTGTCTAATTGAGTCTTTAAAGTCTGATATTCCGTTTCTAACTGCGTCAATTGCTGGTTCTTCTTATTTATGGCATTTTGTAAATTGGTATGCTTTTGTGGATAGTTCTTAATGATATCGTCCAATTGAGCTTTCTGGGCTTTTAGATCTTCAAGCTGAGCATTAAAGTCATCTAAACGCCCCTCGCATTCCGCGACGGCCTGCTCGGCTTCCTCTAAGGCTTTTTGAGCATTTTCCACAGCTTCTATCAATTCCTGTTCTTCTTCGTCAGGTTCATCCTCATCGCCCGACTCGTCACCGTCACCGGACTCACCTTCTCCGTCGCCCGGCTCGTCACCGTCGCCGTCTTGCTTACCTTCTCGGTATTCCTCCAGCGCTTGTTCCGCAGCCGCTAGTTCGGCTTTAGCTTCATCAACTCTATTCTGTGCTGCCTTCAGATCATCTTCAGCCTGCAATATATCCTGGTTTAGTTGTTCTATTGCACTGTTAACATCGGCCAGCTCTTGTTCAGCGGTATCATATTGCTGTATCAGTTGGGACATCTCATTGTTAAGATTGTTCAGCTCTTTGGTGAGGGCAGACGCCTGTACCCTGTTATCATCCACAGCCTTCTGACGTTTGGCCACTTCCAAGCCCATTACATACCGGTTGGCTATGGCGCTTCTTGCAAACAGTCCTACATAAACGTCAGAGCTTCTTGTCATTATTACATTGGCACCGGCCTGTTCCAGTAGAGCCTTGGTCTTAAGGGCTACCGACAGTACATAATCCTTTTCCAAATGCCCAAAGTGTACCGCACCGGGAGAATGGCCTCCGTGGCCGGCATCAAGGATAACGGTTTTCCCCTTTAAAGAACCGGGAACTACCGTAAAGGACGGTAACTGGTCTTCTCCCTTGGGTGGAATATAAACCACCACTGACTTATGTATGTATACTTGTCCATATTTTGAAGTATTTATTTTGAAAAATTCACCTTCAAAAGCTACTACGTTAAATTGCTCGCCTGCTTTAACGGTGCCTACCACCGTCTTATCATCGGCCAATGTGGGTTTGGACCTGACATTGGCTACCGTTTTGACATTAACCTTTACTTTGCCCAAATCTTCCGTTGCCGGCGGGGGATCCTTGGGCGAACTGCTGCCGCTACCGCTGCTACTGCTGAACTTCACAACACTATTGTGGACGTAGGCCGTCTTGCTGCTGCTTAGCTTTATCTTATAGAAATCACCGCTCTTGCCTATTACGTCGTATACCTCGCCCGGGTAACCCTTTGCGATGACGCTGGAATTTAAAGATGCGCCGCTGCGGATGTTGGCTACAGTCTTTACGTCTATGGTTACCTTACCGATTACAGTTTCGTTCTTAGACGAGTTGTTGGACGAACTGCCGCTACCGCTGCTGCTGCTGAACTTCACAACACTATTGTGGACGTAGGCCGTCTTGCTGCTGCTTAGCTTTATCTTATAGAAATCACCGCTCTTGCCTATTACGTCGTATACCTGGCCCGGGTAACCCTTTGCGATGACGCTGGAACTTAAAGATGCACCGCTGCGGATGTTGGCTACAGTCTTTACGTCTATGGTTACCTTACCGATTACAGTTTCGTTCTTAGACGAGTTGTTGGACGAACTGCCGCTACCGCTACCTCCGGAACCGGCTGCAGCATACTTTACTATGGAATTGTGTACATAAGCGGTTGTTTTTCCGTATTTTATTTTATAAAAACTACCGCTGGTACCTACTACATCAAAGGTTTGATTTCTATAAGCCTGTCCGATTACCTTGCTGGATAAGGAAGCAGCATTTCTAATGTTGCCCACTGAAACGTTAATGGTGACTTTGCCGATTACATTCCCTGAAGAATTTGACGGGGTAAATTTTTCGGACACGGATTTATGAACATAGGCCTTCCGTCCGTTAAAATCTATCTGGTAGAAGTCCCCCGTCTGTCCTTTATAGGGATATGTGCTGTTCATGGGTACTACCTTGATTACACTGCTATTTAAGGACGCGGAACTTCTGATATTGACCCAGGACTTTGTGATTCTAACCATTTGCTGTGCGGCTTGGACTTCGTTTTGTAAATTAAGCTCCATGCCTATTAAGAATACCACGGCTATTAAAAGTATGGCCAATACCTTTGATCCCTTAACCTTCAACTTTTCACCTCCTTTCAAATGAGAAATATATTAAATTTGCCCATAAGTTTTGGGCAAAATTTAAATATCCAATTTAAGAAGTGATAAGCGATTTTGCGCCGTCAGGCACAATTTTGCCTTAATGTGCCTTGGCGCTTATGCTTAAATAAAATAGACGGGAATATTATCATGAATACAACAAAATCCAACTGCATAAACCATATCGTTATTCCTAAGGGAGAATACATGTTTTATGCAAATGTTACCAAAATATTTCAACTGTAATATATTTGTAACATTTCTATATTAATATAATCATAATTCTTTTAGGATTACAAATAGGAAATAATGCCTAAATTAAGGGATTTAGGGTAT
The DNA here is from genome assembly GCA_012838995.1 of Clostridiales bacterium. Lineage (GTDB taxonomy): Bacteria > Bacillota > Clostridia > DUOD01 > DUOD01 > DUOD01. The sequence continues at coordinate 11,570 of DUOD01000070.1, forward strand.
TTTCTCCAAATATCGATATCAGATTGTACATATCTATAATTTACATAACGTGACTTGGTAAAAGTCTTCCATTTCCAATGGCCATTATGATACTTAATGGATTGTATCCTATAAGGTATAGCGGTTTTATTCATCTAAGGAAGTTATCAGCTTTATAAAACCCTGCCGGTCCAGTATGGTTATTCCCAGCTCTTGGGCCTTTTTCAGTTTACTGCCCGGCTTATCTCCTGCCACCACATAATCGGTGTTCTTGCTCACGCTCCCGGCCACCCTGCCTCCCAGCCCTTCTATAAGCTCTTTGGCCTGGTTCCTGGTGTAACCTTCCAGAGTACCCGTCAGGACAAAGGTTTTGCCTTCCAGGGCCTTTTTCACGGCTTTATGGCCGGTATCCCGGTCCTCCATGGCCACACCGTATTCATGCAGCCTGTTTATGGTTTCCATGTTTTGATGCTGCTTAAAAAAAGCCTGTATGCTATCGGCTATTTTGTCCCCGATCTCATCTATGGATACAGTTTCGTGGTAATCCGCCCGGGCCAGGTCCCATATACTCTTAAACCTTTGGGCCAACAGCTGGGCAGTCCTTACGCCGACATAACGTATACCTAGGGCATATATGAGCTTGTCCAGGGCCACGGTCTTGCTGTTCTCAATGGCGGTCAACAAATTCTCCGAGGATTTTTCTCCCATCCTGTCAAGATGCATTAACTGTTCCTTTGTAAGACGGTATAAGTCAGCCGGATCCTTTACAAGTCCTTTGTCTATCAACTGATTAATAATAGCAGGGCCCATACCCTCGATATCCATGGCGTCCCTGGATACAAAATGCAAAAGTCTGCGCTTCAATTGGGCGGGACAGGCAATGCCGGTACATCTGACAACGGCCTCACCCTCCGGCCTCACGCTGTCAGAACCGCATACCGGGCACTTATCCGGTATTTTGTATGGTTTTTCATGGCCGGTTCTCTTTTCCTTGAGCACCTCCACCACTTCCGGTATTATATCCCCGGCCTTCCTAATGACCACCCTGTCACCTATTCTGATGTCCTTACTGTCAATGTAATCCTGGTTGTGCAATGTTGCCCTTCCCACCACCGAACCGGCTATTTTAACGGGCTCCAGTATTGCCGTAGGCGTAAGGGCACCCGTCCTGCCTACCTGTACTATAATATCTTTAATCACGGTAGTCTTAAGTTCGGGGGGAAACTTATATGCAACGGCCCATCTGGGACTTCTGGAGGTAGTGCTTAAGGAATTCCTCTGCTCAATGGAATTTACCTTTATAACCAAACCGTCTATGTCATAGTCCAGTTGATGACGTTTAGCGGACCAAATATTACACTGCTCTATTACCTCATCTATGGAGGTGCACAATTTTCTGTAGGGACTTACCTTAAAACCTATATCGTATAAAAACTCCAGACTTTCAAGATGGGTATCAAAAGTAAAACCTTCAGCATTTTGAAGATTAAATATAAATATATCCAACGGCCTTTTGGCGGTCACCCTTGGATCCAGCTGTCTGAGGGAGCCGGCGGCAGCATTCCTGGCATTGGCAAACAAAGGCAGGCCCTCATCCTTCCTTTCTTCGTTAAGCTTGACAAAAGCCGATTTTGGAATGAATACCTCGCCCCTTACTTCTAAAGTGTAATCACCTTTCAGCTTTAAAGGCAGGCTTTTAATGGTCCTTAGGTTAGCGGTTATATCCTCCCCTATATACCCGTCTCCCCTGGTGGCACCCCTTGTCAGTACACCGTTCTCATAGATAAGGGCCACCGACAGACCGTCTATTTTATATTCCAGTACATACTCCACCTGTTGACCGACACCCGACCGTACCCTCCGGTCAAAGTCCCTGAGCTCACCCTCATTAAAGGCATTGTTGAGGCTTAACATGGGTGATGTATGGTTAACCGTACTAAATTCCTTTGACGGCTCACCTCCCACCCTTTGGGAGGGAGAATCCAGTGTCACCAAATGGGGGAATTTGCTTTCGATATCCAAAAGCTCCCTCATAAGTTTATCGTATTCATAGTCCTCTATCTCCGGATCGTCCAATACATAATACCTATAATTGTGATACCTTATCCTTTCCTTCAGCTCATCCAGCCTTTTCTTTGCATCCCTTTCCTTCATTTTCCTACCTCCCCTGTCCTATTGCTCCACCGGCTTTATCGGGGCATATTTCACGATAAACTGTTTTATACCCAATTTAGGAAAGGCAACTTTTAACTCCTCGTCTTCTCCGGTCCCGCTGACACTGACAATGGTACCTATTCCAAAACGGGCATGCTCCACCTTGCCGCCCGGATTGAACTTAGGCTTGTCCTGAGCGGTATCCTTTTTTCTAACCTCGCTCAACTTTATTATCCTGTTATCCCCTTTACCCCTATCTTCAATATGCTCTTTGTCCCTATCCCCAATTTGCTCAATAAGATGATCGGGTATATCTTTGATGAATTGGGACACGGTGGTGTAGACGGTGTTGCCGTACACCGTCCTCTGATGGGCACTGGTAACATAAAGCTGTTGCCGGGCGCGGGTAAAGGCTACGTAACACAGTCTCCTTTCCTCTTCAAGCCCTGCCGGATCGTCAATGGATCTGGCATGGGGAAAGAGCCCTTCTTCCATACCGCTTACAAATACCACGGGGAATTCTAAACCCTTGGCACTGTGAACCGTCATAAGAACAACGCTACCATAGTCCTCTTCCAGCGTATCTATATCGGAAACCAGTGACACGTTCTCCAGAAAGCCTTCCAGGGTAGAATCTTCATTAATCTCTTCATATTCCTTAACGGCGGAGATAAACTCCTGGACATTGGCCATACGGTCCAGGCCCTCTTTATCCCTTTGAGACTCCAGCATTTGTATATACCCGGTTTTGTCCAGTAGCTCTTCCACCAGTTCCACCAAGCTTGCCGAAACCTTGAAAGCCATAAGGTTTAGCATTGTCTGGGCAAAGTCATGTACCCTACCGGCGGCCCTGGTACCTAAAGCACCCTGACACTCTTCTTTAAGCAAAACGTTAAACATACTACAGGACATATCCCCGGCCACCTTTTCCACCACATCAAGGGTGGCCTTGCCGATTCCCCTCTTGGGTACGTTTATTATTCTTTTTAAGCTTACATCATCCTGGGGATTGACCAATAAACGCAAATAAGCGATTATATCCTTTATCTCTTTTCTGTCATAAAATTTCAAACCTCCTACTATCCTGTAGGGGACGCCCATTTCAACCAGGGCATCCTCTATGGCCCTTGATTGGGCGTTCATCCTGTACAGCACGGCAAAATCGCTGTATTTCCTGCCTTCACCCACCATTTCTTTAATGATAGACACTATAAACCGTGCCTCGTCCCGCTCGTTGTAAGCCTGATACCACCTTAATTTACTGCCGCTGCCCTGACGGGTCCACAGCCTTTTCTCCTTCCTGCCACGATTGTGAATAATAACGCTGTTGGCGCATTCCAATATATTACCGGTGGATCTGTAATTCTGCTCAAGCTTGACAACCACCGCATCCTTAAAATCCTTTTCAAAATCTAAGATATTGCTTATATTGGCACCCCTCCATTCATATATACACTGATCATCATCACCCACCACGCACAAATTCCTATGGCCCTTGGACAGCATTTTTACCATTAAATACTGGGCCTTGTTTGTATCCTGGTACTCGTCCACCAGTATATATTTAAACTTTTTCTGGTAATACTCCAATATATGGGGTTTTAGCGTGAATAATTCAATGGTTTTGTTTATTATATCGTCAAAATCCAGGGCGTTATTTTGCTGCAATCTTTTTTGATATAAATCATAAACCTCGGCAATTTTTGACCTTCTAAAATCGTCCCTGTACATTTTGTAATAATCCGAAGGAACTATTAAGCTATCCTTGGCACGTCCGATTTCCGCTTTGACTGCCTTTGGGGGATAATATCTCTCATCCATATTCAACTGCTTTATAATATCCTTTGTTATGGATAACTGATCGCTTTCATCGTATATGACAAAATTATTGTTGTAGCCTATTTCATGTATATACCTTCGAAGGATTCTAACACAGGCCGAATGGAAGGTGCTTATCCACATACCCTTTATGCCGCCGCCCAATAGATGCTCCACCCTTTCTTTCATCTCCCTGGCGGCTTTATTGGTAAAGGTTATGGCCAATATCTCATCCGGCTTTACACCTTTTTTCTCCACTAGATAGGCTATTCGGCAGGTAAGCACCCTGGTCTTTCCTGAACCGGCACCTGCCAATACCAACAACGGCCCCTCGCCATGGGTAACCGCCTTGTACTGCTGCTCGTTTAATTCCTGAAACAATTCCATAACTTACCTCCCAATGCCCTATAGCTACTATTATATATCAATGCTTAACAAAAAAATATCCTGAAGGACTTCAGGATATTTACTTTTTCTCAATTTCCGATTCTCCGTCCAATCGTTGCAAAACTAAATTGTATCCGTTCGCCCCATAGGTAAGGCATCTGTTCACCCTGCTTATGGTGGCCGTACTGGCACCGGTTTTTTGGGCAATCTCATTGTAAGTCTTTTGGTTCTTGAGCATCCTCGCCACTTCCAATCGCTGTGCCAACGATTTCAATTCTTTAACGGTGCATATATCCTCAAAAAACCTATAGCATTCTTCCTGGTTTTTAAGCAACAATATCCCTGCAAACAACCTGTCGATATATTCATCCTTGAGCTTTGAATTGTACACTGCCCTCACCCCAAAATATAATATTTTCATATATGTACCATATTATCCAGTGTAACCATTAGCCCGCCCTATCATAATATATAATATAAAGAATGTATACCTAGTTCCGTAAAAGGAGGAATATCTATTGATACCCTATATCGTCCAGGCGGGGGATACCCTATCTTTAATTGCAGAATACTTTAACCTTCCCTATGACACCTTGGTTCAAGTAAATTACATAACCGGCACGCCGGTTGTTTATCCCGGACAAACGCTTATGATACCCCTGACATCAACCAAACCCGTCCGTAATAGACAACCTGTTGATAACCCCTCATCAATAACTCCTCAGCAAACGATCATCGAGCAGGGATTTATATATATCGTCCAACCGACGGAAAGCCTATTTTCAATATCTTTAAGGTTTAATGTATCGGTTGAAAGCCTTGCCGATATAAACAACATACCGCCGCCCTATACCATATTCGCCGGTCAAAGGCTGATAATACCAACCACACCTCCGCAAGCCCCGCCCGGCAGCACAGTCCATATTGTTGAGCAAAATGACACCATATTCCAACTGTCTCAAAGGTATAATGTTACACAGCAGGCCATCATAAGGGTCAACAGGATACTACGCCCCGATATCATATTCCCCGGTCAGCGATTGATAATCCCTCCGCCGGGTACCGACATACCCATGCCTGTCCTCCAAAGAACCAGCCAGGGCTTCGATGTACTGTACCTTCAACAACGCCTCATAATCTTGGGCTTTGATCCCGGACCCCAGGATGCCATATACGGCACCGACACCGAAGAAGCGGTAAAACTTTTTCAGCAATCGAGGGGCCTTCAAGTAACAGGTATCGTAGATGAACCTGTGTGGACTGAGGTGTTGTCACCTACCCAGCCTCCACCGTCGGGATTTGAAGAATATATAATCCAACCCGGGGATACCTTAACCAGTATAGCCCAGCAGTTTAATGTATCGGTGGATGCCATAGTACAGTTTAACAGCATTACAAACCCTGATCTGATCTTCCCGGGCCAGAGGCTCATCATACCCATAGCATAGGCCCAAGGCCATTTTTCTGCCGCCCCGGATATCATAATTAATAATAAGACCGATACCTTGTTATCCGCCCTGAACAACACACCGGTTTTAAATACCTGCGCCGGGAAGGTGCCCGCTGCCGTTACGATGTTACCGTTTCCGCTACATCTTATTTTTTTATTTTATCACATTAAAGTGTTAAAATAAATATTTTTTGGAAAGCTTAAAAAAAAGATCTAAAAGTTTTCTTTTAGACCTGTACCTTTTCGATTTTGAAAACTGATATCTCATAGGCC
>DUOD01000002.1 GCA_012838995.1 Clostridiales bacterium
GATGCCGATAAACTTGAGGAAGAAATACGCAGTATTCATGGACGGGATGAAAACCGCAGTCTGTACATCCATAACATAACCGCCATGTTGGATGCGAACAAGCGCATGAAAACCATAGCCTCTATCTTCGTGTACGGTTTTGTGATACTAATTGTTCTTATAGGGGTTACCAATATCTTCAATACCATCAGCACCAACATAGCCCTGCGGCGGCGGGAGTTTGCCATGCTTAAGTCGGTGGGGTTGACGCCTGAAGGTTTTAATAAAATCATCCGGTATGAAAGCCTGTTCTATGGATTAAAGGCACTGTTATACGGCCTGCCCGTCGGTATATTAATCAGTATATTGATGTATAATTCCTTCAGTGGTATGTTCGGATTTATGCTGGTACTGCCCTGGAAGGAGATAATATACTGTATCGCAGGTGTTTTGGCCATAGTATTCATCACCATGACCCATGCCGGTTCAAAGCTTAAGAAGGAAAACATCATCGATGCATTAAAGGAGGAAAATCTATAGCCCATAGTTAGACAAGTGACGGTTCTCGGTGCCTATGATCGGGTGTCTACTATATAAGCTTATTGACAAAAAACCCTCGGTTCTCAATGGAAAACCGAGGGTTTTTCTAACTGTCATCGGGTTTAACCGCCTGCCGTATAGGTGCTACAAAACTGTTTATTCCTCTTATCTCTGGCCTCTTTCTTCTAATGAGACGGGTGAAAATCTTAGAGTTTGGGGTAAAACCATGATTTCATTTTATTTTTATCCATATACACAGTTCGCCTTCAGCAAAATCGATGAGTTTAAACAACCCAAAACCCAAAATACTAAGGCCCACAATACCCCCAAACATTTCTGTGTAGTTTACCATGGACCACCGGTTCATGATAAAATACCCAATCCCATAAGTGGCAGCATAGTTCTCGCTGAAGAATAAAACGGCTATGCTGGTTCCTATGCTTATCCTGAGGGCGGTTATAATTTTAGGCAGCACGGCGGGTAAAATAAGGTGCCTGTATAATTGCACCCTGTTCATGCCCAAAGAACGGGCCGATAGAAAAAGCTCCTCGGTCAGCTCCCTAACCCCTCCCCGGACGGTTACTATGATTTGGAAGATTAGTATGGCAATGATCAAAAGGATTTTTGAGGTGTTCCCCAGGCCGAAAAGTATCATAAAAATGGGCAGCAGTGCAATTTTGGGAAGGGGGTATAGGATATAAAGCATGGGGCTGAAGAATTTGTCCGCCCTTTGGTTGATGCCCAGCCACAAACCCATTGACACGCCTATTGCCAAAGAAAGGGCTACTGCAGCCAGTATCCGTCCCAGGCTGGCTGCCAGGTGAAGGAGCAACGGTTGGGGCAGCAGTCTTACAAAGGTCAAAAAGGTATCGTGGGGGGTGGGGATTATAGCAGAGCCTATGGCAAAGTGCATGGTGTACCAAAGGATGATAATCATTAAGGCCCCGTATAGGGTTTTGTTCCTTAAAAGGATTTTGTTTATCAGCATATTTTTTCAAACCCTACCCATATATTTTCTAACCTTTAAGCACATATCATAAAACTCCGGCTTATCCCTAACATTTTCCCTACCGAAGGTGGGATTGTCCAGTATATGTTTTATACTTGCTTTGCCCATTACTATAATCCTTCGGCCCAAAAACACCGCTTCTTGTATGTTATGGGTTACCAGCACCAGTGTCATGGGGTTGTGCCTGTGGATGGTTAATATAAGATTTTGTATATGTTCTTTGGTTAAGGCATCTAGGGTAGAGAAAGGTTCGTCCATTAGTAAAAGATCGGGTCTTACGGCCAGGGTCCTGGCAATGGCCACCCGCTGTTTCTGGCCGCCGCTAAGTTGCACGGGGTATTTATCCTTTAGTTGTTGTATGCCCAGCTCCTTTAACACGGCGGTCACTCGGCCGTGGATTGCATCCCTTGGCAGTTTCCGTATAACAAGGCCCAGGGCCACGTTGTGCCATACCGTCTTCCAAGGCATGAGGCCGTAATCCTGGAGGATGATGCCGGTATCTTTGCGTATTCCCCGAAGCCTTTGGCCGTGTATGCGAATTTCGCCGCTGCGGGGTGTTATAAGTCCCGCCATGGCGTACAACAGGGTGGTCTTACCGCAGCCCGAGGGGCCAATGACGGCGCAGGTGGTGTTTGTATCAATGCTAAAGTTTATATTGCTAAGGGCGTGCTCCCTACCGTAGAAGACGTTTAAGTTTTTTACCTCTATCATTGTGACGCGAACTTCCCTTCAGTCATATCTTCATATTCGACGGTAATATCAGTTCCTTGCACCTTTTCTATCCATTGGACTATTTTATTGATATACGCCTCGTCCGGTACCCGTGTATGATGGTATACCGGCAGTACCATCATGTCCCTGATCCGGGGATCCAGTTGAAGTTTGTCTATCAGTATATCCCTGGCTAAAGTATCATCCCGTTTTATATCATCCACCGCCCTATCAAAGGCTTGATGAAACAGCTTTATGGCCTGTTCCTTTTCTTTGAGGGCCCTGGCGGTGAACACCATGGCCTCCGGCATGAAATGGTCCTTGTTTTCGAACACCCTCTTCTCCAGGCCGTTTAGTTCGCCCATGGATGCCATGGGCTCGGGGATGGATGCCATGTCCACTTTACCTTCCTTGATCATCTCCAGCCGGGCGGGGATTTCATCTATGTATATTTTTTTCATATTATATTTACTCTTTAAATATTCATCCGACAGGAAATTGGATACACTGACTTCCATCACCCCTACCGTAATATCTTTCTTTTCTTCGAATCCTTTTCTGACCAGGAAGGGAAAACTGCCGTCGGTGCTGGTGGTGATCTTCATGTCAAACCCGTTCTGGATATTATTGACGGCAGCGATCAGATCCGTCATGGCTCCGTCCAGCTGACCGGTCTGCAGGGCACTCTGTCTGTTAACGGCGTTTAGGTATATTTCAATATCCACGTCAAGGCCCAGCTCCTTAAAATATCCCCTTTGCTCTGCCAAAAGGATGGGCGCCGAATCGGCGGCCGGCATCAATCCGATCTTGAGGGACGATGCGTTGATCTCTTTTGTTTCACCTTTAAGGGTTGTACCACAGCCCGCCGTTAAAAAAACCAATAGAATCAGCGCTAAACCCAGTTTTTTCATATGCCTTCCCTCCGAAAAAATTTGTATAGTTATCTTTTATTGTTAAAGGCTATTTAAAGGAGAATGTTTGTTTTGTAATTGACTTGATAAATTATATGTATAATAATGAAAAAAAATTAATTTTTTTATAAGCAGGGAGTTTTTGTATGAAACAAAGGACCAAGGAGGTATTGAACATTGTCAGGGATGTATGGATAGCCGCACGTCCCCTTTCCTTAAGCCTGGCCCTATACTCCACGGTACTGGGTATGGTTATCGCCCATGGCGAGGGTAAGTTATTCACCGGTGATGCCATGCTGGATATGAAAAAGATATTCCTTGTGATTGCGGCAGGGTTGTTTGTCCAGACGGGTGCCAATCTTATTAACGATTATTTCGAATGCGAGTACAAATACCGCAGGCAGGAGGGTAAAAGGTATACCTTCCTGGGCAGGCAGCGCACCAAATTTGATATTCTAATTTTTGTTTTGGGCATGATATTCTTTTTACTGACGGCTATTTTGGGACTCTACCTAGTATATCTTTCCACTCCTTTATTGCTGTACATAGGGGCCATAGGTATTATCGGCGGGTATTCCTATACCGGTGAACCCATTGCCTATAAAAAACGGGGTTTAGGCGCCCTATTGTCCTTTATACTCATGGGACCCTTGATGGTGTATGGGACCTATTTGGTGTTTGCCCAGGACCTTTCCTGGACGCCTGTTGTGCTGGGCATGCCCTTGAGCCTTATGATTCCCCTGCTTATGATGAGCAACGAGCTTAGGGATTATGAAAGGGACAAGGAGCTGGGCATTAAGACCTTAACGGTTCGTCTGGGATGCGGGTTTGGTAAGGCCTTGTATTTAGGTTTGTTAATGGGTTCCTACGGTTTAACGGTTCTGTATGTTATATTAGGTTTGCTACCGAAAGCATCCCTGCTGGTATTGCTGACGCTGCCCCTGGCCGGGGTTTCTTATAGAACGGTATCGGCAGTCAAGAGGGAAGGGGTACCGGTTACCAACAAACTCCACCTGTCCTTTGGTTTGATTTTGATATTGAGCATGATAATTTAACAATGTATGATAATTTTACAAACCGCTTTTATCCGAATTTATTATAACCCTGTTTCAAAAGGTGCTTGACGAATAACGGTGATATGGTTTTATTATGAAGAAATTCCATACAAACGGTCAAACCGTGGTGAAAAAATTGTCGGGTACTGTACGCCTAAACTAAGGATCAATTGATTACCGCAAATAAAAAAAGGGTAATATAGAATATAAATACATTTAGGTCTTAATTTTAGTTATAATGGAGGAATTCCATGGAAAACAAAGCATGGCATATCCTTGACATCCATGAAGTTGGAAACATCCTAAAAACATCCCTACAAGAAGGGCTGTCCGGTCAGCACGCTCTTGAGCTGTTGGAGCAATACGGTCCCAACGAACTTGAACATGGAAAAAGCAAGACCGTCCTATCTATGTTTATAGACCAGTTCAAAAATTTTATGGTGATAATCCTGTTAATAGCCGCCGTTATATCGGGCCTTCTGGGCGAGGTTAAAGACACCGTAATAATCTTGGCCATCGTCATTTTAAATTCTGTTTTGGGCACGGCCCAGGAAAACAAGGCGGAAAAGTCCCTGGCCGCCTTAAAGAAAATGGCGGCGCCCCATGCCAAGGTGATAAGGGACGGTCAGCCCGAGTCCATCCCGGCATCCCAATTGGTGCCCGGGGATTTGGTGGTCCTGGAGGCCGGAGATTTCGTTCCTGCCGATCTTAGGCTTACTGAATCGGCCAATCTTAAGATACAGGAAGCCGCCCTGACCGGTGAATCGGTGCCGGTGGAAAAATCCACTGATAGCTTGGATGGCCGGGACATACCCTTGGGCGATAGGACTAACATGGCATATTCCGGCAGTATAGTAACCTACGGCAGGGGCAGGGGCATAGTGGTTGCCACCGGTATGGATACCGAGATGGGCAAGATAGCCCATATGCTCCAAAAACAAGAGGGTGTTAAGACCCCACTGCAAAAACGTATGGAAAATCTGGGTAAAACCATGGGCGTTGCGGTGTTGGCCATATGCGGCATTATCTTTTTGGTGGGGATATTATACGGCAAGGAAATATTCGCCATGTTCTTTACATCGGTCAGCCTTGCGGTGGCTGCCATCCCCGAAGGACTGCCCGCCATCGTCACGGTGGTGTTGGCAATAGGTGTACAGCGGATGATACGGCGCAATGCCATAATCAGGAAACTCCCGGCGGTGGAAACCCTGGGGAGTGCCACCGTTATATGTTCGGACAAAACGGGGACCTTGACCGAGAATAGGATGACGGTGGAAAGGGTGTATTATAACGGTAGTATATTGCGTGTAAAGGAAATGGACAAAGAACGCACTGATAATACCTTTCGACTGCTTGTCCAAATAGGCCTGTTGTGCAACGACAGCCAGGTAAAAAACGACGGTGGCACCCTGCAGACCATCGGTGACCCGACGGAAACGGCCTTGGTGGATTTGGCATTTAAAATGGGTATGGACAAGGACGCTGAGCAAAAGTTATATCCCAGGGTGGGGGAAATCCCCTTTGATTCGGATAGAAAATTAATGACCACCCTACATCAATGGACCGACGGGTATAGGGTGTACACCAAGGGCGCGCCCGATGAACTGCTGAGTAGATGTACCCATATCCTGGTTAACGACGGGGTTATGGAATTGGATGAAGACATGAAAAACCGAGTATTATCGGCCAACCGGGATATGGGATACAACGCCTTGAGGGTGCTGGGCGCTGCCTATAAGCCCATTAGCCAAATACCCCAGGGGGATAGGGAGCAGGCCCTTGAAAACAAGCTTATATTCGTAGGACTTTTCGGGATGATAGACCCGCCCCGGCCGGAGGTTATGGATGCGGTTATGTTGTGTAAAAGGGCGGGTATAAAACCCGTTATGATAACCGGCGATCATAAAATAACGGCCGTTGCCATTGCCCGGGCATTGGGTATGCTGAAGGATGAAAGCGAGGCCATATCCGGCGGGGAATTGGATGCCATGACCCAACAACAGCTTGAGGATAACGTGGATAAATACTCGGTGTATGCCAGGGTGTCCCCTGAACACAAAATGCGGATAATAAAGGCGTGGCAGGCCAGGGGTCAGGTGGTAGCCATGACCGGGGACGGCGTTAACGACGCACCGGCTCTCAAAAGTGCGGATATAGGGGTGGCCATGGGTATAACCGGTACCGATGTTGCAAAGGAGGCGTCGGATATGGTGCTTACCGATGACAATTTTGCCACCATCGTATCGGCCGTCAGGGAAGGTAGGGTTATTTACACCAATATTTTAAAGACTATACAGTTTTTACTGTCCTGCAATGTAGGGGAAATATTGGTACTACTTGTAGCTACTTTGGCCAACTGGGATATCCCCCTGCTACCAATACATATATTATGGGTAAACCTCGTGACCGATAGTTTTCCTGCCCTGGCCTTGGGCGTCGACCCGCCGGAGGCGGGTATAATGGACAAAAAGCCCAGAAGTCCCAAGAAGGGCGTATTCGATAAGGGGATGATCATCAGGATATGTTATCAGGGGGTTATGGTGGGTACCCTGACTCTTATAGCCTTTTTAATAGGCAAGGCAACCAATACCGCCACCGGCCAGACCATGGCCTTTTCCGTTCTTGCCATATCTCAGCTCATCCATGTCTTCAACGTTAGATCCAACGAAAGATCTTTGTTTAGGACGGGCCTGCTTTCCAACGGCTATCTGTTGTGGGCGGTAGCCGTGTCTTTGGCACTCCAGTTACTGGTGATGCTAACTCCCGGCCTGACCCGGCTGTTCAGCATCGTACAGCTTAATTTTCAGCAGTGGTTGGCCGTGGTGGTTTTATCCCTCATGCCCATAGCAGTCGTGGAAATACTTAAGCTGTTAAAGCTTAATTCCTTTGAGGGAGAGTAAGGTAGGGAGGGCAAAGGCTTTCGTAAACGCAACCCGGATGTACCAACCCTTGGTAATATCCGGGTTTTTTCATGCTCCCGGCAGGATAATATGGCAGGCATACCCATCGGGCATAAGGGTGTGGTGAAGTTTTGGCGACGGTGTTTGTGTACTTATCGAAGGTGACTTATATTACCAAGAGGGGATGGGAAAACATGCATTACACACCTTTGCTCTAGAGCAGGGGTTAAAGGAGATATAGTTATATAAAAGCTTGTTTCGGGTATCCGGCAGCCTCCTTTATTGCAAAAGAGTTGAAGGGGATGTATTTGTGTAAAAATCACGGATGACCGGCCACTGTCTTTGAGACGTTGATCTTGAGAAAAAAAGCATTGTATTTGCAAATATGATATACTATCTAAGGAGATATGTCGGCGGTGTAGAGGTACGGTTCTTTATTCATACAAGAAGTATCCGACAATGCCACCCCCAAATAATTCTAAAAGGTTAGCGTTGTACTTTGCCTGTAGAAGTTATGGTCGTTTTTGGCTTAACGGGTGCGGGTGGGATTAACCACCATCCGCTTGTTAAGCCGGTCCCATCAAGGCAGGGTAATTTTCGGCAAAAGCTTTGGCATAAAACATATTTTTCGGTGGTATGGTCGGGGAAATGCCACATTTTTCGGCTGTAAAGTCATGGATGGAAAGGGCTTGGGCATGTACGGAAGGGTCTTTTAGTTAATTCAAGGCTTACCTTATAGGTTTGGTAAATAAAAAATTAGTTTTTACTGGACACGTATTGTTTTTAAGTAGTAAAATAAAATTTAGCAGCCTCTACCTCCACGGTTGTTTTGTTATAATTCATCCCGTTTGCCGGGATGAACCATCAAGAGAGCAGTAAACCGATTGTGTTGTTAATAATGTGCGATAGAACAATAATCCCAACAGGGTTTAAAGTATAAAGGAGGAACTTATATATGGAACAAAAATGGGTTTATATCGATGGAGAGTTTTATAAAAAAGACGAGGCAAAGGTTTCGGTCTTTGACCACGGATACCTGTACGGTGATGGTGTATTTGAAGGCATCAGGGCTTACAACGGACGTGTGTTCAGATGTGAAGAACATATCGACAGGCTGTACGATGCCGCCAAAGCCATAGCATTGGAGATACCTATGACTAAGGAAGAGTTGATCGAGGCCATGCTGGCCACCATCAGAAAAAACCAATTAAGGGATTGCTATATAAGATTAGTGGTATCCCGGGGCAAGGGCGATTTGGGCGTAAACCCCAACAAGTGCAAAAGGCCTACTATTGTCATTATAACCGACAAAATAGAAATGTACCCACCGGAAATGTACAAAAAGGGAATGAAGGCAATTACCGCCTCTACTCGGCGGAATATGCCGGGGGTGCTTGACCCGCAAATTAAATCCTTAAATTACCTAAACAATATATTGGCCAAGATAGAGGCTAACCATGCCGGGGCTTCCGAAGCCATTATGCTTAACCAGAACGGTCTGGTTACCGAATGCACCGGCGATAATATATTTATTGTAAAGGATGGGGTATTAATGACGCCTCCCATTTATGTGGGTGCCCTGGACGGTATAACCCGGAGGACGGTTATAAGCTTGGCAGAGAAGCTAGACATTCCCTTTAAAGAAAAGGAATTGACGTTGTTTAACGTGTATGGCGCCGACGAGTGCTTTTTCACCGGTACGGCGGCGGAATTGATAGCCGTTACCGAGATAGACAACAGGATAATAGGCGATGGTCAGTGCGGGCCTATAACCGCAAGGCTTTTGGAGGAGTACCAAAAGGTAGCTCGAAGCGAGGGAAGGGAAATATATTAATTCAATAAAATACCGCGGCTGAATTTTGCTTTAGCCGCGGTTTTATTTTTTTAGGGGATTTTATATGGAGTTGGACCATTTACCACACCTGTCGCCCCACATGGCGATTGTGGTGCCCTCCGCATCTACCTTGATTACTTCGCAGTTGTTGGAACAATCATTGCATTCAAAGGTAGAGGGTGTATACTCCAATTGGGAAGCTTCAAACCCTCTAAAACGGGTGGGCTTGCCGGATTTTATTACTTGTTCTCTGGCGAGTATTGCCGAGCCGATGGCGCCCATGACGTCGAAATGCTTGGGCACTATTATCTCCGCATTAATTTCCCGTTCGAAGGCGGCTTTTATACCTACATTGGCAGCCACACCGCCCTGGAAAACGAACTTCGGTTTTAATTGTTTACCTCGGCCCAGGTTATTTATATAATTTCTAACCAAAGCCTCGCACAGGCCGTTTATTATCTCGGCTTTGGAAAACCCAAACTGTTGCTTGGATATCATGTCGGATTCTGCAAACACCGTACATCGTCCGGCTATACGCACTTGTTTTTTTGCTTTAAGGGCCATTTCGCCGAACTCTTGGATAGGTATGCCCAGCCGTTGGCTCTGGTGTTCAAGGAAAGAGCCGGTACCGGCGGCACATACCGTATTCATTGCAAAGTCTACTATCATACCGTCCCTTATGATTATTATCTTTGAATCCTGACCCCCTATTTCAAAAATGGTTTGAACACCGGGTACAAAATTAACGGTAGCGGTGGCGTGGGCGGTTATCTCGTTTTTAACGATATCGGCACCCACCATGGCACCGGCCAGCTGGCGGCCGCTACCGGTAGTACCCACAGCCTTTACCTCTATTTGGTCGCCCATGGCTTCTTTAAGCTCGTCAAGACCCTTCTTGACCGCTTCCAAGGGCTGGCCGTTGGTTCTTATATAGCTGGAGTGTAATATATCATAGTTTTCGTCTACGGCAACGACGTTGGTGCTAACGGATCCAACGTCTATACCTAAATATACTTCCCTCATACAAATGCGACCTCTTCCTTTTTAATATTATGTTCAAATTTTTTTGC
>DUOD01000010.1 GCA_012838995.1 Clostridiales bacterium
AGGCGAAGAAGTACTATATGAGATCATGGACGGTATGGTTGTTAGCCTACCTATAAGGAATTGAAACGTACGTGATACGGGGGTGGTGTAATGCTAGATAAAGTTGTTAGCCTACCTATAAGGAATTGAAACATATCTGCTGTTAGAGTGTGTGCCAGCTAAATTGCTTGGTTGTTAGCCTACCTATAAGGAATTGAAACACGTTGCAGAAACAACGTTGCAGAAACTCCCCGGAACGTTGTTAGCCTACCTATAAGGAATTGAAACTTTTCTGGAAATTCTTTTCTTCAATGCCTTTAGAATATTGTTGTTAGCCTACCTATAAGGAATTGAAACCGGAATTTACCGAGGAAGCCGTCGAGGAATTAAAAGTTGTTAGCCTACCTATAAGGAATTGAAACAGAGATCTGCAAATGATGGCTGATCAGGACGCTAAGTTGTTAGCCTACCTATAAGGGATTAGAACATTGCAGGAGGTGATTCGGATGTCTAAAATATATAAGCAACTTCATACTTCAGCAACAATTAAGAAGTATAAAGCTTTGCCATAAATCAACTAAAAAAACTGATCTCAAATATTAAGCATTTTGAGAAGAAAAATACCGAAAACATAATAAATAATTCATATATTATTGCCAAAAATTCGGTTATTCCGGGTACAAATGATTTTGATATTTTGAAACTGTATGAAAAACTAAAAAAGGATGCAAAATACATTGTTGACATAAACAAAGAAATCTGGGAAACAACCGGATTTACGGATTAATTCCTATAACAGCCAACCTAAAATGTTTGTGTTGTAAGCTTACTTATAAGAAATTGAAACTTAAAAATAACATAAACCTGCTTTAGAACATTATTCCGTTACTAGGCTTACTATGAGGGACTGAAAGCTGAAGTCTCCATCATTTATGCTTACATGGCAATTTTGGTCGTTATTTTACCTATGAAGGATTGAAACCCTATATCCGCTTGAATAATTGTATTAGGTATAAAAGTTGCCAGTCCTCTGCAAGGAATTGAAACTTTTTGTATATATAGTATAATATAGGTAATAAAATGTAATTTTTAGCCTATCTATGAAGAAATGAAACCAGGATTTTGTCTGTTATAAAGGCATCTTTTACATCATTGATAGACTGCTTGTAAGGAATTGAAGCCTTTAATTAAAAAATAAGAAAAGGACGATGTAATATGCTTGTTGTTTTATTGATCTTACTTCTACCGGTATTCGTATTATTGGAATGTGCTCGCCGATCAGGATAGAATCGGCCCTTTTTTTGTGTAAAATACCAAAGGCCTAAAAGGCCTATATTTTGCTATAAGGACTTTTAAATTTTGTTGAATTTGTCAGTCTATCTAATAAGGAATTGAAACCAACTAATACTTATAGTCCCTATTGATATTAACCCTTTATCTCCATTTGGTTATTGTATATATGAACGGCCAGTAAAGATAGAAATCCCCATCACAAAAACTTTTTTCTCTTGGAAGTTTTTCCCTCAATAAAAATTAAGCGGCCAAGTTGTTTTTTGCGTCAAAACCATGTCGCAGTTTTGTATTACATGTATTACGATAAAGAAGAAGAGTGCTATAAATGTGAGAACCGAGAAATTTATTAAATCCAATGACTGGAGAATCCTTTGCATGGAATGAATACTATTCGGCCACTGACACAATTCTTATCTAAGGAGGCTTCAAAAATGAATGATGAAAGAAGCAAGAAGAAAATCGAGAGGTGTGAAAAAAAGGAGTGCAAAAGCATTACCCGGTCCCCGGATACCTACACAAAAGAACGCGTGGCTTATGAAACAAGGGTGGCTATGCAGGATATTTGACAGTTGTACCAACAGCCGTTTAATAACCGGAGAGGGAAAACAAGAGATGAAAACGGGGAGTTGTATACAGAAGTGATCGCACAAGTACTTTTAAAGGAAAACATAGCAGAAAAATTTGAGAAATTATCATGCATTAAAAGAGAAAAGGGTTACCGCGTCGCAACGCATAACGGAACTGTTGAGGGGCAGACCAACCGGGAAGAAGAGATTTTCGCGAAAAGAATTTTTAATTTTTCAAGGCAGGGCAATAACCTGGGCGGACTTGGCGAGGTTTTTGATTACCAGGTGCCGCTGAAGAACACCCTTGACGATAAAGCCGGCAAGATTGATCTGGTGTCTTTCGACCAAAGCAGATAAAAAAGTATGGCTGATAGAATTAAAAATAGGCAGCAGCGATACGTTGCTACGCTGTATGCTGGAGATTGCCACCTATTATCAACTGCTTGACAAAGACCTGTTTATCGAATCCTATAAGGATATACTTGGTAACCTTAAAGCCGACTGCATCCGTAAGGCGGTGCTCGTATATAGGGAGAAATTCCAGCATAAGGAGATCAAAGATATGATGGGTGGGGAGCGTTCTAATCTTAAAAAGCTGGCTGATGTGCTCAAAATTGATTTCTTTCTGATTAAAGAGCAACCATCTGTTTTCACCGTTCAAAGGGTACCGTTATGAAAATCCAAATCCATAGAGGCTCACACGAGATAGGCGGCTCTTGCGTTGAACTACAGAGTAGGAACGCTTGTATTATTATAGGTTTAGGTTGTCTTTGAGGGAAAAAGACGGTACTCGTTTTGACGGCGGTAAGCTGTACTTACAAAGGGGAGCCGAACCGGTAAACAGTGGTGTTTTGCCTGATATTAGAGGGGTTTATACCTTTGACAAAAAATGCAGGCAAATTGATGCATTATGCCTGTTTCACGCTAAGATTAAGATAGTCCAGTACATGGCCAGAAACAGATTTTTGGTGTGTTGTTAGCCTATTGAATATATCCTCTCAATCGTTTCCACGATTGCGGAAATAACTCCTGAGTTCAGCCCGGTAGAATAGCTGGGCAAAATCACCATGCGAATTTATGGTATACTTATAAGCAAAAATACTGGGAGGTTGTTTAAAGTGGGATTATTCGGGGGAAAGAAAAGTAGGGAGGAAAAACAACAGGAAAAGTTACAAAATTTATGGGCAGATACCAATTAGAAGATATAGACGAAAAAGATTTGGTTGTTTTGCAAAGGATTGCGAATGATTTGGTAGGCAACCAATTTATAAAAGCAGGCATGGCCTTAAGTTTTGCCAGGGCTGAAGAGCAAGCAAAAGTAACATACCTATCGGCATTGACTGAGCAAAACTGGATAATAATTAGGCAGCTTAGTAGGTTGAACAAAAACATTGAGAAGCTTTTAGAAAAATAATTTACAGGCGTACGTAAGGGTGTATTTATTTTGTAGACAGGTTGTCGCGGTTGAGTTTTTTATCGAAATGTGTCGAGGGATTTATGCAGGAAGTAAGCGGCTTATGTAGAAGTATGTAAGTATTATAGAAAAAAACCAGGGGGGATTAAAGTTGGTCGTAAAACAAAAAAAGCCAATATTTAAACGATGGTGGCTTTTACTTGTTGTAGCAATAATGATATTTGCCATTAGTGGTTGTGGGGGAGGCGGCGAGCAAGAAGTTGCTATGAATGATCCATCCAACCAAATAGAAGAAAGTATTGAAGAAGGTGTTGAAACAAAAGAGCTTGAACCCGAACCGGAACCTGAGCCCTAGCCTGAACAGACACAGGAAGCTACACCGGAACCTACTGAGGAATCGACGTCTGAGCCTGCAGAACAAGAGCCGGAGGAAACGTTGTCCCAAAAGAATGCTGTGTCCAAGGCTAAAGATTATCTGAATTTTACGGCTTTTTCTAAAAAAGGACTAATTGAACAACTGGAATTCGAAGGTTTTGATACAGAAGACGCTACCTACGCAGCAAATAAACTTGACGTTGACTGGAAAGAACAAGCCGTAAGGAAAGCTGAAGATTATTTAGACTTTACAAGTTTCTCAAAGAAAGGCTTAATAGAACAGCTGGAGTATGAAGGCTTTGACAATGAAGAAGCTACTTATGCTGTAGATCAGTTGGATGTAGATTGGAAAGAGCAAGCGGTAAAGAAGGGTAAAGAATATTTAGATTTTACACCTTTCTCAAGAAAGGGACTAATAGAGCAATTGGAATTTGAAGGATTTACCACAGAAGAAGCCACTTATGCTGTAGATCAAATAGGATTATAAATAAGCAGTATTAAAAAGGCATCCAAAAGGGTGCCTTTTTTTATTGGTAGAAAATATGAAAGTCCGTGTAATTTGCGGTGAGCTTATGAGGAATTGAGATGCGAACCAGAAGATCGCAAGTTCAAATCTTGTCACCCCGATCATTTTCTTATATATCAAGGGCTGGAGAGTTTACAGTAAAGATCGCCGGTCTAAATCTTGTCAAAACGGTCATTATAAAAAAATTGACATGGCTTTAAACTTTCCCTTTGATAACTTATATTCATCTAAGACGGATTTGTTTTGCTTTTCAAGGGTATAGATCTTACTGCCCACATTTATATAAAGTGATGCTTCCTTTATTTTTGGCATATTATTTGTAAAATCAAATTCTGCTATGGGTATCACATTTCCTTCGAATTTCATTTTCTCACAGGTACGAGAATTTATCTCCACAAAGTTTCTCAAACCTATTTGTGTTTCTTCGGTATAATCTTTATTTTTTATAAACAGATTTCCGTTTTCGGTTAAATTCCACTTTTCAAGGAACTCTTCATTAATTTCTTTAACGGATATTAATTCTAGTACGCCAAATCCGTATTTTATTTCTCCTCCTATGGTAATGATAAGCTTGTCTTCTTGTAAAAAATCATATACGCTTGAATTATATTCTTCTAATCCTACCAACCCGATCCATTTAAGTCTGGTTTCTTTATTTATACCTTTTTGAGGCAGCACATTTTTAGGCCCTGGGAGGACAAAGTCCATTTCATGGAGTGATTCGTCGGCAGCCTCCCTTGATAAAGGATTCACCGCCGTTGAAACAAAAGTGTCAACAAAGGCAAACCTAAAGTCGTCTTCCGATAAACCTTCATTTAAACAAAACACTCCGTCTTTATAGCAAGGTGCTAAAACGTTTTTCCCATCAAGAGAAGGGAAAAAACAAGTTATGGAGGAAAACAGATTCTGGTTTTCATTTAAATTTATTTTATTTGCAAGGTTGTAATTTTTAGTTAAGGCTCCCCACATAGTTTGGCCGGGAATGAATATCTCAGTTTCAGATAAAACGCCGTAATTAAGCTTGCCTATATGTATCGGCCGGAGTTGTTGGAAAACAAGCTCGAACCATCTAATATTATTCATTCTTTTCCCTCGCTTTAAGATGATATCGGGCATATGTTAATGTCTGTTCCAATATTCCTTTAAAAAATAACAGATCATATAAATTATTGCTTAATCTTTCAAAGTATTGTTTATAATTTTTGTTTGTAAGCTTTGTATCCGTATATTTCATTAAATCAGCTATTTCATCCAACAGAATATTATCCACGCCCTTTGACTTAATATAAACATAATAGGCATAAACGCCATCACTGTTTAGAACCCCTAAGGCTTTTTCTATTACACTTTCTTCTTTTTTCTGCAGTATTTTCTCAGCAATTTGGTATCCTATCTTACATATGACGCTGTCCAGGTTTTTATTCTCTTGATTTTGTTTCATTTTATCACCGCCTTTATGATTATCTTTTTATTGCTTCTATGGATTGATGTGAATTTTAAATCTGCCAAATCCCCTGGTAGTCATGCCGCCTATCCCCAGGGTTTCGAAATAGCAGCCGGTATCCTTAAGGGCATACTCCAGCTGTTGGGCTGAAGGCAGCTCATGTGTAATTGCATCCAAAGCATTGAACATGCTTTTGTCAAATATCCTTATATTACCGTAGAAAACAGTTGCGCGGGGCATGGCCTCGGAAGTGAACAGTGCCCCTTCTTTGGCTGCGCCTGTAAGTGGGTCAATTGATACCGAAGTCCTTACTTCAAGGTTAGAATTTATTATTTGAGAGATCAAACTGTCCGGTACCATGCAGATGTCCTTGCTGCTGATCTTAGTTAGGTTTTCAATAACGTCTAAATTTAAAGCTATTTTTTTAACTTGGTAGGGCAGGTTGATCCATCCCAGGTTAAGCCAGTTTTCTTTTTTATCAGAGGCCTTTTCTGAAAAAACAATTATATCCGGCCTACGTTCTTCCCGGTTTGTATTTTTTTCATTTATCTTGTCCGTTTCTTCCTCTAAAAGTCCGGCTTCTTTCATAATCTTTTCGGAAGTTATCCATTTCACACCGTATCTGGTATATACGGGGAAAAGTAAAATGTTAAGATCGCTAAACAATAACATTCCCTGCCAGGATATATCCTTTTTGGAAAAACCAAAACCTTTGCATACAATACATCTTCCACAATGTCCTTTATCCTTTGTATGGGAGTCGCTGTATTCAACCTGGGGCAGTTCATCCTGACCGGCACATTTAATGGCTGAATATTTGTTACCCTCGTAAAATATCCAGTTTTCCGTTCCCTGTTCATGAGCATTTTTGCTGTCCATGGTATTACAGCTGAACAATTCTTTAATTTCCTTCACATTCGCCCTTTTTTTACGTGTACTTATATATTCGTCTTTAAATAGTCTTTGTAGGTGTAATGCCATATAATATCTCCAAGTCCCGGCAAGGCTCGTTCCCGGGATTTTAGGGATTTTAGTTATTGGGTCCCGTACTATGGTATTATCCACCCGTCCGATGGTATAGCCGCCGGTTCCTATGTATATTGGATCGGTAGCCACAGTTATAATAGGCAAGTTTTTAACTAAATTTTTCATTTTTTAATACCTCCTTTAAGGCTTTATGCCAGAATTCAAAGCTGTCGAAGAATAATCTTACTATCCATCTGATTTCATCATTGCTTTTGTATTGCAATTTACTTATATCCGAAATCCCCAGTATTTCAGCGAAGGCTTTTTTAAGTTCTCTATTTTCCTTTTTATTAAGTTTAAATGCATTAACCAACAGTGAAGTTAAATATAATTTGAAACTTTGGATATTTGTATCGTCATTTTCTATATCCCAATCTTCATATTTGCTGTATAGCTGGGTTATGAAATTGTGTATCTGGGAAGCGGTTTCCTCATATTTATTATCTTTGTTGTTATCTTTATTATTTTTGTTATTATTATCATTAAGATTTTCATTAAGATTTCTACCAAGTTCTAAAATCTTTTTGGCTTCTTCTAATGTATAAGGACGATTCTTTTTTAGCGGAAGTTTTCTTTTTCCTTTAGTGTAAAATATCTCGTTTCTGCGTGTGTTGGTGTCTAGAAACTCAAAATCCAGCGTATTGGGATAATAGATTATTTCTTCATTGTTTTTAAAATCGGTTAAGGGTTTTATCCGTTTTAGTCTATCGGATTTGGGGGCGAGGTAGAAATTATAATGTTCTTTGGCATTTGCTGTTTCATTATCGGTATTCACTACTTCATATAGGGAGTAGTATTTTCCTGTATCATTTTTTTCTTCTTCTATATTTATAATTTTTGCATGTATAGGTGTGATGTTTTTAGCTTTGGTTATTTTTTGTATATCCGAAGTTTCTACATTGTCGCGTCTTATTCTCCTTAGTGCTTTTATGCCAAGGTATAACGGTTTTTTATAATGCTGCACCACAATGCCGATATGTAAGGACAGTTTTCCATACACCCATTTGAAGTTTTGTCTATAACGGTCTATTATTCCATTTATAAGATTTGGTACGTACTCTGCCGGTATTACAAATTGCCAACTTACAGGCGTAGGATCAATTATTGAAAAGTATGGCTTAAATCTCCCCTTTTTCGCTTCATCCATCGACAATTTAAAGGATGGCTCTTCTTTGCTGCCTTTTTGTCCATAGGGTTTTAGGACAAAAGTGTCTTTGTTTTTTGGTATTTTTGACAGTGAAGTAATAAGGTATACGTTGCCATTTTTTACCCAAAACAGCAACTCACCGTCTTGGTATTCTCCGTCCTTTATATTCTGGCATTCTTTGTTTTCTTTATTTTGATTGGGCCAGTACAGACGAGTGCAGTCTTCGTCTTTTATGCCTGCGAGTTCCTTTAAATCTATATCCTTGAAAAAGTTTTCGGTTGTTTCCCAGACCCTTCGAAGTCTTGCAGGTGAAGGATTTTTGCGAATAAGGAATTGTAGCAGTAATTGTGAAAATAAAGTTATTGCATCTTTGTTCCATTTATCCCAGTGCATAGTTTGGGAGTCCCAATCAATAAATTCATTTAATGCGCTGTTTCTAACAAAATCTTCCCACTCATTCCCCGTTATTGACCCAAAGAATACTTGTCTTACCCAGTCGTCAAATGTTTCTCCGTTTCCTACACATCCTCCATAAGATTCTTTCGCGAGATCCGGGAAGAAGAAACTGCCTTTTTGAAGTTCCTTTATTCGTTTTAAAAGTTTATCTATTTCAGAAATAAATTTTCTATATTCTTCTTCATTAAAATGATCTTTATAATTTTGAATTTGGTTTATTAGATTTTTAAGTTTTTCACTTAAATTTTGCAGACTATCATTACCTTTGTAGACAAAATTTATTATATCTTCAATAGTATTGTTTTGATATTTGCCTAGACATAATCTTTCATTTAATTTAATTGAATTACTAAAAAACTTTTTTCTTATTTCGTTAACTAACTGCGGAATTGTATGTCCTTTGATTAACATCTTTTCTATTTGACTTAAGCAGCTTTTTATTTGTACTATACTTTCCCTATTATTTGAAAGCTTTTTATTTTTTAGCAGATTGATGATTTCATCTTCCAACTTATTTATCCATTTATAACTTCCAGGTGTCTCGTCAAAACTTCCGGGAAACAAAGGTTCATTTGACAAAAATGTCCTGAAAAACATCTCGATTTCTTTAAGTTTTTCGTCATAATCGGTTTCCCTTATCAGCAAGCTGTTTAACATATTGCCGCTCAGCCATTCCATTAGTTCAAATTTCAATGTGACCAGAGCTATCCTGCCGTTTTTATCCTGCAATTGGGATGTCCATATGGTTTCGCCGTCAATGTTTTTTAGCCAGTTCTCCAGCCGTTTAGTTCCTTTGTTTTTCTGACACTCATCGCATATAAATTTATCTTCCTCTCTACTTCCTTTTTTATCTGAAACAGAGAAAGCTCTTATCCGGCATACGGGGCAAATAGTTGATTTTCCCATGCCTTCAAAGTGGAAGCTTTTTTGTGAATAGTCAGGTTGAAGGAAGTTTTCCTTGGTTTTTTGCAGTAAGTAGGTTAGATTCATAAGGCCCCGGGACGGTTTAGTTAATAAAATAGCCGGATAAAACTCATCTTGACATTCTTCTTTAAATATTTGTAAGATCTCATTTTTTATATTCGATAAATCCGGATGGAGAGTGGATAAGGGAGCTTTATCGTTACTGGCCAAGTTTTCGCCAACCAAAAAATAGATGCCTGTCTCATCCCTGTATATTTCATTCCCCAAGGCGTATTTTATTTCAATAAGGTTTTTGACCTCCTTGTCTATTCTTCGGGCGGTTTCCCGGTACCATTCTATGTGGGACGGCCTAAAACCCCTTTCTGCCAAAGCCAGCTTATCGTATTGTATGCCCAAAATTCTCCATTTGATGCTGGCAGGATTTTCGAAATAATCTATAAATTTTTCTTTTTTTGATGGGCTTGATGCAATAAGATACATGTCAGCTAAAACTGCTTTGAACATCGTTGCGACCATATAGACTTGATCCCAAAGGGTTATATCGTTTATAGGCATACGGTTATCGCTCAGAAGGGAGGAATACCAGGGTTCCATTTCCTCAAATACCCATTTTCTTATCTCTTTCCAGTATTCTTTTATCGCCTTCCGGTCAGGTTCTGTTTTATAATAATCATCCTTATAATAATTATTTTTATCTAAAAAACTGTGTAAGCTTTGCCAGAAAAGCTTTCTTCTTCCATCAAAGTTTTTATTGTCGTTAATTTCATTTTTTAATGTTCCAAATGCATTGGCAATATAAAGGATATCTTTTATTTTTTTATCCTCATCAGGAGTTCCTTTGTCTATGCCGGAGTTTATATTTTCACAACCACGTAAAAAAAACTTTTTGCATAGCTTTTCATCTTTTTCATCAACTATTATATCGATAAGCTTTATTTTTTTATTATTTTCTTTATTGTTTTCAACTTTTGTTGTATCAATGGGCACTATTTTCCCATCTTTCAATTCTTTATACGGCAAAATTACCTTATGTTTTAAGAAAAATTCTTCTAAGTCAGAAGAAACATTCCTTAGTTCTTTAATGAAGGTACTATTCTCGAGGTCTATTTCGATTTCTTTCGTATTTTTATTCTTTTTTATACCGAAATATCCTCGATAACCATTAGAAAAAAGTTCTTTTTCATTAGGAAAATATTTTTTCCTCCAATTGCCTATTCCCGCATGGGTTTTACCCATATTGAAAAACAGTGCTACTGTTTCAGCTTTCAAGATATCCGTATTATGTTTCTTCAACATCTCCAAATTTAGCATTTATTCCACCCCTTAACTGTAACGCTTAAATTATTTGCACAGTACGTTTTGTCTGATAATTCAAATGTGCCCCATCCCAACTTAGTTTTAGCGCCTATGCCATGCTCTGCAGTTTTATCTATTGTTTCGCACAAAAAAGACAGATCTTTACTAATCTGTTCTTTTAGTGCTTGTTCTTCAGTAAAAAGACCGTCGTGGGGTATATAAATTACCTGCAGTATGCCTGTTGTGCTTTCGGGGACTACTTCATAAAATATTGGGCTGGTTCCTGCTCTTCTTTGTCTGTCATGGGGATTTATTACCTCATAGGAGATTTTATTAAAAAATGTAGGATAAAATATGGCTCTGCCTCTGTGGGGTTGCAGGTAGGGAAGGAGAGTATTGTCCTTGATATTCTTTGTAACTAGTTCTTCGGATAATTTCTCCAGAAAAATTTGAGGGTTATTCTTTATATCATTGATATTGTCTTTATTCAATTCAAGTCCTAATTCGAAAACACTGAAGGAAATGACTTTTTCTCTCAGTTCTTCGATATTTTCTTTTTTTAGGGACTCCAGCAAACTTCGGTATTCGGAAGAGCCTAGTCCCCAAATCCGGACAAAGGATAAAAAATTGCCTAAATTTTCGTTGATCAATTCTCTGGCGCTCCTGGCCAAGGCTCCTTTCCAACCACTGCCCCGAACCATAGGCAACTTAAAGGTATGATCCTTTAACACCGGATTATCAAGGAGGTAAAAATCATCATCTTTGCTGAAATAAGGAGCCTTAAGTTTTATTTTTGCTGTTATGGCGAAGGAATAGGGATGCAATTTTTCAAGATACTTTTTTAGTTGTTCTTTGTCCTTAAAAACCCCTGTGAATTCCGGTTTTTTTTCTAATTCATTTTCAAATGTTAATGGTTTATTATTTATAAATGGTTTAGCATTAGACCACGATGGCCTATCTTTAAGCCACGAAAAAGGGAAATCAGATACCTTACAATTTTTATATCTTCCAATAGTTCTTCCTGAGTCCTTTTTTTCAACAAATGAAAATCTCTTGCAAAAGCTATCTTCTCTATTTTTGAAGGCTCCTATTTTTTGTTCTAAATTTTTACTGTTGGATTTACGGGGATTGGAGTTTTTATGGTAAGATTTACGGGGATTGGATTTTTTATATTCAAATTCGCGGGTATAAATTTTGCAGAAATTATAATAGTCTTTCAATTTAAAATTAATTTTAGCTTCATTATTATATTTTACTTTAATGTCTTCTGCTTTGATACCTCCGGATAGAATATATTCATAAGCAGAATGATCACCCATTTTACTCTTCCTTTCTTTTTTTATCTACCCTATATTTAATACATCAACAATGGATACAAATCCATATTTCCACTCAGCTTTTTTTCCATTGTCTTTATAAACCCAGGGGAGGATCTTACTTCCTTGAGCATTTTTTCCAATGACTCCAAAAAGTTCTTTGCATTTTTCTTCATATTTCTTTTTGCATTTTTCATTGTTTTCAATTTTTCTTTTCAAGTCTTTTTTTTCTTTTTTAAGTATACTAAAAATACTTTTTTCAGTTTTATCATGGCATTTTCCACAAATATATATTTTAATTTTTTTATCGCCATTTTTGTTTTTCCACAACTCTTCTTTCTTGTTTACTGTTTCAATAAGGTCGTCAAATTTTACAGGCTTGTTGGCAAATTCTCCATAGTTTGCAAAACCGTCAAGCTTTTCCTTTATTTTATTTATTTCATTAAAGCTGACTTTCACTCGGCCGTATCCGGAGTTCCACGCTCCTCCTATAAAACCGTACTTTTCTATGAATTTTAGCAATGGAAATAAAATGTTGTTGGCGGTGTCATTATCCGTTTCAAAAATAACATTGAAGCTACCGTTAAAGAGTGCATTGAGATTTTTGGAATCATGATCAGAATACCCTTTATTTCGGTTTTTTGATGGGTTTGTTTGATTTTGTGAGAATATTTCTATATATTTTACAGCTTTAATTTTTATCAATCCCTGCCATCCCGTGCAGCCGAAAACTCTACTGGGAAGCGGTATCTTCATTTCTGTTAAAAGCTCATTGGTTAATTCTTTTACTCCTTTATTGGCCGGCGTTGGCTCGTTAAGTTTTTGAATTAGTCTATTATGAAGTGTTTTTTGATCTAAATCTGCCTTTAGAATAACATTTTCACCATGAGTTTTTTTATGATTTTTCTTTCTGGTTATGTAGTCTTCGTTTTTTGTTATGCCGCTAAAATAGCAAATAATCTCAAACCAAAACCTAAGACTTCCCATTAGGGAAGAAGCTCTTATGAAAGGAGTGTTTTTTTGCCAGGCATTACCAAACGCCAGAGGAGTAATAGTTTCAAAACCAACCTTATATTCATTGTTTTCCATGAACATTAGACCCCCAAAGCAAAAAACTCTGTATATATCCTATTATATATTATTATAGTCAAAAAGCAGCATATTTCCAGGAATAAGTTTACATATTTCGAATTTATTTTTATTATATGAAATACATAGAGGAGGATTTTTCTATTTATGTAGAATAATACAAATTCAGATAAACTAATAAAGGGATATAAATATTTCATTGTATATGGATGCTGTTAACCTGCCTTTCCTGGGTGCATCCATATTAGCGTATAACTTCAAGGATAATATCGCAATTTTGATTTATATCGCCTATCCCTGGCCATGTTGTCGCCCATCCCCGGACCCATGTTGTGTGCATTCACGGATCTATGACAATGCCCATTATACCGCATATTTCCGACTATATTTTCATGTAATAATTTCCCATTATCATTTAGCGTATTTTTTATTGACAAAAAAATTGCCCTATGCTATTTTATATATAAGCTTACATTAGGAAATAATCTTTACAAATGTAAAGCTTGCGACCCTTGATTGTAGCATGGAAGAAAAGATAAATGTGAGCTGCAAAATTAGAAAAACATTTGTGGAAAATTTACTATTAATATTAGGTAAGGAAGGGTTGTATAAAATATTCGACTGCCAACAAACATAAGTTTTTTGGCATTTGCTTATTAAATAATTTCTGTTAAAGGTAAATCTGTATATTTTCACTGCACGTACAACAATTGATATATTGCGATTGATCAACCATAAGCGATTGGATGTTGCGCCCATAGCAACACATGGCAAATTATGCCTTCCAACTTTACAAATGAAAAGTAGGGTGCAAATTATAAAGTCGCCTTAATATTGGAGGTAATGGAATGAAACAACAAATCATCTTGGAAGTAAAGGGTGTTAATAAGAGCTTCCCCGGTGTAAAAGCATTGGATAATGTATCTATGGAAGTCAGAAGGGGAGAAGTCCACGCCCTATTGGGCGAAAATGGGGCTGGAAAATCCACTTTGATGAAGATATTGGCCGGAGTGTATCAACCCGACAGCGGGGAAATATTTATACGGGGCCGAAAAGTGGTGCTGGACAATCCCAAGACTTCAAGAGACATGGGTATCGGTATGGTACACCAAGAACTGCATCTAAATCCCCATCAGACGGTGATGGAAAATATCTTTATGGGAAGAGAACCTTCAGGTAAACTTGGTTTCATTAACGGAAAGTATCTCTACAAACAAACTGAAGACATCCTGAACAAACTTGAAATGAAGATGAAACCAAATCAGAAAGTTGGAGAGCTGTCCATAGCCGAGCAGCAAATGGTTGAAATCGCAAAGGCTATTTCACTGGATGCAGATTTAATCATCATGGATGAGCCTACCTCGTCCGTTACCGAGGAAGAGAGGGAAGTACTGTTTTCTACCATTAATAGACTAAGGAAGCAAGGAGTCGCAATAATTTACATTTCCCACAGGATGGAGGAAATTTTCGAGATTGCCGACAGGGCAACAATAATGAGAGACGGTCAGACAATTGAAACAAGGGATTTGGATGAAAACGTAACCATCGATGAAATTATAAGTTCTATGGTAGGACGGAAAATTTCATATGTTTCCCATCAGCGTAAAAACCCCAGCGATGACGTCGTATTGAGTGTAAAGAATTTAACAAGGGAAGGGGTATGTTATGATATAAATTTTGACTTGAAATACGGTGAAATCCTTGGCATAGCAGGGCTGGTGGGCGCGGGTCGCACGGAGATAATGAGATGCATTTTTGGTTTGGATAAAAAAGACACCGGTACGATTATGATCGAAGGAAAAGAATGCAACATAAAATCACCAAAGGATGCAATAGACCTGGGTATCGGTTTTGTAACGGAAGACCGTAAAATGGAAGGCCTCGTACTCAGTTTGTCGGTGGGAAAAAATATAACCATGTCTATTCTTGAAAGGCTCAGCAAATTTAATTTTATAAATGATAAAAAGGCCGTTGACTTGGCAAAGGAGTACATTGAACGTTTGTCCATACGAACTCCCAGTCATAAACAAATAGTCGAGAACTTAAGCGGTGGTAACCAGCAAAAGGTTGTTATTGCAAAATGGCTTTTAACCCAACCTAAAGTTCTAATATTGGACGAACCTACAAGGGGCATAGACGTGGGAGCCAAAAATGAGATATACAGGCTGATGAACCAACTAAGTGAAAGAGGAATAGGAATCATTATGATTTCTTCAGAGCTTCCTGAAATATTACGTATGAGCGACAGAATTCTTGTAATCAAAGAAGGAAGAATTACAGCCAGTTTCGACAGCAGCGAATGCAGTCAGGAAAGAATTATGAAGCATGCCCTATAGGGGCAGGCCAACGCTTACTATAAAGTATGGTTGTATATCATTAATATCGTAATATTTGATATCAGTATTGGAGGAAAGATTATGGAAACGATAAGAAAACAGGTAAAAGGCGGGCAAGGGAAAAGTATAAACGGACATTTAAGGAAAGTGTTAAATGAGTATGGATTGCTGGTAGTAATAATACTATTTATCATACCGGTATCCATAATCACACCGGTATTTCTCACCCCAAACAACCTGATTAACGTTCTTTTACAGTTGACGGTTTTGGGTGCCCTTTCGGTAGGACAGACCTTCGTAATACTAAGCGGTGGCGGTGGTATAGACCTTTCCGTGGGTTCGGTTTTGGCCTTTTCCGCCGTAATAGGTGCGGGGCTGATCATGTATCAGGGCTTACCCGTAGCGGTAGGTGTAATTGTAACCTTGGCAATCGGTTTGGGCATCGGATTGATAAACGGGTTAATTGTAACAAGGATAAGAATATCGCCGCTTATTTGTACATTGGCCATAATGACGGCCGTACGCGGTGGAGTTATGATTTACACCGGCGGTGCAGATATAATCGGACTGCCCCGTTCATACACGGCTCTGGTAACCGGAGGCGTAGGACCTATCAGCTATGCAATTATATTGGTAATACTGATGTTTGTCGTGGCTGATATAGTTTTAAAGAAAACAAAGTACGGCAGACAGTTGTATGCGGTAGGCGGTAACGAGCATGCAGCCCTTGTCTCGGGTATTAACGTTAAAAGGATTAGAATGATAGCATACGCCATAAGCGGATTTTGTTCTGCAATAGCAGGCCTTATCCTAACAGCCAGACTTTATACTGCAGGACCCAGGGCGGGCGTAGGTATGGAACTTTCAGTTGTATCCGCCGTTGTTATAGGCGGAACCAGCTTGTCCGGCGGTATTGGTAAAATATTCGGTACGGTGCTGGGTGTTATAATCCTGTCGATCATTGACAACGTTACGAACTTATTAGCGGTTCCTCCCGCTTATGTTCAGACATTTAAGGGAATTATCATTTTACTGGCAGCAATAATAGACAGATTCAGAACTGCTGACAAGTAATCTAATCCCCCCATGTACGTCAAAGCATTACAATAAAAAGTTTGAAAAAACCATATAGCTTTTGAAGGGAGGGATCATTACTAAGACAAGCTTGTAATTAATGCATAAATATACAAAATAAAGAAAAGGAGTTGTTCATTAAATGAAAGTAAAAAGGCCTTTGTTAATATTAGTCACAATAATCCTTGTTGCTTGCCTGTTAATGGGACTGGTAGCATGCAGCGGCGGACAGCAAAAGACTGCCGATTCCGGCCAGCAGGCACCTGCGGATTCTGAAAACACGGATCAGGCAAAGGACAATAAAGACATAACCATAGGTTTCATATTAATGTCAAGAAGTACCGAGTTTTTGGTAGCCGAAGAATGGGGAGCCGTTGAAGAAGCTAAGCGTCAAGGCGTAGAGCTGATAGTTATTGACGGAGAAAACTCCTCCGAAAGGCAGGTCGCCAGTGCGGAAGACCTGATAGCCAAGGGCGTTGACGCTCTCATACTGAACCCCTACAACTCCGGCGGCATTGTTGCAGCGGTTGAAAAGGCCAATGAAGCAGGCATCCCTGTTATAACCGTTGACT
>DUOD01000011.1 GCA_012838995.1 Clostridiales bacterium
ACATGCCATGTACTCATTATCAACAGCTTTCGCGGCATAAATGCTTTGATCCGGTTGATAGTATTAATCTTCTTTATTATACTGGCTGGACAACCGAGGGAATTTACACACTAATTTGGACTTGACTTACTTTTTAGTTACATTAGTGAGTAGTTTAATAAATAAAACCCCAGCATTGTTACTGGGGCTATATTGCTACCTTTATAATATTATATATTAAAAATATTGTGATCTTATTATATTGATCTTACATTGGCTGCCTGAGGGCCTTTTGCTCCTTCAACTATATCAAACTCAACTTCCTGTCCTTCTTCCAATGTTTTGAATCCGTCTTTGTCTATTGCAGTATAATGAACAAAAACGTCATCTCCTTCTTCTCTTTCGATGAATCCAAACCCCTTTTTAACATTAAACCATTTTACTTTACCCTTTTCCATGTTATTACATTCCTCCTAAATTGATTATATTTATTATATTTAATTTTAAGGTAGCTTTAAATCTTACTACATACGAAGGTCAGACGTTCTGTCCTGTCACTGGGTTTCCTGTCGGTATAATTGTCATAAACACTTACATTGCTAAATCCGGCTTGTACTAACATATCCAGCACCTCGTTCAATTCATAAGCCCTTTGGCAGTGGACTTCGTCAAACCTTTGATATAGTTGGCCCTCTTTTTTAAAAAAGGTTATATAATATTCACACACCTTTGTATGGCCATCATAATTACCCTGCCATACATAGTATATTCCATTTTTGTCCCAAATAAAAGTGTTATTGTTTATATTTTTAATTCTATATGGGGTATTTAAGTCAAAAATGAAAATACCGCCTTTGTTTAATATATTATACAACTTTTTTAGTAGTTTTGCCAATGCCGGGGCATCCAAAATATAATTAAGACAATCGCAGGTTGACAACAGGCAATCAAAGGCCATGGGAATATTTAAATCCTCCATTTTCTGTTGTATAAACAATATATCCAAACCCTTATCCATTGCCTTGTCTTTGGCAATTGCCAGCATATCCTCGGAAGCATCCACACCTACCAGGGAAAACCCCTTTTGGGCCAAGGGAATGGTAACATTGCCTGTACCGCATCCTAAATCCAATATACTGCCACATGAAAAAGAGTATTTTCCAAATATACCCAGTATAAATGCTACCCATTGGTTATAATCTACATCTTCCATTAAACTATCGTAAATATATGCAAATTCTTTATAGCCGGGTTTACCGCCAAAAGCACTACTCATATCTATTCTTTTGCCGCTTTATCCTGGTCATTATTCCGCCTATCCTACCAGTTTCCTCGGCAGTCAAATACCTCCATCCCAATTTTTCTACCTTTTCTGACAACCCCAATTTTTTAGCAACTTCATATTTTAAAGCCTCGTTTTCAGATTTTTTGCTTGACTTAGCCTTTTTCATAATATCCCTCCTTACAAGGATATTATGAAAGTTTACCGTCTGTTTTATGCATTCTTATAATAATGGCCATGCCCCTATAGCCAACTTTTATCCGTTAAGCTGGCTAACGAACTTTAATCATACATTCAACGGGTTTTCCAATATGGTTTTAAAGACACTGACGCCTTTTAATAATACTTCTTCATCAAAATCAAATTTGTCACTGTGCAGTGGATGTATATAGCCTTTGTGTTTATTCCTGGTGCCCAGCAACATGAACAGGCCGGGCACCTCCCTTTGATAAAAGGAAAAATCCTCTGCTATCATAAGGGGCTCAACCGTCGTCCTCTCCTCCGGTGGAAACATGGCCATTACCTGTTCCGTTAAATGGGGATGGTTATACACAACCGGATAATTGATAAGCTCGGTATACTCTATTTTTGCACCCCACGACTTCTCCAATCCCTTTATTATATCTTTGATTTTTTTAACCGCCGTGTCGTTGCACTCCTCGTTAAAGGTCCTTAATATACCCTCCAATAAAGTCTTTTTAGCAATTATATTCCGCCTTTGACCACCCGAAATCCTACCAAAGGTAATCAGCGCGGCATCGTAGGGATTGATGCTCCTGGTCAACATTGACTGAATCATATTTATCAACTGGGCGGCTATTGTTATGGTATCGATACCCAAATGGGGCATTGCACCATGGGCTGACCTTCCGCGAATTTCCACGTCGAATTCAACGGTTTGGGCCATCAAAGGACCCTTTTGTATAACAACCCTACCCTGTTCAACCCCGGGAAATAAATGGATGCCGAATATACAGTCCACCTTGGGATTGTCCAAAACACACTCTTCTATCATCCTCTTGGCTCCGCCGACTGATTCTTCAGCCGGTTGGAAAATTAATACTACATTTTTTGTAAGCTTTGCCCTATTCAGCGAAAGGTATTTGGCAAGTCCCAACAATATGGCCATATGACCGTCATGGCCACAAGCATGCATAACATTTTTCACCTTGGACTTATAGGGCACATCGTTCTTTTCCTGTATGCCTTCCAACGCGTCCATATCACTCCTAAAAGCAACGGTTTGTTGCGCGTCTTTGGCAAATAACACGGCCTTTATACCGGTTTGGGCCAAAATTTCCACCCTGTCAAAACCCAGAGATTCTAAATATTCTTTGATGAAACTACTGGTGCTATATTCCTTATACCCGATTTCAGGGTTTTGGTGAATATGTCTTCGTATGCTAACCATTTCCTCTTTTAAGGCTTCTATTTTAACATCCATGTTCAAAACACCTATCTCTACATTTGTCGTATAATTTTTATTATACATTTTATCCCCCGGTTATATCAACCAAATATTATGCACTGCTCCATCCAAAACCTTTTGCTTAGTATTATATAAAATATATTTACAACGGGCAAAAAAATCTAATTCATCGGCCAAAAAAATAACCGCCTTTGATTGACTTTTATTCCATACAATGATATTATGATTGGGATAATAGAATATTTACAAAAAACAGTTTAGAGGCGCACTTTTTATGAGTAGGTTTATGGAGAAATATGGGCATCTATGAAATAAACTGAAAGGAAAAAGTGCCGAAGGATATAATACCCATAAATTATATCCTGGTCCTACAGCTAATAACTGTAAGACTGTCATCAAGAAACTTGATGGAGAGCTAACTGTTTTTATAGAAAGGTAAGGAAGTAGTTTCATTCCTTTGTTGTTTACTATGAAAACAGGACGGCTGGTTATCATCAACCAGTCTTTTTTTAACAAGTTTTATAATAAACTGTATATTAAATTGAGGAGGACATAATCATGAAAGCTTATAATTTAGCAGTTGTAGGCGCCACCGGTATGGTGGGACGAAAATTTTTACAGATACTGGAAGAGAAGAAACTGCCCATTGAAAATTATTATTTTTTCTCGTCGGCCCGTTCGGCAGGCAAACAAATAGAATTCATGGGGAAAAAATATACCGTTGAAAAGTTAACCGAAAATGCCCTGGATAATAAAAAAATCGATATCGCATTATTTTCGGCCGGAGGCAGTACAAGTAAAAAATTTGCACCTGTTTTTGTATCAAAGGGCTCGGTGGTTATAGATAACAGCAGCGCATGGAGGATGGACGATAAAGTGCCCTTGGTTGTACCGGAGGTAAACCCTGAAGCAATTAAAAGCCACAAAGGTATAATAGCCAACCCAAACTGCTCAACCATCCAAGCAGTAGTGGCATTAAAACCCCTCCACGACAAATATAAAATAAAGCGCATTGTATATTCAACATACCAAGCCGTTTCAGGTGCCGGTATGGGCGGTTATCAGGACTTGGAAATGGGCCTTAAGGGCGAAAAACCGAAAAAGTTTCCACATCCGATAGCCGGTAACTGCCTACCCCATATAGATGAATTTTTACCCAACGGATATACTAAGGAAGAAATGAAAATGATAAACGAAACCAAAAAAATTCTCAATGACTATAGCCTGAAGATAACCGCAACAACGGTAAGGGTTCCGGTATTCCACGGTCACAGCGAGTCCATCAATGTTGAATTCGAAAGGGATTTTGATCTGGATGAATTGAAACAAACCCTATCCCAAGCACCCGGCATAATAGTTATAGATAACCCGGAAAAACTCGAGTATCCTATGCCCATATATGCCGAAGATAAGGATGAAGTATTTGTTGGACGTATAAGAAGGGATGAAAGCGTAAAAAGCGGAGTAAATCTTTGGGTTGTGGCAGACAATATCAGAAAAGGTGCGGCTACCAATACCGTGCAAATTGCACAACAGCTGATAAAATTTTGGGAAGAACGGTAATAAATTTTGGAGGAGATGATTAATGTGAGCATTTTTAAAGGTTCAGGCGTAGCTATAGTTACACCCTTTAGCGATAAAGGCATAAATTTCGATGCCTTTGAAAGACATATTGAATTCCAGATAGCCAACAAAACGGACGCCATAATAGTATGCGGTACCACCGGGGAACCATCCACCATGACAAAGGATGAGAAAGAAGCGGTAATAAAGTTTGCCGTTGATAAGGTGAATAAAAGGGTGCCGGTAATAGCCGGTACCGGTGGAAATAATACCGCTGAGGTCGTAGAAGCATCGAAAAAGGCTGAGGCTTTGGGAGCTGACGGGTTGCTTGTAGTAACGCCATATTACAATAGAGCAACCCAAAGGGGATTGATCGAGCATTATAAAAGAATCAATGATGCTGTTAATATCCCAATAATCGTTTATAACGTACCCGGCCGTACAACGGTAAACATAACTCCTGAAACCCTAAAGGAATTAAGCAACTTGGAAAATATTAAGGGGATGAAAGAAGCCAGCGGCAATATAGTGCAAATTACCGAAATGGCCCGATTGTGCGGTGATAAAATCGACCTGTATTCCGGTAACGACGACCATATAGTCCCCGTACTGTCTGTAGGCGGTATTGGCGTAATCTCGGTAGTTGCTAACATAGCACCCAGGGATACCCATGACTTGGTAATGAAGTTTTTGGACGGCGATATTGTCGGCAGCAGACAACTCCAATTTAAGCTAAATCCATTGGTTAAAGCGTTATTCCTCGAAGTCAATCCCATTCCAGTAAAAACGGCTTTAAATCTTATAGGCTTTGATGCCGGCAAACCAAGACTGCCCCTTACACCCATGGCGGATAACAATTTGGAAATATTAAAGAAAAGATTAACAGAATACGGTTTTCAATTAAAATAAGGAGTGAAGCAACTTTATGATAAATGTGGTGGTAATTGGCTGCAATGGTAAAATGGGTCAGGCTGTAATGAAAGTAGCACAAGAAGATCCAGAGGTTACTGTTGTGGCGGGCATAGATAAATGCCTCGAAGTTAAGAATGACTGTATACCCGTTTTTTCAAGCTTAGATAAATGTAATACGAAACCTGATGTAATCATAGATTTTTCCAGGCCTGAAGCCCTATATGATATCATTCAATGCGCCAAGGCCAATAAAATTCCCTTGGTTATTGCAACTACAGGCTACTCTGATAAAGAATACCAAATGTTAGAAGACGCTTCCCAGGAAATACCCATATTTATTTCCTCCAATATGGCCTTGGGCGTAAATGTAATGGTCGACCTTGTAAAAAAGGCCACCAGCGTGTTGGAAGACGGTTTCGACATTGAAATTATAGAAAAACATCATAACAAAAAAATAGACGCCCCTAGCGGTACCGCCCTAACCTTGGCAAAATCAATCAACGACGTTCTCCGCAGTTCAAGGAATTTTGTTTTCGGAAGAGATCCTAAATCAAATAAGCGCTCCTCCTCAGAGATAGGCATCCATGCCGTAAGGGGTGGCACCATAGTGGGTGAACATACCGTACTATACGCCGGTCGTGAT
Organism: Clostridiales bacterium; assembly: GCA_012838995.1. Classification (GTDB taxonomy): domain Bacteria; phylum Bacillota; class Clostridia; order DUOD01; family DUOD01; genus DUOD01. The sequence goes on from DUOD01000011.1 coordinate 5,809, forward strand.
GAGGTATTGGAAATCAAACATACTGCCCTGTCCAGGGAAATATTTGCAGCAGGGTCTATAGAGGCAGCAAAGTATATTGTCAATAAAGAACCCGGCCTCTATCATATGGAAAATTTAGTATCGGAAAAGAGCCTGGTTACCAATATATACACATCCAATACCGATGCCATGATTACTTTAAACAATATACCGCAACAACCGAGCATAATAGCCGAAATTTTTAACAGCATTGCCGAAAGAAAGATAAATATAGATATGATAAGTCAAACGGCACCTGTAGACGACCTTGTCGACATATCCTTTAGCATGCCCGAGCATCAGCTCAACCAAGCCATTGAATGCATAGGCAAATTTAAAGACAGGCTGCCTAAATTAAGAATGGACATCTTTACCGAGGTTACCAAGCTGACGGTAGAAGGCCAGGGAATGGAAAGACAATCAGGAGTTGCAGCAAAAATGTTTAGCATCTTGGCGGAACAGAATATCCAAATAAAGATAATTACAACTTCAGAAACTAAGATTACCTACATTATAGATCAAATAGACGAAAAGCCAGCCGTGGAGGCAATAACCCGGGCCTTTGGGCTTTAAAACTTAGATTCTAACCCATCACAAACCCTATTTTTCATAAAACAGAATTAAAAAGGGAGTTGCGCAAATTGCATCTTTGCACAACTCCCTTTTTATGCATTATACCCTTGTTGCAAAGTCTTCCGGATGTCGTGGTTAAAGGGTCGTCATCACTTTATTAATACTCTATGCCCTTTCTTGCCTTTACGCCTTTATTCATATAATGTTTCACCTGCTTCATCTCCGTTATCAGGTCTGCTTTTTTTGCCAAAAGTTTGGGGACATCCCGGCCTGTTATTACTACCTCCATACCCTGGGGTTTTTGATCCAGCAGATGGCAAAGGGTGCTTTCTTGTAATAATCCATTGTTTACGGCACCTATTATTTCATCCAATATTAACAAGTCGCACATGTTATTTTCCAGAATATTTTTGATGAAGGCAAGCCCCCTTTGCATATCATCCTTGAGCTCATTCCTTTCAATATCCGATAAATGCCAGAAGAACTCCTTGCATTGGCAAAACCTGTAGATCTCAAAGTGGGGCCTTACATATTCTATGGAATGCAGCTCCCCTGTATCCCTGCCCTTTAAAAACTGTATCATAATTACCTTAAACCCACCGCCTATGGCCCTAAAGGCAAGGCCCAAGGCTGCTGTCGTTTTTCCTTTGCCGTCCCCCGTATATACTTGGATATAACCCTTCTCCATCCGTTTTCCTCCGTTTAATATGGTTTAAAAAGCAGTTATATTATTTACAGCCGATGTCCCTTCTAAAATGCATATCTTTAAAGGATATCCTTTTAACGTTTTCATAGGCCTTTTCTACCGCCCCTTTTAAGGACTCACCCAAGGCAGTTATGCCCAGCACCCTGCCTCCGTTGGTATAATACTTACCATCTTTATACAAAGTACCTGCGTGAAATACCATACAGTCGCTGTGGTTTATATCATCCAAGCCCGATATTTCGTACCCTTTTTGGTATGCCTTGGGGTATCCGCCGGAAGCCAATACAATACATGCGGCAGATCTACTGTCCCATTCCAGCTCAACTTCGTCTAATCTGCCCTCTATCGTTTTAATAAAAATATCCACCAAATCGTTTTTCAACCTAGGGATAACTACCTGGGCCTCGGGATCGCCGAATCTTGCATTGTATTCCAGTACTTTAGGGCCCTCCTCTGTAAGCATTAAACCAAAATATAAAACTCCTTTAAAGGGACGTCCTTCCTGTTTCATTGCTTTTATCGTCGGATGTACTATTTCATCCATCACCCGTTCATGGACTGCATCCGAATAATAGGGACTGGGAGAAAATGCGCCCATCCCTCCCGTGTTAGGACCTTCATCATTGTCATACGCCCTTTTATGGTCCTGACTGGTTACCATGGGTAGCACCGTCTCGCCGTCGGTAAAGGCGAGCAGCGATACCTCGGGTCCCGTTATAAACTGTTCGATTACCACCCTTTGGCCGGCTTGGTTGAAAATTTTCTTTACCATCATATTATCCAGGGCTTCTACCGCTTCTCCCTTATCCTTGGCTATAATCACACCCTTACCAAGGGCAAGACCGTCTGCTTTGATGACCACCGGGAAAGAACAGCATGTGGTTATGTATTCCCTGGCATCGACAAAGTTATCAAATACCCTATAGGGGGCAGTGGGAATACCGTATTTTTTCATTAAATCCTTAGCAAAAACCTTGCTACCTTCAATAGCGGCTGCCGCCTTACTAGGGCCAAAGGCCCTTATTCCTTTTTCCTCTAACTTGTCCACCGCACCTAGAGCCAAAGGATCATCCGGCGCAACCACTGCAAGGTCTATTTTATTTTCTACAGCAAATTTTGTGATGCCACCGATATCGGTAGCAGGTATATCAACACATTGTGCCTGCTGGGATATGCCTCCGTTGCCCGGGGCACAATATACTTCCTTTACCATACTGCTTTGTCTAATTTTCCATACAAGGGCGTGTTCCCTTCCACCGCCTCCTACTACTAATACCTTCACTATCCAATACCTCCGTATATTAATGCTTAAAATGTCTCATTTTTGTAAATACCATGGCTATACCAAATTCATCGGCCTTTTCTATGGACAGGTTATCCCTTAATGAGCCCCCTGGCTGGATTATTGCCGTCACACCTGCCTTACCGGCAGCCTCCACACAGTCGGGGAAAGGGAAGAAGGCATCCGAAGCCAAAACCGCACCCTTTATTTTTTCCCCGCTTCTTTCCACTGCCTGGGTGGTTGCCCATATTCTATTCACCTGACCGGGACCTATGCCCAGGGTTTGTTTATCCTTGCAAATAGCAATACCGTTGGATTTAGTGTGTTTTACCACCTTCCAGGCAAATAACAAATCCTCCATCTCTTTATCGGTGGGTTTCCTTTTGGTAACCACCTCGAGATTTTCCATGTCAATTAAGATGTTGTCAATGTCCTGAACCAAAAGCCCACCGCCCACCTTTTTCATGTCCAGGGCGGTAGCCGGTAATTTAGTTGATATATCCTCCAGTTGCAACAATCTTATATTTTTCTTTGACTTAAGTACCTCAAGTGCCTCCTGGGTAAAGGACGGTGCAACAACTATCTCAATGAAAATCTTATTTATTTCTTCCGACGTCCTTTTGTCTATTTCTCTGTTGGCAGCCACGATACCGCCAAATATGGATACCGGATCGGATTGATAGGCCTTCATGTAGGCATCGTAAATATTGTCGGCGCTGCCTACACCACAGGGATTGGCATGTTTTACTGCCACAACGGTGGGTTCCTCAAATTCCTTGAGCAAATCTAAAGCTCCGTTGGTATCGTTTATATTATTAAAGGACAGCTCCTTACCGTGCAACTGTACAGCCTGTGCTATGCTTCCCTTAACGGGTAGCACTTCCTTATAAAAGGCTGCAGCCTGGTGGGGATTTTCGCCGTATCTCATATCCTGGATCTTCTCAAAGGTTATGGTGAGCTTTTGAGGGAATTTCCCTAAGCCCTTATAATTCCTCAAATAACCCGCTATCATGGTATCGTACTGGCTGGTATGTTCAAAAACCTTCAGCGCCAAACTGTACCTTGTATCCGGTGTTGTATTGCCATTGGCTTTAATTTCATCCAATACCCTCTCATAATCCCCGGGATCCACCACAACGGTCACGTCTCGGTAATTCTTGGCCGCCGAACGCAGCATGGTAGGTCCGCCTATATCGATATTTTCTATGGCCTCCTCCAGGGTTACCCCGGACTTCATAATGGTATGTTTAAAGGGATACAGGTTAATTACCACCATATCTATCGTGTCAATGCCCAGTTCCTTCAACTGCTTCATATGCTCTTCATTATCCCTAACAGCCAATAATCCGCCATGTATCTTTGGATGAAGGGTTTTCACTCTACCGTTTAAACATTCAGGAAAACCCGTAATATCCGATACATTTATTACATCAATCCCTGCATCGCTTAAAACCCTGGCGGTACCGCCGGTGGATATTATTTCAACCCCTAGGCTATTTAAACCCTTTGCAAATTCAACAATTCCCGTCTTATCCGACACACTTATTAAAGCCCGCTTAATCATATTTATTCCTCCTTTTTAGTTATTGACACCCATCGTCCGTCTACCTTGAGCCTGCCCTCTACCAGCAATTTAACGGCCAGCGGCAATAACTTATGTTCAACCTCCAACACCCTTTTGGAAAGAGTGTCTACGGTATCCCCTTCCTGCACTTCCACTGCCTGTTGCAAAATTATGGGGCCGGTATCGGCCTGTTCGTCAACGAAATGGACGGTGGCGCCGGTTAGCTTTACTCCGTAATCCAAAACGGCTTTATGTACCCTGCTGCCGTAAAACCCCATACCGCAAAAACTGGGAATTAACGAAGGATGGATGTTTATTATCTTATACCTATATGCATCTACAATTTCCGGTGCCAGTATGCTTAGGTAACCGGCAAGCACTATATAATCAATGTCATTTTCTTTTAATACCTTTAATAAATGCCTATTGTACTCATGCTTATCCTTAAACTCTGCCGGTGTAATTACACAGCCGGGGATTCCCGCCCCTCGTGCCCGTTCCAAAGCGAAAACCCCGGCCTTGTTGGAAATAACAATGGCGATCCTGCAACCCTTTATATATCCGCTGTCAATAGCATCTATTATGGCTTGTAGATTGCTCCCACCGCCGGATACCATAACGGCTATTCTTTTTTGCTGCATATGTCAACACCCGTCTCTCCCTTTATTACTTCCCCGATTACATATACATTATAGTCAAAGGAACTTGATATTTTAAGTACATCGTCGGCTGAACGCCTATCCACCGCCAGCACCATACCTATACCCATGTTAAAGGTATTAAACATCTGTCTATCCTCAAGTCCGGACATGGATTTTATTATGGAGAAAATTGGCGGTATCTCCCATCTTTCTTTATGCACAATAGCCCTTAGTCCCTCGGGAAGCATCCTGGGTATATTTTCAATAAAACCGCCCCCTGTTATATGGGCAATGCCTTTAATTCTAACCTTTTCAAGAATTGTAAAAACGTCTTTGACGTATATCCTGGTGGGCTTTAGCAGTTCCTGGCCGTAGGTACAACCCAAATCTTCGCAATACTGATCCAAAACATTTTTATCATCCACCATCAACCTTCTGACCAGTGAATATCCGTTACTGTGCAGGCCTGAGGATGACAGACCTATCAATACATCGCCGTTTTTAATTTCGTTGCCCGTTATTATTTTATCCCTGTCAACCATACCCACTGCAAAACCTGCCAAATCATATTCGCCATTTTTATAAAACCCGGGCATCTCAGCCGTTTCCCCGCCGATTAGGGCACAACCGGACTGCTTACAGCCCCCTGCCACTCCTTCCACGACGGCGGCCATTTTTTCGGGCTCCAGCTTGCCGGTGGCGATGTAATCGAGAAAAAACAAAGGTCTAGCCCCTTGGCATACAATGTCATTGACGCACATGGCCACGCAGTCCTGACCAATGGTATTGTGGATATCCATTAGAAAGGCAATCTTTAATTTGGTGCCCACACCGTCGGTGCCGGCAACCAATACAGGTTGCTTCATCCCTTGGGTGTCCAGGGCATATAAACCGCTGAAGCTTCCTATGCCCCCAAGCACATTTTCATTGTGGGTACCGGCCACATGTTTCTTCATAAGCTCAACGGCTTTATACCCAGCACGTATATCTACACCGGAATCTTCATAACTAATCGCCATTTTTATCCTCCCGCCTTTTACATTTTTTGTCTCCTTTGTTCAGACAGGATACCTCCATAGGATATCGACCGTCAAAGCATCCCGTACAAAACTGGCAGCTACTTCCCTCCACCGTTTTTAACAAAGATTCAATACTTATATATCCAAGACTATCGGCGCCTATAAGCTTCTCGATTTCCTCCACCGTATATGCAGCACCTATCAGTTGTTTTGTGGAAGGCGTATCCATGCCAAAATAACAGGGCGATACGACGGGGGGTGAGCTTATTCTCATATGCACTTCCCTGGCACCGGCCGTCCTTAGCATATCCACTATCATCTTACTGGTGGTACCCCGTACAATGGAATCGTCCACCATGGCTATTCTCTTGCCCTGTACCATTTTCCTTAAAGCATTCAACTTGATACGAAGGGCCTGTTCCCTCATGGATTGGCTGGGCTGGATAAAGGTCCTGCCCACATACCGGTTTTTTATCAAGCCCTCTCCATAGGGAATATTGCTTTGCTCCGCAAAGCCAATAGCAGCGGTGGTACCCGAATCGGGAACACCGATCACCATATCCACATCGGCGGGATGTTCCATGGCCAGATACCTGCCCGCATCCATTCTTGCCTGGTATACGCTGATGCCGTCAATGATGCTGTCCGTCCTGGCCAGATATACAAACTCAAATATACACAGGCCGGACTTTAACGGCACCTCGGTTTGGATGGAAGTCAAGCCGTTTTTATCTATAATTATAATTTCTCCCGGCTTAACATCCCTTATATAATCGGCTCCTATTACATCAAAGGCACAGGTTTCCGATGCCAAGACATATGAATTGTTTATCTTGCCCAAAGCCAGCGGCCTTATGCCATGGGGATCCCTTATGCCGATAAGTTTATCCTTTGCCATCATGGTAATTGCATATGAGCCCTTAATCCTTCTTAAGGTTTTTTTAACGGCGGTTACCAAATCCTGGTCCCTATACTGGGCAATCAATGTTGCAATTACCTCACTGTCGATGGAGGTCTGAAATATTGCCCCGCTTTCTTCCAGTTCCTGCCTAAGTTCTAATGCATTGGTCAGTTTACCGTTATGGGCCAGGGCTATATCTCCGCCCTTGTATTTTATTACAAGGGGCTGGGCATTTACCGTATGACAATCACCGGCAAGGGAATGTCTTACATGCCCTATCGCGATATTACCCCTATCAAGCTGTTGCAATTTTTCCATGGTAAATACATCAACCACAAGGCCCATTTGCTTGTGGTATATAATTCCCCTTTCGGTTGACACGGCAATACCGGCACTGTCCTGTCCCCTGTGCTGAAGGGCGTATAACCCGTAATAACATATATCAACACAGTCAATGCCGTCCACATCATATATGCCAAATACACCGCACTCTTCCCTTGGTTTGTCCAATAAAAAGTCTGACTTATAAAGCATGTTGTTGTCTCCTGTCACTAAATTCACTTCCCTATTTAGCACCCATAAGTCTGTTGAGTATTTCCTGATAGGCCTCTTCCACATTGCCCAGATCCCTTCTGAACCTGTCCTTATCCAGCTTTTCACCGGTGGTAGAATCCCAGAACCTGCATGTATCCGGTGAAATCTCATCGGCCAATACAATTCCGCCCTTGAAACGTCCGAACTCCAACTTAAAATCAATTAAATCTATTTTTAAATCCTTTAAATAATCCCTTAATAAATCGTTAACCTTAAAGGCCATTTGGGAAATGGTTTTTATCTCCTCAGGTATTGCCAGGTCCATGGCATAAATATGGTATTCATTCACCATAGGATCTCCCAGGTCATCGTTTTTGTAGCAAAACTCCAGCACAGTACGTTTAAGCACCGTGCCCTCGGGTATCCCCAGCCTCTTTGACAGGCTGCCGGCGGCAATGTTTCTTACTATCACTTCAACGGGGATTATTTCCACCTTTTTTACTATGGTCTCACGATCACTTATTTCCTCTATATAGTGAGTATCTATGCCCGATCTTTCCAGTAGCCCGAACAGATGGTTGGATACCTTGTTATTTACCACGCCTTTGCCTATTATGGTTCCCTTTTTTAAACCGTTAAAAGCCGTGGCATCATCCTTATATTCAACTATACACCTATCTTCCATATCGGTTTTATACACTTTTTTAGCCTTACCTTCATATAACAAATCCAGCTTTTTCATATTTAGTCTATCTCCTTCCCTATCTTTGCATCCTTCTTTTTCACTTCTTCTGCCATTGAGGACCGGAAGTCTTCCAGTTTTTCAACTAAATGTGTATACTTTAACGACAAAATTTGTGCGGCCAGCAAACCGGCATTCCTTGCACCATCGATGCCTACCGTTGCAACCGGAATACCGGGGGGCATCTGTACTATCGAAAGCAATGCATCCATGCCATCCAGTACCGACCCCTTTATAGGAATACCTATTACCGGTACCGTAGTATAGGCAGCCAGCACCCCGGGTAAATGGGCAGCCATACCGGCGGCTGCGATTATTACATCAAAGCCGTTTTCACGAGCCTTGCCGGCAAATTCCGCCGCTTGGTCCGGGGTACGATGGGCTGAAATTACCCTTGCCTCCACATCGATATCCATATCCTTGAGCACCTTAATAGCCTTTTTGACCACGGGAAAGTCAGAGTCGCTTCCCATGATGACGGCAACCTTTGGTTGTTTCATGTATGTACCTCCTTAAATGATGACAACTTTTTTCAAATCTTATGGAAAAAGAGAAACATTTCTCTCCTTCCATAAGATTTGAGATCCGATTAGGAAACCTAATCGGATCTCAAATCTTTTATTAACCTAAAGACGGGCTAGTAAGGCATACCTTAGTATGAACACAATAGCCAGTACATATAGAATGGGATGCACTTCCTTACCCTTACCCCTTGCCAGTTTAACTATCGGATAGAAGATAAATCCTGCAGCTATACCATTGGCAATGCTGTATGAGAAGGGCATCAGCGCCATGGTCAAAAACGCCGGAAATGCCTCTTCAAAATCATTAAAGTTAATATTCTTTAGAGATCCCATCATTAATACACCCACTATTATAAGGGCAGGGGCAGTAGCCTGGCTGGGTATGATGCCGGCAATGGGCGCCAAGAATATTGCCAGTACAAATAATATGGCAACGACTATGGCGGTTAAACCCGTCCTTCCCCCTTCACTTACACCGGCACTGCTTTCAACATAAGTGGTAACGGTAGAGGTACCTAAAGCCGCACCCACCGATGTGGCAATTGCATCGGCCAACAGCGCCTGATTAGCCCTGGGCAACCTACCGTCCTTATCAAGGAAACCGCCCTTGGAAGCAGTTCCTATCAAGGTGCCGATGGTATCAAACATGTCCACCATGGTAAAGGCTATAATTACTGTTATAACAGATACCACCGTACCAAAAAGGGTTGCTCCCTCACCAATATTAAGCAGTCCGGCAAAATCCATTTTCATGAAGGTGGGTTCCAGGGACAAGCCACTTAGGGTAACCTGCTCGGGCAATTGGGTAACGCCCATAAAAAAGCCTATTATAGTAGTAACTATTATTCCAATGAACAGCGAACCCTTTATCTTCTTAACCACCAATATTCCGGTAATGACCAGACCTATTATGGCCAGCAAAACTCCGGGATCGCTAAACCGCCCAAACTCCAACACCTGGGATCCGGCATTGGAAACGGCCTCTGCCATAACATCGGGATTAAATTCCTTTGTAGCATAAATGATGTCCAATATAGGCCCTTGATTAACCCTTATAATCTGGGCATTGTTAAGACCTACAAAGGCAATAAACAGTCCGATACCTGCACTAATGGCATGTTTCAGGGAATTGGGTATGGCATCCACAATTGCCGCTCTCCAACCGGTCAATGAAATAATTATGAAAATTATACCTGAAATAAATACAGCAGCCAAGGCCTGCTGCCAAGTAAATCCCATTGCAAAAACGACGGTAAATACAAAAAACGCATTTAATCCCATTCCGGGGGCCTGAGCAAAGGGATAATTGGCCAACAATCCAATCAATAACGTACCGATTGCAGCAGAAATACAGGTTGCCAGCAGTACCGCATTATAGTCCATACCTGTTTGGGATAATAACGACGGATTAACAAAGATAATGTAAGCCATGGTAAAAAAAGTGGTAAGACCGGCTATTATTTCCGTCCTTACAGTGGTGTTGTTTTCCCTTAACTTGAAAAATTTATCCATGATCTGCCTCCTTATATTATAAAAGTTTAGGTTTTAGTATAAACCCCTATAACATAAAAAATACATGAACAATAAAGAGAGTGAAATTCATGTATTTTATAAAAACGTAATTGTGGCAGATAAGGAACAATCCACCGAATGTATTTCACCCATAGTCAAGCAATTTCCGGTTGCTTGGTAGAAACGTTCGGACCATATTACCGAATTTATATGAGCGTTATTAAATTATATTTAAATATTAACAGAAGAAGGGACCGGTGTCAATAAGGACTAGAACATTTATTGATGATTTGGGCAAAATGTTCGGATTTTTCGTCACGGACCATCATGTTGTAACACTATATATAATTTAATCATATATTGTTATATAGCCAGATATATATATTTTTAGGAGGTATGTAACGTGAATTATATGTATCCGCCCAACAATTCGGCTCCGTATTCTGCCGACCAACAAAGCCAACGGTGCGGTGTTGAACTTGCCAGGGCCTATGTACCCTTCCAACAATATACGACCACTTTTCCTATAAAGGAAGCTTTATTAAAGAGGGGGACGCTTTTCCCCGAACTATATAAGCCTTATAAGAAAAAAGGCAGCTATTAGGGAGGTTAAAAAGAATGGACAAAGCAAGGAGTAAAATGCTGCAAGATATTCAAGCCCTTGAGTTCGCCGTAATAGAATTAAATCTGTATTTAGACATTAACCCCTGCGACGAAAGGGCTTTAAAAGATTATAACAATTACGCCTGTCAATTGGAAGCCTTGAAAAGGACATATGCCCAAAGGTACGGATCATTGGTGGGCCTCATGCCCAGCAAGCTACCATGCTTTGATTGGATTAATGAGCCATGGCCATGGGAAATGCAAGTTTGAACGTAAAAGGAGGACAATTGTATGTGGATATATGAAAAGAAGCTTGAATACCCCGCAAGGGTTTCCGGCCCAAATCCAAAGCTGGCCAAGACAATAATAACACAATACGGCGGCCCCGACGGTGAGTTATCCGCTTCCATGCGTTATCTTACTCAAAGATATTCCATGCCCACTCCCCAAACCAAAGCCCTTTTGACGGATATTGGTACCGAAGAGCTGGCCCATATGGAAATAGTGGCCACTTTGGTATATAACCTAATAAAGGACGCACCCCTGGAACAACTGAAAAAGGAAGGCATGGCAGGATATTATGCAGACCACGATAGGGCAGTATACTTTATAGATGCTTCGGGTAACCCGTGGACGGCTACCTATATTCAATCCAAGGGCGATCCCATAACCGACCTGCACGAAAACATGGCAGCCGAACAAAAGGCCAGGAGCACATATGAATACCTTATAAATCTGTCGGATGACCCTTGCGTAACGGATACCTTAAGGTTTTTACGGATGAGGGAAGTAGTCCATTTCCAAAGATTCGGCGAAGCCCTGCAGTTGGTACAGGAATATTTGGACCGTAAAAAATTTTATTAAAAAAGAGGGTTTTAAAACCCTCTTTTTATTCCCACTCTATGGTTGAAGGCGGCTTGGAGGTTATATCGTACACCACCCTGTTGACCTTGGGCACCTTGCTTACTATGGTGTTTGATATGTCAGCCAGTACATCATGGGGTATCCTGGCCCAATCGGCAGTCGTGCCGTCAATGCTGGTAACCGCCCTAAGGGCAATTGTATAGTCATAGGTCCTATCGCCATCCGTAACACCGACGCTTCTCATACCGGTCAGTATGGCAAAGTACTGCCATATTTTTTTGTCCAAACCTGCCCGTTCAATGGCGTCCCTGAACAGGGCATCGGCCTCCCTTAATATTTCCAGTTTTTCTTGGGTAACATCGCCTATTACCCTTATGGCCAATCCGGGACCGGGAAAGGGCTGTCTTTCCACCATATGATCCGGCAAGCCCAGCTGTCTGCCCACTTCCCGTACTTCATCCTTAAACAGATTTCTTAAAGGTTCTATTATCTCCTTGAAATCTATATGCTGGGGTAGTCCTCCCACGTTATGATGGCTCTTTATCATACTGCCGTCGCCCAGTCCACTCTCGATTACATCGGAATATATAGTCCCCTGTACCAGATAATCCACCCTTCCCAAGGACCTTGCACATTCTTCGAACACCCTTATAAACTCTTCGCCGATTATCTTACGTTTAGACTCGGGATTGGTAACGCCTTTTAATTTATCTAAAAAACGCTTACCGGCATCTACCATTATCAGGTTAATGTCGAATTGGTCCTTAAAGATTTTTTCTACTTGCCGAGCCTCGCCTTTTCTCATAAGGCCGGTGTCCACAAAGATACAGGTAAGCTGTTTGCCCACGGCGCGGTGGATCAATACTGCCGCCACCGATGAATCCACGCCGCCGGATAAGGCGCATAAAACCTTTCCATCTCCTACCTTGTTTTTAATATCCTCTATGGTTTGCCGGATAAAGGACGACATCTTCCAGTCACCGCTGCACTCGCAAATATTGTATAAAAAATTCTTTAATATTTCCCTATCCTCCACGATATGTACATCCTCGGGATAAAACCAAACTCCGTACAGTTTCCTTTCGGGATGCTCAAAGGCAACAACAGGACAATCATCGCTCCATGCAGTTACCCTAAATCCCTGCGGCACCTTTTGTATGCTGCCCTTACAATTTATCCGACACCGAATAATATCATCCATATCCTTGAACAATAAGGACTGGTTGCTTATATTGACATCAACCTCACCCTGCTCACCGCAGTCCTCCATTGAGACCTTGCCCCCCATTTGATGGCATATTAATTGGGCTCCGTAACAAATACCCAATATGGGTATATTGAGGCTGTATATATCCTCACTGCACCTTGGGGCATTGTCGGCATAAAAACTGCCCGGCCCGCCGGCCAATATTATTCCCTTGGGATTTATACTCTTTATACGTTCTATGGAAGCATTATAGGGTAACACTTCACAATATACATTGGCCTGCCGTACCCTCCGGGCCATTTGTTGAATATATCCTCCTCCAAAGTCCAGCACCACAATCTTTTCAATCTCCATAACAACACCTCTTCATATGAAATAAACGAATTTTACCTATTCAAGTATATTTTATACCCTTTTTTGTTGTCAAATAATTTTCCATTTAAACCGACATGTTATTCCCCATTTTAAGCGTCCAACGACTTGATATAATCCAGCCTTTCTACAATGGGCAATCTTTGGGTACATACTTCCTCACAGTGCCTGCAGCCGGTGCATTGATATATATCCGACTGTTTGTTCAATGGCATATTCCAATGAAATTTTAACCTATTGTGTATCGCCTCATCCGGCCTGCCCAATATCATATAATTGTATACATCCATATACTTAGGTACGGCAATGCCTTGGGGACAATCGGTGCAATAATTACAGCCGGTGCATAAAGTATCCAACCCCCCATGGAGGTTTTTCTTTATTTGGGCCAGCCTTTCATCAGAAATCTCCTCCAGCCCCTTAACGGCGGCGACGTTTTCCTCCAGTTCATCGATGGTGCTAATACCCGTCAAGACCACGGTTACCTCCTTATGGGCTGCATTAAACCTTATGGCGGCCTCGGCCACCGACTGATCTTCCTTTTCTTTAATGAATTCAAAATACTCGGGATTTTTAGGTATCACCCCTCCACCCAGGGGATTCATAGTAACCACACCACAACCCTTTTTGTAGGCTGCCTTCAATCCTTGCTCCCTGAAGGGGAAATTAATTATATTGTATCCCAGGGTAAAACCCTCAAAATAGCCTTCATTGACCATTATTTCTATTTCATTTCCATCACAGTGGGTAGAGCAGACTATATGTTCAATTAAGCCTTCTTCCTTCGCCTTTACCGCTCCTTCATAGGGCCCCCCGGCTGAAATCACCCTTCTGTATTGTTCAAGATTTAGGATGCTCCACATATGGAAAAAGTTTATTTTATCCACCCCCAGGCGTTTTAAGGATTCTTCTATCCTCCTCCTTACATCATCGGCGGTAGAATCCATTCTAAGCATGCTTTTGGTGGATACATAAAAAGGACGGGGCATATCTTTGAAGGCTTGGCCGAATATCTTTTCACTGGTACCGTCGCAATATGTGGGAGCAGTGTCGAAATAATTTATACCCAGTTCGCTGGCCCTTCGCACAATGTTGGCGCATTCGTCAATGGAGTGTTCCTTTAGAAAACGCATGCCACCGAAACCTACTACAGATACCCTTTTCCCGGTTTTGCCGTATTCCCTGTACAGCATATCCTTTCCCCCTTTGCAACTTCATACCCATATACGGTTTATTTTCTTATAATTTTATCATAAATTGTTGTCGATATAAAAACCGCAAAAAAAAAAGAAAGGAAACCCTTTCTTTTATCCCAATGTATAATTAGGTGCTTCTTTTGTTATATAAATATCGTGGGGATGACCCTCCCTATGACCTGCGTTGGTCACCCTTATAAATTTTGCCTTTTCTATCAGCTGGTCAATGGTCCTACAACCACAGTAGCCCATTCCTGCCTTTAAACCGCCCACCAGTTGGAAAATGGTGTCAGATAAGGGACCTTTGTAGGGCACTCTGCCCTCCACCCCTTCGGGTACGAACTTTTTGGCATCTTCCTGGAAATACCTGTCCTTGCTCCCGCAGGCCATGGCTCCCATGGAACCCATGCCCCTGTACACCTTGAAACTCCTTCCCTGATAAATCTCGGTGTCCCCGGGACTCTCTTCGGTACCGGCAAACAGGCTTCCTATCATCACCGCCCGAGCCCCTGCTGCAATGGCCTTTACAATATCCCCCGAATACTTTATGCCGCCATCGGCCACCACCGCTACCCCGTATTTTTTGGCTTCCAGGGCACATTCGTAAACAGCCGTCAACTGGGGTACGCCCACACCTGCAATCACCCTTGTTGTACATATGGAACCCGGACCTATGCCGACCTTTACTGCATCTGCGCCGGCATCCACCAAATCCTTTACAGCCTCGGGCAGAGCAACATTGCCGGCCATTACATCCAAGTCAGGATATTTTTTCTTTATCCTGGATACCATGTCCAAGACGCTTTTTGAATGTCCGTGGGCCGTATCAACAACCACAAGATCTACCTTGCTTGCCACAAGGGCGTCCACCCGTTCCATGGTATCCTTGGCCACACCCACGGCGGCGCCCACAAGCAGCCTGCCGTTATCGTCTTTGGCCGAGTTAGGATACTGTATACCCTTTTCTATATCCTTTATGGTTATTAAGCCTTTTAACTCTCCTTTTTCATTAACTATGGGCAATTTTTCTATTTTATAAAACCTCAAAATCTCCTGAGCTTCCTCCAAAGTAGTTCCTTCGGGTGCGGTAATCAGCCTTTCGGTAGTCATAACATCTTTAATTTTTCGACTGAAATCGGTCTCAAACCTTAAGTCCCTGTTTGTCAGTATGCCCACCAGTTTATTATTTTCATCGGTTATGGGCACCCCTGAAATATGATACTTCTCCATTAATGCCAAGGCATCGGAAATCAAATGATCCGGAGACAGGTAAAAGGGGTCCACTATAATGCCATGTTCCGAACGTTTAACCTTGTCCACTTGGGCCGCCTGTTCCGATATAGACATGTTTTTATGTATAATGCCTATACCGCCTTCCCTGGCTATTGCTATGGCCAGCCTCGACTCGGTCACCGTATCCATAGCGGCACTAATCAAGGGAATACTCAGCTTTATTTTTTTTGTTATATAAGTAGATGTATCCACGTCTTTTGGTAAGACATCGGATTTCTGCGGTAATAACAGTACGTCATCAAAAGTTAGACCTTCTTTGGCAAACTTATCAGTAATATTAATCACTACCCTTCGTATATTCTTTATGTGTTTTTTGGACTTGCGCTTGATATTTGAATGATAGTTTATCAAAATAAATAATTGGTGTCAAGAAATGAAATAAGGGCTTTTAGCCATTTTTCACCCGGATTTTAAGGCATTTTACCACCCCTGGAAAAAATGGTTAAAGGAACAGCTACTGCCGTTTCTTTAACCATAAAAAATTAAATTTAAAAGCTTTGTCTCTTCAATTTATTGCAATTATTATATTTAATTTGAATAATGCTGTCAACAAAAATTTGCCCATAAAAAAACTTCGGCAAATTGCCGAAGTTTTTTATCTTAGTATGCCGGAGGCATACCGCCACCCATTCCTGGAGCTGCAGGCATTGGGGGTTCTTTTTCAGGAATATCGGTTACCAATCTTTCGGTGGTCAGTACCATAGATGCTATACTTGCCGCATTTTGTATTGCCGACCTGGTTACCTTGGTAGGATCAACAATACCGCTTGCAATCATATCTACATATTCCTGCTTCAATGCATCGAAACCTATACCCGGTTCGCTGTCCATAACCTTTTGTACCACTATTGAACCTTCCAAACCTGCATTGGCAGCTATCTGCCTCATCGGTTCTTCCAAGGCTTTCTTAACTATATCCACACCGGTCTTTACATCGCCTTCCGCATCTATCTCGCTAACCTTGGCAATGGCCGAAACCAGTGCTGTACCGCCGCCCGGTACTATACCTTCTTCAACAGCGGCCCTTGTTGCGGCCAAGGCGTCTTCTATCCTGTCTTTCTTTTCCTTCAGCTCGGTTTCGGTGGCTGCGCCTACCTCAATTACAGCTACACCGCCGGCCAGTTTTGCCAGTCTTTCCTGAAGTTTTTCTCTATCAAAATCCGAAGTGGTTTCTTCTATCTGGGCCTTGATTGAAGCCACTCTGTCCTTTATAGCGTCGGGATCTCCCGCGCCGTCAACTATTGTGGTATTATCTTTGTCAACCTTGACCTGTTTGGCCCTGCCAAGCTGATCAATTCTCACTTCCTTCAAATCCAGGCCTAGTTCTTCGGAAACAACCTGACCGCCTGTTAAAATAGCTATATCCTGAAGCATTGCCTTTCTTCTGTCACCAAAACCGGGTGCTTTAACGGCAACGCATGTAAAGGTTCCCCTTAATTTATTAACCACCAAAGTAGCCAATGCTTCGCCTTCAACTTCCTCGGCGATAATTAACAGGTTTTTACCCTGTTGTACAATTTGTTCCAATACGGGTAAAATTTCCTGTACGTTACTTATCTTTTTGTCAGTAATAAGGATGTAGGGTTCTTCCAGTACGGCTTCCATTTTTTCCGTATCAGTTACCATATAGGGTGAGATGTATCCCCTGTCGAATTGCATACCTTCAACTACGTTGAGTTGTGTGGCCATGGTTTTGGATTCTTCCACGGTAATTACACCGTCTTTACCAACCTTCTCCATAGCGTCCGAGATTAATTCTCCGATGGTTGTATCGTCTGCTGATATGGAAGCAACCTGTGCAATGGCTTCTTTGCTTTCGATGGGTTTGCTTATTTCTTTAAGCTGTTGTACAGCCGCTTCGGTAGCCTTTTCGATACCCTTCTTTAACATCATGGGATTGGCACCGGCTGCAACGTTTTTCAGACCTTCCCTAATTATGGCCTGGGCAAGTAATGTTGCCGTGGTTGTACCGTCGCCTGCTACGTCATTGGTTTTTGTTGCTACTTCTTTAACCAGTTGTGCCCCCATATTTTCAAAGGGATCTTCCAGTTCGATTTCCTTTGCAATGGTAACACCGTCGTTTGTAATTACAGGGGTACCATATTTTTTATCGAGTACTACATTTCTGCCCTTAGGTCCAAGGGTAACTTTAACGGTATCTGCAAGGGCATTTACACCTTTTTCTAGGGCTCTTCGTGCGTCCTCACCGTATTTAATCTGTTTTGCCATATTATTCCCTCCTAATTTTCAACCTATGTATTGTAAACTACTCTACTATACCTAAGATATCGTTTTGTCTTACTATTATGTATTCTTCTCCGTCCAATTTAACTTCCGTTCCTGCAAACTTGGAATAGATTACCTTGTCGCCAACCTTTACTTCCATTTTTACTTCTTTACCGTCAACCATTCCGCCTGGGCCTACAGCCACAACTTCTGCCATTTGCGGCTTTTCCTTTGCTGAGCCCGGCAATACAATACCGCTTTTTGTTGTCTCTTCGGTTTCCATTACCTTGATGATTACCCTATCGCCTAATGGCTTAATATTCATAAAAAAAACCCTCCTTATAGTATATTATTGTTAAATCCTTCCTATTAGCACTCTCTGTTGGGGAGTGCTGATTACAGGTATTATATTATAAAAAAGTTATTTTTTAATCAAGCACAATAATTTTGCAAATATCCCGCAAAATGGATGTTTAAAGTTATTATGGCAATTCTTCTCTGATTTGCTCCTAGTATCTGTCCATTACATTTATTATCGACTTATTATTAAGCCAGCAATCTAAACGCCTTAATGAGTATATCATAAACTATGGGGATAAAAACCGCCGGCAGCAGGTTTGCCACCTTTATCTTCTTTATTTCCAACATGGACACCCCTATGGCTAAAATCAAGATCCCGCCTACGGCAGACATCTCGGTGACAACCGTTTCATTTAAATAGGATTTAAGCAATGCTGCTCCCAAAGTTATTAATCCTTGGTATATGAAAACACTTGCAGCCGAAAAAATAACTCCAATGCCCATGGTAGAAGCTAAAACAATTGAAGTTACACCATCCAGGGCGGATTTTACATATAGTATTCTATGGTTATCATACAAACCGCTTTCCAACGAACCCATTATGGCCATTGCGCCTACACAGTATACCAGGGTAGCGGTTATAAAGCCATGGGAAAATCGACTGTCCTTCTTCCCAATTTTGGATTGTATCCATTCCCCCAAACCGCTAATCCTGTAATCTATGCCTATCCGTTCGCCGATAATAGCCCCAATCATCAAGCTTACTATAACTAATATAATATTATTCGTTTTTATGGCATCCATTATTCCCAAAACGCAAATGGCAAGACCCAACCCCTGGGTTATTAGCTTTCTATATCTTTCCCCTATACCGCCCTTTATCAGCAGTCCTAATAAGCTCCCTGCGATTATTGCTATGGAATTTACTATTGTTCCCCACATTGCAACCCCTTCTTCACATCTTTATCCGTATCAGATCCCTTCTATATGATTAATAACAGGTTATTTTTTGCCAACCCCCAACTCCCTGGCATAAAAGAACAGGTATTGCTGTGCAAAACCTGCCAGCGACCCGAAATACTCCATGGCAAAGTCATGTATTTTTTTCATGGATGCGCCTTTTGGAAAATAAAAATACTCCATTATCCTTTTTATCCATACATCAATAGGAAATGCTTCGGGTTTGTCGCCCGAAAACAACAAAACACAATCGCCCACCTTGGGGCCTACACCGGGCAATTCCATGATGGCCCGGCGGGCTTCCCCATAGTCCATATCTTTAATTGACTCTAAATCAAACTTTGATGAAGCAATCCTTTGGGCGGTTTTTATTATATACTGTGATCTGTAACCGCACCCACAAAGGGCCAGTTCCTTTTCAGACAAGCCAGCCAACTTTTCAGGTGTAGGAAAGGTAAAAAAGGTCTTCCCCCATTTTTCCACCGCAGATCCGTAACCGGAACATAGCTTTTCTATTGTCCTTTTAATCATCGGTATCCGGTTATTTGCCGATATAATAAAAGAAACCAGAGTTTCCCATATATCCTGCTGAAGCAACCTTATGCCAAAGCCAAACTTGACTGCGCATTCCATAATATTATCCTTTTTTAAGGCATCCTTTATCAAACCATAATCTCTATTAAGATCAAAATAATGGCACCAAAAGCTTTGGAATTCTTCTTTTGTTGTGCCCTTAAGAATAATACTGCTGCCTTGTTGTGTCACATGCAATACCTTATTGCCCACCACTCCGGTATAACCACCGTCTTGTTCATGCCATCTAAAACACTGTCCGCATTCAAAAATATGCTGCCATTTAAGGTGCCTTATTCCCTCTATTATAACCCCTTCGTGGGTTGCATAAACTTTGTCGTAATCACCCATAAGTATCCCTTCTTGGTTATTTCCTTGCAATAATATTATTATTATACTACAAGTTGCATATTTTTTATCGATAAAAAAAATAGGCTTAAGCCTATTTTTTTTGTTTTAAGTATTTATCGATGGCCCGGGCAGCCTTTTTACCCGCTCCCATGGCCTGTATAACGGTGGCTGCACCCGTCACGGCATCTCCCCCGGCATATACTCCCTTTCTACTGGTTTGTCCCGTTTCTTGATCCACTATAATGCCGCCCCAAGGTTGGACATCGATGCCGGAGGTGGTTTTTGCAATCAATGGATTGGGATCGGTGCCTATTGCCATAATCACCACATCCACGTCCAAAACAAATTCAGAACCCTCTATGGGAATAGGACGTCCCCTGCCCGATTCATCCTGTTGCCCTAGTTTGGTTCTTATGCATTTTATGCCCGTTACCCATCCGTCTTTTCCCAGTATCTCCACGGGGTTGGTTAAAACTTTGAATATTATACCCTCTTCTTTAGCGTGTTGGACTTCTTCCTTCCTGGCCGGCATTTCACCTTCCGAACGCCTGTATACAATATATACCTTTTCCGCTCCCAGACGTAGGGCACACCTTGCAGCATCCATTGCCACGTTGCCTCCGCCCACCACTGCCACTTTGCCGCCCCTTATTATAGGAGTATCGGACTTTGGAAAATCGTATGCCCCCATTAGATTAACCCTGGTTAGGTACTCGTTTGCCGAGTATACACCGTTTAAGTTTTCGCCGGGGATATTCATAAACTTAGGAAGCCCGGCTCCGGTACCAATAAAAACGGCCTGGTAACCCTGTTTTAAGAGCTCATCAATGGTTATGGTTTTTCCTATTACCACATTGGGCATAAATTCCACACCCAGGTCCTTAAGCGCATCGATCTCTTGCTTAACTAAACGCTTAGGCAGCCTAAATTCGGGTATGCCGTATACCAACACTCCGCCCATCCGGTGAAGGGCCTCAAATACGGTAACCTTATATCCGCATTTTGCCAAGTCCGCCGCCGCCGTAAGACCGGCTGGCCCGCCGCCCACCACTGCCACTTTGGGAGCATTGCCTTTTTGTTTAACCGGATTTTTGGGATTACCGCTTTTGGGTTTATTGGCCATATAATAATCGGCGGCAAAACGTTCCAACCTGCCTATGGCAACACTGTCGCCTTTTTTGGATAGTATACACATCTTCTCACACTGATCTTCTTGGGGGCACACTCTTCCGCAAATGGCGGGAAGATTGTTTGTCTTCAATATTTCTTCTGCCGCACCCATAAAATCGCCCTCTTTTATCAAGGCTATAAACTCCGGTATCCTCACGTTAACAGGGCATCCCTTGACACAGGCCGGTTTTTTGCAATTTAAACATCTTTCAGCTTCTTCCATTGCCTGTTCCTTTGTATAACCCAAGGCAACCTCGTCAAAGTTATTTTTCCTTTTACCGGGATGCTGTTCCGGCATGGCGGTTTTTTTCTTTTTGTGCGTCATCTGCATACACCCCTATGCTCAATACTGTCCAAAGCACTTTTTTCGTGATCCTTATACACTGACTGTCTTCTCATGGCCTCATCAAAATCCACCAAATGACCGTCAAAGTCCGGGCCGTCAACACATGCATATTTGACCTGGCCCCCCACCGTCACCCTGCACCCACCGCACATACCGGTACCGTCGATCATTATGGGGTTCATACTCACCGTCGTAGAAATCCCGTATTCCTTTGTGAGTTTGGATACCATCTTCATCATGATTAAAGGACCGATGGCTATAACATGATCATACTTATGCCCTGCATCAAGTAATGCCTTTGCGGCATCCGTAACAAAACCCTTTTGACCATAGGAACCGTCATCGGTAGTAATATAAACATCATGGGCCACTTTTCTAATCTGTTCTTCCAGTATTATATATTCCTTACTTTTGGCGCCTAATATTACATCAACATGGGTTCCCTTTTGGAATAAATACTTAACCTGGGGATATAAAGGTGCAATCCCCACCCCGCCGCCAATACATAAAACCCTTTCAAAACCGTCGAGCTTAGATTCCGTCCCCAAGGGCCCAACAAAATCTTGTATAAATCCGCCTTGTTCCTTTGTTGCCAATAATATGGTTGTCTTGCCCACCGCCTGGAAAATTATTGTAACAATTCCTTTTTTTCTATCATAGTCAGCAATAGTCAAAGGAATCCTTTCTCCCCTGTCATGGACCCTCAAAATAACAAATTGGCCGGGCATGGCCTTTTGTGCTACCAACGGCGCCGCTATATCCATCCAGTACAAATTTTCAGCAAGTTTTTCCTTTTTGACTATTTTGAACACGGGTGCACCCCCCTTTTTTATTTATGTCCATTGGCGACGACAATGCTTTTTACGGTGATATCTATAAACAACACATTTAATCCGGTGCATTGTTCAACTTTCCTTATAATATCCTCCTTCAATTGTCTTACTGCAGCGGGTATTTCCACGCCGTACACAGCAGATAAGTCTACCTTTATTACTATACCTTGTTTTTTGCTTTCAATACTTACTTTAAAAATCCTGCCAATCCATTTATTGCCGCTGCATATATAGTATACCAAGGAAATAATGGCCGTATCCGATATGTAATACCTGCCTAAATAGCTGTAGGTCGGCCTGACCACCGTCTTTTCGCTTAACGGCAGACGATCATTTTTACTCTTCTTTCTAAATATTCTTAAAGCATCTATGAAATACCCGGAAAACTCTTTTTTGATTTCAAAAGTGGGAACGGGAATAACGTGCATCCCTTGTTCATCTCTAATCCTTCTGGCTCGCCTTATTTCCCTTTCGGTGGCTACATCCTGTATATATATTTTTTCATAATCGGGATTTAGGTCCAGATTTTTTATTATTTTTTCGATCATTTGTTCAGATGTGCCGAGAATTAACAACGAATTGGGCTTGTACTGTTTTAATGCCTGTTTAACCTGGGCTGCATGGGCGTTGTTCATGAACAGGGCTCTTTTTATGGCCGATATCTTGGATGGTTCCCTTTTGGCTGAAACCCCGGCTATTATTTTGTTACCCTTAATTAGCAACCCGTCGTCTATTATATATTCAATATTCCTTTCGTTGGCGACCATGGACGCCCTGTAGCTCTTGCCCGTGCCGCT
Organism: Clostridiales bacterium; assembly: GCA_012838995.1. Taxonomy (GTDB): domain Bacteria; phylum Bacillota; class Clostridia; order DUOD01; family DUOD01; genus DUOD01. The sequence goes on from DUOD01000011.1 coordinate 28,916, forward strand.
GGATCCGATTAATGCGTAAATGTTCAATATATTTCCTCCCAATCTTACGGGTATGTTATTTTTTTAACTTTGTTTTTATTATATTACATATGATGGAAAAGTACAATTCTAACAAGGAGCATGGCATTACTCCTGGGTTGAAATCGACTCATTTTTATAATAAGAACACATGTCTTTTATAGGACATTGATTGCATAAGGGGTTGCGCGCTTTGCAGATGTTTCTTCCATGATATATCAGCCAATGATGGGCCTTAGACCATTTATCTTTAGGTATATTTTTCATTAATTGCTTTTCGGTTTCCAGCACGCTTTTACTGTTGGCAAGACCGATCCTATTGGCAACCCTAAATACATGGGTGTCGACGGCAATGGCATCTTTACCAAAGGCGTTGCTCAATACCACGTTGGCAGTCTTTCTCCCCACCCCCGGTAATTTCTGCAATTGTTCTAGATCATCGGGCACCCTGCCGTTGAATTTCTCAATTATCATTTCACAGGTTTTTTTAATGTTTTTTGCCTTAGTTTTATACAGTCCACAACCTTTAATATATTGCTGAAGTTGTTGTAAAGACATGTCATGCATCTTTTGGACCGTTCCGTAATCCTTAAATAAGACTTCCGTAACTTTGTTGACCTGCTTGTCGGTAGTCTGAGCGGATAATATGGTAGCGATGAGCAATTGAAAAGGGGTACGGTATCTTAAAGCGGTTGTGGGATTGGGATACAGCTTGTCCAAAGCATCTAAAATATCCTTTACCAAATGTTTATCCAACATTGTCCTCCTTTATCACGGCCCTTTTTATAGTAACCCACTTAATACGTAAGCCATATAAATAATATACTTGTGTTATAAAATAATGTAAACATCTTTAGCTAAATTTTATACCTTTACAATATTTAACAATACACCTCCCTTATCCTTTTGTGCCCTGACAAACAAAGTGGCAATTATAACCTTACATCCGTCTAAAACTTCAAATTTACCGGCATCAATGCTTCAGGACATCCCCAAAAACCTTTATCTTCCTGCTCCCTTTGCCTCTTATTACTCTTCTCTTTTATGTATACCTTATAATGATTAAAATGAAAACTCCATTTACATAGACCGGCCCATACCTGCACAATCCGGTCCATCATGGGAACTAGGTAAATAAATGCATTTTTATTTGCATTATTTACCTTGGTAAACCTTAATGGATCTATTTGATTTTGTAATAAATACGTAATATAATTGTAACATATTATGTAGACAAGGGGTGTTAAAATGTTTAAGAAAACCACTTCAATGTTACTTGTGTCATTACTCATACTGCTTTTTTGTTTCAGCATTCCGGGCAATGCTCAAGCAAAAACAATTACCAGCCACTCTTGGAAATACACCATTTCCGGCAATAATGCGGGATATACAATCAAGCCCGTTACTGCCAAAATTTCCTTTAATTCTTTTAAATGGTTGAGGATTAACCTGGACCAATACTTCAATATACCCAAAAGTCCTCAGCCTCAGCCGCAGCCTCAGCCGCAGCCTCAACCCCAGCCAGAACCGGAACCGCAACCCCAACCACAGCCGCAGCCGGAAAACCCATATTCTCTGAATAAAATGGAAGAGGAGATGCTTGGCTACGTTAATCAGGCCCGAGCAAATGCGGGATTGAAGCCTTTGGTTGTAGACTATGAGCTTTCGAGGGTGGCCAGGATAAAATCCAATGATATGAAGGAAAACAATTATTTCTCCCACACTTCACCCAAATACGGTTCTCCCTTTGAAATGATGAATGCCTTTGGTATTAAATACAGGACCGCGGGAGAAAATATCGCCAAAAACTCCAGCGTACTGGGGGCCCATACCAGTCTAATGAACTCGGAAGGACATAGAAGAAATATTTTAAATAGCAGCTTCACCCATATCGGCATAGGTATTGTATCTACCAATTCAGGAATTATAGTAACCCAAATGTTTATAGGAAAATGAGTTGAATATGTAAAAGGCTGTTTTGTTCAAAACAGCCTTTTACATATTATTGGCCAACATTTTATACTATCCGCCTAAGGACGTGTTTTTTTCTGAGGTGGGAAGAAAGGTGGAAGCGGTCTTTTTAAGAATTCATCACATACGTCTTCCAGAGCTTCATCGTCACATTCCCTAGGCTGCGGGCAGAAGCCTAATGTCTGGACTAATAGCTGAACTTTCCCAACCACCTTAACGACTATAAATACCCCAATGGAAAGTATCAATTTTTTACCGATTATTTCATGTTCCAGTACTTCCGAAAGTGTCTCTACCATAATTTCGAAGGTGAATTCATCTCTGGAATCAGGAACATACATTATCATGCTCTTTTCAAATTGTAAATGCCCGGCAATAGCTTGTACGGATCCCGTTGCTTCGTTACGTACTCTGCTAATAAAGGGGACTTTGAGGGTAAAGGATACCCTTGCAAAGTTTTCCTTCTTTTGATGTTTGAGAGGTTTAATTCTTAATGTACCATCCACTATCACCCCCGGCTTGAACTTGGTAGACAAGTATGTCGCTTGCTTGCAGTCTTCCGGCAGGGGTAAAACCACCGAGGGCTCGCACTCCCTTTGGAAACAGGAATCATATACCTTATCAGCTATTATACATTCAGGCTTTAAAGCATATGGATCTTTACGCTGGCTTGAAACCTGGTCCTCAAATGCCATTTTTCTCCCCCCTTTACCCTAAATTTCCTTTAATATGTTTTTCTATGATTAATATACTTACATGGAGTAATAATTGTTACATATTATTGTAAAATAGCAAGAAAAAAATTTACCTGCATATATTGTACTAATCCCTATTTGAGGAAAGGCAGGTATGCTTATGGGTATTATTAAGCCAAAGGGGTTTTTGTTGTGTGCTCAGGAAGGATTATGGCATATATACAAGGAAAACAATTGTACGATAACATGCCAAAGATATAACCATGACGGAACAATGGAGTCATCCTTAAGGATGTCCGAGTACGTAATAGCGGATTTTTCCGTTGATGTGGACAGTAAGAATATACCCCATATATTCTTCTATACCGACAAAGGCCAACTGTTTTTGGGTTGTATGAAAAAGGAAGGCTGGGACATTCAACCCTTATCAACCTTCGATCCGTCCAAATATGCCATTTTCTGTCCCAACCTAATAATTGCATCAAACCATATCCACCTAATTTTTCTTTTAAAGAACTACCGGGACAATACCCACAATATTCTACACCAATATTGGGACAACACCCAATGGAGAATAAATAAAGTCACGCAACCCGATTCACCGGTCAAAAGCCAGGCCATTATAAATGTTAAAATAGACGGCAATGATAACCTGCACCTTACATACAACACAGGCAGCATCCAGGGAAACTATCAATTGTACTACGTTAAATACAACCACCGCCTCAACCTTTGGAGTTCACCCGTTGAAGTAACAAACAGGATGAATAACCATTTCGATTGGGATATGGCCATCGATCATAACAACAATGCAAATATTGCATGGATAGCAAAAACAGATGTTCATAACATATGCCTTAGGGTTTTCGGTAATTCTGCCGACAAGGAAATCTTTAACGGTATTGTGGACAGTCGTCCCCTGCCCTGTTCGTATGTATCATTGTTCCAAGTCAATAATAATTTAAATATATTGTGGCAGGAAAGTAAAAATTTAAGGACAAAAGAATCAAAGAACATGGGTAAAACCTGGCAACAGCTGTACTCCCCCTCCCTGGCAGGTAAGGTCGTATATTGTTTCAACCTCATTAATCCCTCCCTGGTAGACACCCATAACATATACTATGATAAATTTATCAAGGTTTTCGGTATGCTCAAAGATAGGTTACATATCTATCGTTTATGTGATTTAAATCCGTTGTTTAACGACCAATCCCAACGCCAAGAAAAAGATCCGGCCAAAAACAATTATTGGGCAGGTATCCAAAAACCCATTGCTTTTATGAAGGACGATTGGGCGGATATGGATTATCAAAGTCAAATAATGACATGGGAAAACAATGAAAACTTGGTGGATATTGATAACTACACCACCCAAGAACTTTTACAATATATAAAGGATAGAATAAACTTTCTTAATAAAAGGCAGTTTGCCATAACACAGCAATTACAAAAAATATCAGACGAAATGGAAAAAACGGATGGAAAAATCAGGGCCTGGCAGCATATTGTAGATACATTACAGCATGAAATTTCAATATTAAAGGAAAAAACTTTGTTAAAAAGGATTATAAAACTGTTAAAGAGTCATTAAGGTATAGGTGTTGTTGCATCCATCACTTTGAACGTGGTACACCCCCTGTACGGATAAATACCTTTTTGTATACAATTCCCTTTTTACAATACCTGTGTATAATAAGGGAAATTTTATAGACAAGCTACATCCATGGGATATTTCCATGGGTGTTGACATAACGGTCAATCTGCTTCTTATTTTCGATTGGTTATAAAAACTCATCGCATGTTGTCTGGATGTAAAGACTATCAAACCATATTCATACATGCTTACCTCTCCCCACAAATCCTTAAATTAATATATGTGTAAACCCTTCTAAAAGTTCTGTCAATTAAAATGTCAATCTTTAACAAAAAACATATATTAAAACTAGGAGCTATAAGGAGGGATATAATGATATATCTGGATAATGCCGCCACATCTTGGCCTAAACCCAAAGAAGTGCATAAATATATGGAAAAATGCTTGAAAATGTGCGGCGGTAATCCTGGGCGGGGAACGTATAAATCGGCGCTGGATGCAGAAAAAATAGTTTACTCCACCCGGGAATGTTTGGCAAAACTGTTTAATATAGAAAACCCATTGGACATTATATTTACAATGAATGCCACCTATGGTATTAATTTTGCGATAAAAGGTATGGTCAAACCCGGTGATCACGTAATTACAACCTCAATGGAACATAACGCCGTTGCCCGTCCCTTGATACAGCTAAAAAATGACATAGGACTTAAAATAACCTTTATTAATTGCAGCACAACCGGACAAATAGATTTAAATGAAATAAGAAAAGCCATTACACCGGAAACCAGGCTAATTGTCAGTACCCATGCATCCAATGTAACTGGTACCATTATGCCAATAGATGAAATAGGCATGATAGCCCGTCAGTACAACATCCCCTTTCTGGTGGACGCTTCACAGACAGCCGGTGTAATACCGATTGATACAAAAAAATCCAATATAAAGCTATTGGCTTTCCCCGGACATAAAGGTCTCATGGGACCTCAGGGCATTGGCGGGCTGTATGTGGAGCATGGCATCAATTTAAATCCCATTATAACGGGCGGTACGGGCAGCAATTCCGCCAATCTTAACCAGCCCATGGAAACACCCGACAGATATGAAAGCGGTACATTAAATCTTCCGGGTATAGGGGGACTATATGGTGCCCTTAAATTTATCCTGAATAAAAAAGTTCAAAACATATATAACCATGAAAAAAAATTGACTGATATATTAATCTCAAAACTTCAACGAATAAGAGGAATAAAGGTTTACTGCGGTAATGTCAGAAACAGGGTAGGCGTTGTGTCCTTTAATTATAAGGATGTGGATTCCCGTTTAATAGGGGATCTTTTAACGGAACACGGCATCGCGGTAAGAACCGGACTCCACTGTGCCCCCCTCGCCCATAACACCATCGGGACCCTAAAACAGGGCACCGTCAGATTTAGCATGGGTTATTTCAATACCAAATACGACATTGATTATGCAGTCCATACCCTAAAGCATATAATATCAAAACATTTGTAGAAGAGGAAACAGCCCTTTAGGTTTATGCCTGTCCAGTTCTATATTTATATATTCAATAACGGGTTTGCATCTATATAATAAAATCAATTTTAGGAGGTATGCTTATGGCCAAATATACGGTATGGCTTGATCCCGGCCATGGCGGCAGTAGCCAAAACTACGGGGTATGTTCCGTCAATGGAAAAAGGTATAAGGAGGCCGACGCGGTGCTGGATATAGCCCTTAAGACAAGGAATTACCTAAGCGGCTATAAGGACATAGAGGTAAAGCTCACCCGGGATAGGGACGTCACCGTATCCTTGCAGCAAAGGGCTTGATATGATAAACAATTATAAAAAGAATTTGGGCAGGACGATAGTCATATCCATCCACACCAATGCAGCATCCGATTCCGGTATCCGGGGTTGTGAGACATATCATTCCATACATTCCCCCAAGGGCAAACTGGGGCACAAACTGGCAACTCTTATTCAGCAGGAAATAACCGCCGGACTAAATATACCTGATAGAGGCATTAAAACCCGTAGAAGTACCCAGGGGAATTATGATTATTATTTTGTAATAAGGGAAATACAGCCCACCAGTGTACTGGTGGAATTGGGTTTTCACACAAACCCCCAGGACTGTCAAATGCTTATAAATCCCAGTACCCGGAACCTTTATGCAAAACATCTGAGCAATGCCGTACTCAGATATTTTGATATACCCATAGGCCAGCCTGATGCTCCCGAAGGGGATGTTTGGAGAATAATAGTGGACGGAACCCAAAGAATTGCCCTAACCGGCCTTGATAAGGCAAAGGTTTACGCCCTCACCAACTTCTACCCGGCGGATATTATATTGCAAAACACCACGACCAACAAGACTATTAAATTAACGGATGAAATGAATTATGAAGAAGAAATAATACGCGTTATTGTAGACGGTCAACAAAAAATTACGCTAACAGGGCTGCTGAAAGCCAAAAATTATGCAATATCCAACTTTTCGGGCAAAATAGTATTACAACACGCAGCCACGGGTACCCTTTTGATGGAATTTGAAAATTTCATAACACCACCTGATACGCCGGAGGATGAAAAGGAGTCTGAAGATGAAGAAAGGTCAGAAGATGAAAAGAAATCAGACAAAGAAACAGAAATCCATCCTATTGAATATTTGGTAAAACTCATCATTAAACTTATATATTTGATAATAGATGTCTTTAAGAAAACCAATAACAATGGCTAAATCAATATTTTTAATAATGTAGGCGCCATACTTCATATATAAGATATTTTAGTTTTGCACTATAAACGCTATTGAAGTGCAAATATAAAAAGGGGATGCAGAATGATGCATCCCCTTCCCTATTCACCGCCTTTGGCCATGTATTTTGCTATCTCCATTAACTTGTTTAGCTTTTCCCTCTGGCTTTCGTCATTTAATAGTTTTCTAACACCGTCCAGCATATTGTCATCGCCGGTATTCTTGTTCTTATCTGAACAGCTCCGTTGATCGGCGGTATTTTCTTGGCCGTCAATGCCCCCCTTGTTTTGATCGATATCATTTTTTTGTCCGGAGGACTGGCCATTGTCCTGAGAAGTGTCGTCATTATGTTGGGCCGCACCGTCATCTTTTTGGACCGTACCGTCGTCGACGGCGTCACCTTCTAATTGTTTGGTCAAAGCTTCGTCCTTGTCTTTGTCTTTTACCCCTTCTTCCGCCTTTTCCCCTGCAGACGGTGGATCATCCGTTTGTTCTACAGGCGGTGGGTCATCCGTTGTTGTATTGTTTGTGAGTGTTGTCTTATCGTCGTTTTTATGCGTCGTCTTATCCGGTTTCAAATCTTTATCCTTTTGTTCCTTTTCAATGCCGTTTTTAAGTTCCCGTTCATTCATCATCTCCATTAAAGCAATCATTTTTACCATTTTATCCATATTCTTTATAAGTTTTTCACTTAATATGGGTTTGAAGACCCTTACCATTTCCCTGACCTTCTCAGCAAAGGAAACTTCATCATCTTCCATGGCACTTATCCTTTTGGTATAGTTGTTGAAATTATCCATTACCTCCATCAGTTTCAAGGTTTTTTGTGCCATGGACTTCGCTTTGGGTACTAAGTAAGGCTGCAGCGCCTTTAAAACACCGACGCCCTGATCCCTTGTATATGCAAAGCCCTTTAATGTATCTTTGCTTCCTTTATGTCGATATTCCTTGATAGTCTTTATACTATCATCTAACTCGAAAACTTTAATAAACAGGTCTATAATATTTTGTTCCCTTGGATTAAAATGTGCCCTTAATGAAGAAAGCAAATCCTTAAGTTCTTTCTTTTCTTTAATCAATATCAGCCGTCCGGTTTCTGACTTAGAATTTTTATGACTTGGAATATCCAAAGGCTGCTTATCCAAAGGAAGGGGGCTTTCTTTTTTGTCTTTTGACATAGGCAGCCGTTTTCTATTATCCAATAGCACAAATATAAAAAATACAATGGCTGTGGCAATCAATAAATTATGCTGGGCTTTGGAAAAACCACGATTGGTACTGTGGTATGTATCAGTCCCATCATTGAATAAAGTATTATTCTTTATATTGGTTGCCAAAATAGCGGTAAGTTTTTGGTCATTGTCTAAAAAACGCTCTTCCATAAAAACCCTCCTAAAATCTACTTTACTTGGGCGTTAACAACGGTATCCTGCTGTATATACCTTACTTGGGGTAATTTTACTATGGTTTCCAAACTGCCACAGGGAATATCCACTGTGATGGCATCGATCAAAGGCAAATCATATTTAATCTGCCCCGAAAGTTTGGCTATGGTTCTTTTTAACTGGTTGTCTATCTTTCCGTTGATGTACATGATTACGGAAATCCTTACATCCCTACATTTGTTAATTTTGTCCAACAGATACCTATCCAGTTTTAATCTCATCATTGATGATACAAGCCTCCGTATAATATTGTTAATGATCGAAAAAAAAATTTAGATCCTCACTGCGCTACGACTATAACCTATTGTTATATTACGCAGTTTATGCAATAATTGTTACATGTATTAATGTCTACAAAGAAAATACCGCTACATCAACGTTCTTTTGCTTATCAAAGGGTTGAAAATTTATATTGGAGAAAAAATTTATATGTTATATAATAAAATCAAGAAAAATATGAAAAAAGGTGATGTGTCTTGTTAAAAAGCGAATGGAAGAAGCTTCAAAACGGAAGCGATATAAGGGGCATTGCTGTTCCCGGCGTGGAGGGTGAAACCGTAAACTTAACCGATGATGTGGTAAATGCCATAGCCCGGTCTTTTGCCCTTTGGCTGTCGGAAAAGAAACAAAAAGCGGTAAACGACCTGACGGTGTCCGTCGGGCATGATTCCCGCATATCGGCCCCGCAACTGAAAAAAGCCGTTATAAAGGGTTTAACCCATATGGGGGCTCATGTATTCGACTGCGGCATGGCTTCTACCCCGGCAATGTTCATGACAACCGTTACCCCCGGTTATAGCTATGACGGTGCAATAATGATTACCGCCAGCCACCTTCCATACAACCGCAACGGCCTGAAATTTTTCACCAATAAAGGCGGTCTGGAAAAGCAGGATATAACCGATATTCTATACATGGCCCAGACGGGAGACTTCCCCCAAGGCAAATCTCAAGGCAAGGTAACATCCATAGATTTTATGTCGGTATACGCCAATATACTGGTGGAAAAAATCAGGGAAGGGGTGGGTCATCCCCAAAACAGGCAGCAACCTTTAAAAGGCTTTAAGATAATTGTCGATGCGGGCAACGGGGCGGGAGGTTTCTTTGCCCATAAGGTTTTGGAACCCTTGGGTGCCGATATTACAGGCAGTCAATTTTTAGAACCCGACGGCGCATTCCCCAATCACATTCCCAATCCCGAAGACAAGCAAGCAATAAACAGTATAAAGGAAGCCGTGTTGAAAAACAATGCCGATCTGGGGATTATTTTCGATGCAGACGTGGATCGTGCCGGTGCGGTTGACAAAAACGGTAGGGAAATTAATAAAAACCGTTTGATTGCTTTGATGGCGACCATCGTGTTGGAAGAGGCCCCCGGTTCAATAATAGTTACCGACTCCGTTACTTCCACCGGGCTGAAAACATTCATAGAAGACAAACTGGGCGGTTATCATCACCGCTTTAAGCGGGGCTATAAAAATGTAATCAATGAAGCAATTAGGCTGAATAAAGAGGGCAAAGTATGCAACCTTGCCATAGAAACTTCGGGCCACGGCGCCCTCAAAGAAAATTATTTCCTAGATGACGGTGCATATTTAATAGCCAAAATACTAATCAAAATGGCTAAGCTAAAACTACAGGAAAATAAAACCATCGACAGCTTGCTGGCCGGTCTGGCGGAACCGGTGGAAAGCGAGGAATTTAGGCTTAACCTTTTAACCGATGACTTCAAAGAATACGGGACAAATATAATATCCGACTTAACGCGCTATGCCCAAGATAATGATACCTGGCACGTGGCACCGGATAACTACGAAGGCATTAGGGTGTCCTTTGATGAAAATAACGGAAATGGATGGTTTCTACTGCGCATGTCCCTCCATGATCCGCTATTGCCACTGAACATAGAATCCGATTCCAAGGACGGTGTAAGGCAAATAGTAAACAAACTCATGCCCTTTCTGTCAAAATACGATAAATTGGATACCACTCCCTTAAAGAATTATTTGCAAAAAAGAGAATAAAATTATTCTCTTTTTTTTTACCTATCTTACAAGTTTTACAATGTACTAAAAGCAGCATCTACTTCATAATATATAAAGAACTTATTTAGACCAAATGCTCAAAAGTCCACAATAAATATATCATCAATAAGGAGGATATCCCACCATGGCAGATATGGACTTTCTCGATTGCTTAACCAAGGAGGATATCGACAAACTTTACGCAATTGCAAAGTCATTATCAAGCAAAAGTGAAGAAGAATTGATTAACCAGCTAAAGAGCATCAAACAGGATACAAGCGGTGCATACCATTTCTTGACCCACTTGTCTCCGGAACATCAAGAGGAAATCATGGCCCAATTAAGGCAGTTCTTTGATGAAGAAAAGTTAGCCAAAATAGACAGGATTTTATCTGCATTGAAGGATTAAATTTTTATCAGCCTTTAACATTATTTCGCCCCTGTTCATATGATGGTATAAGAAAACGAATAGGGGTGAAATAATGTTAAATATAAACGCCTTTTTGCTGCTGGCACTGCTTTCTGCTGTTAAGAACTACGGTAATCATTGGAAGGTCGATACAGCCTTAAAAGACAAGATTTCTACCATGTCTGACGAAAGCGTGCCGGTTATCATACTATCCAAAAGCCTTAACGGAAGCAGCATCGAACAATTCATAAAAGAACACAAGGGCAAGCTGAAATACAGGTTGCCCATAATAAACGGATATGCGGTAGAGCTGCGGTGTAATTGTTTAATGCCCATGGCTAATATCAAAGAAGTTGAATATATTTGTGAAGATAGTAAGATATCTTCTTTTATGGATATAGCGCGAAAGACGGTGGGAGCCCACAATTTCGGGAATAATAAGTATACCGGCAGTAATGTGGTGGTTGCCATACTGGATACGGGAGTATACCCCCACCCTGACCTAACCAAACCCAAAAACAGAATTATATACTTTAAGGATTTTGTCAATAACAAAAAATTTCCTTACGACGATAACGGCCACGGTACCCATGTGGCGGGTACGGTGGCAGGAAATGGCACCATGTCCAAGGGTAAATATAACGGTATCGCTCCGGAGGCTAAGATAATCGGAATTAAAGTCCTGGACAGCAACGGCAGCGGCAACGCATCGGATATTCTGGCGGGTATGCAATGGGTACTCGATAACAAGGACAAATACAATATACGAATAGTATCATTATCCCTTGGATCCAAACCGAACAAGGCAGCGACAATGGACCCTTTGATAAGGGGAGTTAACGCCCTGTGGGACAATAACTTGGTGGTAGTGGCCGCTGCCGGAAATTCCGGTCCCAAAAGAAGTACAATTGCATCCCCGGGTATCAGCCCTAAAATAATCACCGTTGGCGCTTCCGATGATATGAGAACGATAGAACCCTTCGATGACTCCATTGCAGACTTCTCCAGCAGGGGACCGGTGGGCTGTTGCGGTAAAAAACCCGATCTGGTAGCTCCCGGAGTAAACATCGTATCCACCGCCACCGATAAAAAGTACGGCGGCGACAAAAACGGTCCCGATGGGGCTAATATGCCAAAACCCTATAGAACAATGTCCGGAACATCGGTTTCAACGCCCATAGTCTCTGGATGCATAGCCCTGATACTTGAAAAATATCCTTCACTGACCCCCAACGATATTAAAAAACTATTGAAAAAATCAACCATAAATCTTAACAAAAGTGAGTATGTCCAGGGAAAAGGTTTGATATCCCTTAAAAAGCTAAACGGTCAATAAAAAAGAGGTTCAAACCTCTTTTTTATTGACTATTAAGAATTTACCCGCAGCCCTTATAACGCCCATTGCCACAATTCCACCCAAAACAGCGGTCACCAACTGGGGCCAGCTGTACAAAAACGATGCCGGGAAAGGTACCGGTATTCCCATTATTAATCTAAAGGAAAGTCTTATGCCAAAATACAAAAACACAAATTTGATTACGGATCCCGTTATAAAGGCCAGGTACCTATTTTTCCCTGCCAACAAACCATATATTATTACCAATATACAATTCCCGGCAGCGATTATGGGTACCATCCAAATCAAAGCTACATGCCCCTGCAGCAGTACAATAACAGGCGTCAGTATACCCACAACCACCCCGCCCGGTATATCCACCGAAGCCGTTGCAGTAAGCAGTACTGCATTAACCAGAGTACCTACTATAAACACGTTTACCGTGGGTTCAGGTAAAATAGCCCTGAACAACGTTTGAAACAATACCGCAAGGGCGAGCAGCAGGCCCGTCCTTGTAATATACCTCGTACCCTTCATAAAGCTATCCCCATTTCATCTTTATTTGGAAGTAAAGGCGGTCTTTACCTTTACTCCCCTTAGGTTGCCCAGCTTACCTGTTAAGGCACCTATTTCGTCGGTTGTACCGTCCACTATAAGAGCAATTACCGATATGTTCTTTTCTCTGTAGGGTATCCCCATTCTCCCGATAATTATATCACCAAACTGACTCAAGTAAGAGTTCAGTTTATCGCCCGCCTTTTCACGGTCTTCGACAACTATTGCAATTACACCAATTCTCTTTTCCATCCTTTACCTCCGGATTATAAAGTCTTAAAACTTTAATACTTGTCCTTATTTAATGCGTGACCTTAAATTGAGGAAAGGGCTAAGACTCAGCACACTTCCCGTCTTCCGCCTTGTGCAGGGTCTTGCCTATAACCGGAATACGCAGCTTTCCCTGCAATCAGACTTTTACCTGACTTCGGCTGAGGAATAAGGTATGGCATCATTATAATATAGCCGCGGCAAAAATTCTATTCTTTTGGCATAAGTTATTACTAAAAACAGTTATTATTAATTATGGCGGACAATAAGTTTTGCAACTAATGGCTGTTTTTTAAGGATCTCTTGAATCCAGCAGGGTATCGTTCACCTTCCTTAAATTTTCATAAGTAATGGGTCCCACTATACCGTCCGGCGATATGCCGTAGTCCTGCTGAAACCTTTGTACCGCACTCCTGGTAAGCTCGTCATAGGTCCCGGTAATTTCACCGTCATAATACCCCGCCATCCTTAAAATGGCCTGCACTTCCTGCACGTCATCGCCGTCGGGTACCCCAACGTACAAGATACGACCGGTGAATACATCACCCACTATTTTTACCTTGGTACCCAAGGGCACCATATCATACAACTCGATAACATCTTCGTTAAGCATCCTTATACATCCGTTACTGGCAGCGGTGCCTATGCCCTCGGGGGCATCGGTGCCGTGTATACCATATCCACCCCACCCTGTGTTTAATATGGTACAATTTAGGTTGTCCAAGCTGCTGCGTCTGCCGCCTGTTACAGAAGCATTTAAATTATGGTCATTAATTTGGAAAAAATATTGCATTACCCTACTCTTTATAATATACTTATTAGTAATGATTAGTAGTAGGTAATATAATCTTGTGTTAAACATTGCCTTTTATTAGTTTAACACCAATGCTTTTGCCCTACATTAAGGATGAATAAAATCTTTAAATAGGAGATGAAATTTTATGGAGTACTTTTTAACGGAAGAACAGGAAATGATTAAGGACCTGGCCAAAAGGATTGCCGACGAAAAAATTGCCCCCGTGGCACTTGAATATGATGAAAAAGGGATATTCCCCAGAGATATAGTTAACATACTTGCCCAGTCGGATTTGTGCGGTGTGTATATTCCGGAAGAATATGGCGGACTGGGGGGCGGAATCTTTGAAATGGCGCTGGTGGTGGAAGAACTCAGCAGAGCCTGCGGGGGAATAGCCTTGGCCTTCGCCGGAACCGGTTTGGGCATATACCCGGTAATACTCTTCGGTAATGAACAACAAAAGGAAAAATACCTACCTGATATCGCCTCCGGCAAAAAACTGGCCGCCTTTGGTTTGACCGAAGCCGATGCTGGCAGTGACGCCGCCGGTATACAGACCACCGCCACCAAGGACGGAGATTATTACATACTAAACGGCACCAAACAGTGGATTACCAACGGCGGCGAAGCGGATATTTATACGGTAATAGCCGCAACCGATAAAACCAAGGGTTCCAGGGGTTTTTCCGCCTTTATTGTGGAAAAGGATACCCCAGGCTTTTCATTCGGTAAAAAGGAAGAAAAAATGGGCATACGGGCCTCGGCAACCAGAGAACTGATTTTCGAAGATTGTAAAATACCCAAGGAAAACCTGTTGGGTCGGGAAGGTATGGGCTTTATCGTGGCTATGAAAACCCTGGACAGGACCAGGCCGGGGGTTGCAGCCCAGGCTGTGGGCATAGCCCAAGGCGCCTTTGATAAAGCCGTTAAATACAGCAGGGAAAGACATCAGTTCGGACAACCCATATCTTCATTCCAAGCCATCCAGCATATGCTGGCCGACATGGCCATACAAATCGAGGCTGCCCGGGCATTGGTTTACGCCACCTGCAGAACCATTGATGCGGGGGCTAAGAACTTCTCCAAAGAATCTGCCATGTGCAAGGTCTTTGCCTCCGATGTTGCAATGAAGGTTACCACCGATGCCGTGCAAATCTTCGGGGGTTACGGATATATGAAGGAATATCCCGTTGAAAAGATGATGAGGGACGCCAAAATTACCCAAATCTATGAGGGAACCAATCAAATCCAGAGAAATATAATCGCACTGGAGCTTATAAAGGCTGCATCCAGAAGTAAATAAATACCCATTTGGACAGGAGTGACAATATTGAACGTAATAGTATGTATAAAGCAGGTTCCTGCTACCAACGAGGTAAAAATAAACAAACAAACCAACACCATTATTCGTGAGGGCATCGAATCCATAATCAATCCCTTTGATATGTACGCCGTGGAAGAAGGCATTAGGATAAAGGAAAAATTAGGCGGCAAGGTTACGGCCATCAGCATGGGTATCCCCAGCGTGGTGGATCTGCTGAGGGAAACCTTGGAACTGGGCGTTGACGATGCCGTTTTACTGAGCGATAAGGCCTTTGCAGGGGCGGATACCCTGGCCACTGCCTATACCCTATCCATGGGCATTAAAAAACTTGGAAAGTACGACATCATACTATGCGGAAAACAGGCTACAGACGGCGATACCGCCCAGGTCGGGCCCAGCCTCGCCGAAAAACTGGGTATACCCCATATAACCTATGTGAAAAGAATAGAAAAAATAGAAGACAGAAAAATTAGGGCCCAAAGAATGACCGAGGACGGTTATGAGGTTATAGAAACAACCCTACCCGCCCTATTGACGGTGGTAAAGGAAATAAACGAACCAAGGCTGCCTTCCATAAAAAACAAACTAAGGGCAAAAAAGGCCCACATCCCCATCTGGACGGCCGAAGATATAAACGCCGACAAGAGGCTTACCGGACTTAACGGATCGCCCACAAAGGTTGTACGTACCTTTGTACCGGACATGAAAATAGACGGCGAAATGGTCCAAGGCAGTCCCGAAGAACAGGCAGCATACCTAGTACAAAAACTCTGTAAGCTATATTTCAAAAAAACCAGCTAATATACATGTGGAGGTAAAAATGAGCAATATTAGAATTTTGACCGAAAAATGTACAGGATGTGGGTTATGCCTTTCGGCTTGTCCCTACGGCTGTATAAAGATAGAGAATAAAAAAGCCCAAATCTTAGAAAACTGTAACCTATGCGGCGCGTGCGTGGATTCTTGCAAATTCGGTGCCATAGAAATAACCACCGATAAGGGTTTGGAAAATGAAATAGATATCAATGAGTATAAAGATGTTTGGGTGTTTGCCGAGCAAAGAGAAGGTAAAATTGCAAGCGTAACCTTTGAACTTTTGGGCGCGGCCAAAAAACTCGCCCAGGACCTGGGCCAATCCCTGTGCGCCGTACTTCTAGGGGACGGCGTTGACAGTCAGGCCAACACATTGATAGAATACGGCGCCGATGTCGTATACTTGGTGGACAACCCTAAGCTTAGAAATTATAACGATGAAATTTATACAAATGTTTTTACGGATTTGATTAATGAATACAAGCCTAATATTGTACTAATGGGCGCAACAACCTACGGGCGTTCCTTGGCACCCAGGGTATCCTCTCGGCTTAATACCGGTCTAACCGCCGATTGTACCGCGCTGGAAATACATCCAAAAGACAATATATTGATGCAGACACGGCCGGCCTTTAGCGGCAATCTTATGGCTACTATTATCTGTCCCGACCACAGACCTCAAATGGCCACCGTCCGGCCCAAAGTGATGAAACCCTTGGATAAAGACAGTAACAGGCAAGGTAAAATTATATGCCCTAAAATCACCGTCGAGGATAGCCTGATGACCAAGGTAATAGAAACGGTAAAGGAAGCAAAGGAAGGTGTTAACCTGACCGAAGCCGACATCATCGTATCCGGCGGCCGGGGGCTGGGGGATCCCAAGCACTTCAAGCTAATAGAAGAGCTGGCAAAGGTGCTGGGCGGCGCCGTGGGTGCTTCCCGGGCGGCCGTGGATGCCGGCTGGATATCCTACAGCCATCAGGTGGGTCAGACGGGAAAAACGGTATCGCCGAAAATATATATAGCCTGCGGTATTTCAGGAGCCATTCAACACCTGGCCGGCATGTCTTCGTCGGATATAATAATCGCCATAAATAAAAACCCGGATGCACCCATCTTCAAAGCTGCAACCTATGGGATAGTCGGCGATCTTCATCAAATCATACCCTTGCTGGTATCTGAATTTAAAAAGGCCCTGGCATAATCCATTCCAAAATAAAAGGACTGTACCGATCGGTATAGTCCTTTTTTGTTTTAACGTACAACCCATAAGGCATATATTTTATTAAAAAGGTCACCAGGGGGAAAGTTGATGAGAGCAAAATACAGTGTTAAAAGGATATTCGTAGGCACCCGGAGGTTGGAAAAAGTGATAGCGGATATCATCCTTTTCCGGATTAAGGGAGAAATAAATCCCAACCCGGATTAAGGAAGTTGTCACATGAATAAGGTTTATAAGGCAGGTATTTACGCCAGGCTGTCCAGGGAGGACGAGGAGAACAGTGAACAATCCAGCAGCATAGAAAACCAAATCGCCCTGCTAACCGCCCATGTTACCGCCATGGGCGCCGTTGTAGCAGGCGTATATACGGATGACGGCGTATCCGGCACTACTTTTGACAGACCGGGTTTTAAGCGCTTGATTGATGATATAGAAAGTGGAAAAATAAATATGGTAGTTACCAAGGACCTGTCGAGGTTGGGTCGGGATATTACCGAAACCAGCAGGTATTTCCAGCGTTATTTCCCCGAACATAATGTCAGATACATTGCCGTCAATGACGGTTTGGACACGGGAGACCCTTATAACCCCACCAACGATTTTTTTGTTTTCAAAACCGCCCTTGATGAAATGTACGCCTGTGACATATCAAAAAAGGTGCGAACGGTACTAGATCATAAGAGAAAATCCGGAAAGTTCATCGGTGCCCATGCACCCTATGGTTATATGAAGGATAAAAATAACCGCAATAAGCTGGTCATTGACGAAGAAGCGGCAAAAACAGTGGTCAGGATATATAACATGTATCTTAAAGGCCTGGGTTTTAGCGCCATAGCCGATATATTAAACAGCCAAGGAATAATGAGTCCTTCCGTTTACAAATCAAAGAATACCAATTACGTTAACGGTAAAAATAAGTATCATCTATGGAACGGCGTTACAATCAAAAATA
The DNA here is from genome assembly GCA_012838995.1 of Clostridiales bacterium. Taxonomy (GTDB): domain Bacteria; phylum Bacillota; class Clostridia; order DUOD01; family DUOD01; genus DUOD01. Next base: position 47,103 of record DUOD01000011.1, read on the forward strand.
TACTTTCCAATCCAACCTACGCCGGGCACCTAACCCAGGGCAAACATAAAAAGGTGCACTATAAATCAAAAAAGAGCATTACCCTGCCCCGCCGGCAATGGACCACCGTTTATAATACCCATGATGCCATTATCGACCAGCAGGTGTTTGACCTTGTACAACAAATGCTAAAGAGAAGGGGCAGCCGTCAAACCGGCTCTATAAAAAAACCAAGACCGTTATCGGGGTTTGTTTTCTGCGGGGATTGTAAGTCTCCCATGACCTTTGCCACCACATCAGCTAACAAAGAGTATTGTATATGTTCGGGTTACAAAAGATACGGCAAGGGTTACTGCAGCCGTCATTCCATTTTGCTGTCGGAATTGGAAGGCCTGATATTAGAGGATTTTTATTCATTGATAGAACACCATATGGACTTAAAATGCTTGGATGCCCTGACAAAAGCGGCTGAAAAAAACTACAGCGAACAGTCCCTTGCTGCGGAAGTTAAACACATAAAAACAAAGCTGGAAAAGCTGGAAAAGGCTTTGACCTACCTCTACCGGGACAAGATAAATAACCTAATAAACCACCGGCAGTTCGTCGACCTTTATTTGCCCTTGAAGGAAGAAAGGGAAGTACTAAAAAACAGATACGATCATTTAAACGAGCAGCTTAGATTGAGCAAAAAACCAAAAGCCGGCATTAATACCGCCCGGGACATGATCAAAAAACTTTTAGACAAATCCTACATATTCACCAAAAGAAACCTTGAAAGATTAATAAAAAGGATAGATGTTTTTGAGGACAAAACCCTGACGATATACTATAAATTTAAGGCTCCGCATTAATATTTATATTTATGTTCCAAACCTAACCCACCCCATTCTATGTTTAGTCTCATCCACCGCGCGCCAAAGGGTCCTCCCGGATTAAGGGTTTTTTGTATTATCTTCCAGTCACCCAATGGCGTGGGCGTTGTGGGCTTGCCTACCGCCACCGGGTACGTGGCTACCCCCTGCTGGTTTTCATATACCGCCATTTCTTTTTTTTCAATATCAACGGTTATTGAATAGGGTGCGGTAGTAACCTCCTGTGCTTCCCGGCTTAAGCCTATGGCGTTCCATGTATCCGGACCTACCACACCGTCCGCCGTTAACTGGTTTTCCTGCTGGAAACGGGTTACGGCATCCACAACCTCACAATCATATATCGAATCGGTAGGGCCATCATAATAACCCAGCTCTGCCAGCTTTTGCTGTACGTTTAAAACATCCGGTCCTGATAAAAAGGGATCCATTATCCTCAAAAATCTGCTGTAATAAATCATAACATCACCCCTATCTTATAATATTGTTTATTTCAGTAAAAAGTTACCTTAAATATTTTTATGTAGGGATGAATATGCCGACGGTGCATGGAGGAATAAAATAAATGTCCGGTGGTTAGAATTTTAAATACCAACAAAATTAAAGGAGTAAAAGGTTTATGCTTGTATTCGTCAGAGCGCTGGTACTGTATTTACTTGTGGTCATAGTAATGAGAATCATGGGAAAAAGGCAGATAGGCGAACTTCAGCCCTTCGAACTGGTAGTAGCAATAATGATTGCCGAATTGGCCTCGGTGCCCATGCAAGATACGGCCGTGCCTTTGATAAACGGAATCATATCCATAATAACCCTATTATTTGCCCAGGTTATGCTATCCTTTATTTCCCTTAAAAGCGTAAGGGCCAGGAAAATAATATGCGGCACCCCCAGCGTATTGATAGAAAACGGTAGAATCGTGGAACAGCAGCTGAGAAAGGAAAGATACAACATAAACGATCTGTTGGAACAACTGCGGGCGGCAAACATGCCCAATATCGCCGATGTGGAATTTGCCATACTGGAAACAAGCGGCCAACTGAGCGTTATACCGAAATCCCAAAAGAGGACGGTTACCCCCCAGGATCTCAATATCGAGACCCAATACGAGGGACTGCCTACCACACTCATTATAGACGGAAAGGTTATCCATTCCAACTTGAAAAAAATTAATCTCTCGGTTAATTGGCTAAAAGAGGAACTGCAAAAATGTGGTATCAAAGACACCAAAAAGGTATTGTTCGCCAGCATTGACACATCGGGTCAATTGTATTGTCAACAAAAATCCTTAAAGGAATGATACGGGAGAGTAGAAATGAGAATAGTCGCAATAATGCTTGTCATCATACTGGCCTTTTTCGCCATGTCTATTTTTGTACAAATACAAATGAAAAAAACCGCAGAGCAACTGCTTGGAAAGCTGGACACCGTCGAAGATTGCATAGAAAAAGGAGAATGGACCTTGGGAAGGCAGCACATGGAAGAATTAAAGGCATCCTGGACCCGGGTTAGGAAAAAATGGGAAATTATCCATAATCATAAGGAAATCGATGATATCGATGTTACCGTTGTCAAGGTAGACCGGTTTATAAAAATGCGGGAAAAACCCTCCGCCATGGCGGAGATAGCGGCATTGCGACTGTATATATCCCATATACCTGAAAAGGAAGCATTCAGATTAAGCAACCTACTATAGCTCAAGCAAAAGTGTTGGTTAGCCCGTCCGGCATAACATTCCAAATTTACTTTATGAATATTATTTAATTCCCTTTCAAAAACTAATGTAAGAAAAGGAAAGGAGGTAATTTTATGTCCGGTAGGGTAAGCAGGACAAACAACCCCATATCCAGGGTGAAATGCGTGGTGAATACCTGTCAGTACTATGAAAGCGGGGATCATTGTGTTGCCAATGAAATAGAAGTACAGCCAAGAAATGCCAGCAACAGCGAAGAAACCGACTGCGCAACCTTCACCCCCAGGGGAAGTATGTAAAATCAGTCAAAAATATATAAGGCAGATGTACATCTGCCTTAGCCTTTATTTTTCTTATTAATTGCTTTGGCTCTTTTATTTGGATCCAGTATCTTTTTTCTTATACGAATGGTACTGGGCGTTATCTCTACTAATTCGTCATCATCGATAAATTCCAACGCCTGTTCTAAAGTCAATTTCTTCGGCGGGACCAGCCTCAGCGCTTCATCGGCACCGGCAGCCCTTATATTTGTCACATGTTTCTTTTTACATACATTAACTTCAATATCACCTGGACGGTTGTGCTGTCCTACTACCATACCCTGGTACACCATGGTCCCCGGCTCGATAAACAACACACCCCGGTCCTGGGCATTATACAAGCCATAGGTTACCGCCTTACCGGTTTCATAGGCGACTAAAGACCCCTGGGGCCTTGAAACAATATCGCCCTTGTATGGTTGATACCCGCTAAATACGGAATTCATAACCCCGTTACCCCGAGTATCCGTCAAAAACTCCGACCTGTATCCAAACAACCCCCTGGACGGTATGGAAAACTCCAGTCTTACATGGCCGCCCATGGTATTCTCCATATTAACCAGCTCTCCCTTTCTCTTGCCCAGCTTTTCTATTACTACACCGGTGAATTCCTCGGGTACGTCTATGATAACGGTTTCCATGGGCTCATGGATTTTTCCGTCTATTTCCTTATACACCGCCATTGGCTTGGAAACCTGGAACTCATACCCTTCCCTGCGCATGGTTTCTATTAATATGGATAAATGGAGTTCTCCCCTACCAAGGACCTTGAAGGCATCGGGGGATTGGGTATTCTCCACCCTTAAGCTGACGTCGGTTTGGAGCTCCTTGTACAATCGCTCCCTTAGGTTCCGAGATGTGACATATTTACCTTCCTCACCGGCAAAGGGACTGTCATTTGCCGAAAAAACCATGGCCACGGTGGGTTCGGATATATCCACAAAGGGTAAGGGCTCAACACAATCGACATCGCATATGGTATCGCCGATATTGATTTGCTCTATACCCGATATGGCTATAATATCGCCCAGCATGGCCGACTCAACTTCCACCCTCTTAAGCCCTTCAAACTGATACAGGTTGCTTACCTTCACCCTAACATTATCTCCCCTGTTATTACACAGCACGGCATCCTGTCCGCTGGATATCCTACCCCTTTCCACCTTACCAATGGCAATCCTTCCTACATAATCATTGTAATCGATGGTGGAGACCAGCACTTGCAGGGGCCGGTCTACATAGCCTGAAGGGGCGGGAATGTATTGTATGATGGTATCAAAGAGGGGCTTGAGATTGACCCCCTGTTTATCTATATCCAAAGACGCAGTGCCGTACTTTCCGGAAACATAAACAAAGGGACATTCAAGCTGCTGTTCATCGGCGTTGAGCTCTATAAGCAGGTCCAGTACTTCGTCAACCACTTCTTCAACCCTGGCATCCGGCCTGTCAATTTTGTTCACCGCCGCAATTACGGGATGACCCTGCTCCAATGCCTTCCTTAGCACAAATTTAGTTTGGGGCATAACGCCTTCAAAGGCGTCCACGAGAAGGAGGACGCCATTGACCATCTTGAGTACCCTTTCAACTTCCCCGCTAAAATCGGCATGTCCGGGTGTATCTACTATATTGATTTTTGTATTGTTATAATAAATAGCAGTATTCTTCGATAATATGGTAATACCCCGCTCCCTCTCAAGGTCGTTAGAATCCATTACCCGTTCCTGTACCACCTGGTTTTCCCTGAAGATTCCTCCCTGCCTAAGCATTTGATCCACCAAAGTGGTCTTTCCGTGGTCTACATGGGCAATAATTGCTATATTTCGCACATCATCTCTTTTTACTTCCAAACAAATTCCACCTCTGCAGTTTCAAAATTAATCACAGAAAATATTTTAATACAGCAAAAATTCTTTATCAATAAAATCCTTAAACACCCATATTATTTTTTAATAATTTTTTTCAATTTACCCCTGGGGCTAAATATTGCTTTAATATCATCGGTAATGGTTCTATGAACTATTCCCTTGGGGTCCTTACCTACGACGGTATATGCCAGTTGTATGGAAGGACCGATCAGGAAGGCGGATACAACGGTACCTATGCCTACCGGGCCTCCGAACAGAAAACCTATAGCCACCACGCAAACCTCTATAACAGTCCTCACCTTCCAAACCCGGGCAGAAAATCTTTTGCTCAATCCGATCATTAGCCCGTCCCTAGGCCCGATACCCAAAGCCGAATTCATATAAAAAAAAGTAGCCCATCCCATGGTTATGATCCCCAATAAAAGCATAATTATCTTTGCAGGCAATGAATTGGCACTGACTATCAAACCGTGGTCTTGTATTATATCAATAAACAAACCAATAAAATACATGTTGAAAATTGTGCCCCAGCCTATTCTTTCTTTCAAAAAATAATTTACTACTATCAATACCACGCCTACTATTTGACTGACCTTACCGATTGTAAGACCGGTCATACTGGAAAGCCCCAGGTGAAACACGTCCCAGGGAGATGCACCGAGGTTGGCATGTATGGTTAGAAGTATGCCTATGCTATACAAAAACAGCCCCAGAAATAATAATAAAAACCGTTTGACCAAATCCATTGCCGCATATTCTCCTTTATTAAAGCTTTTAACATTGGTAAATGTCACTATAAGATTGTACAGCCCTATGGGTATATAGTCAACATTAAAATCCCAATGCTTGGCCTTCCGGGCATATATCCACGATAATATGCCAATTATTGTCGAGAATATATTATACTTACCATACAAATAATAGTAAAAAAAAGGAGGAGATAATTATATGAATATTACACCGGCGGAAATGCTGTCGCTCCGTGACCTGTTGGGAATGGAAATGCAAGCCCTGGCCACGGCCAAAGCATCGGAAAAGTTGATAACCCACGATGAATTAAAGACTTTGTCCCAGTCGACCATACATGCAATAGAAGCCAGGATAATGGCTTTGCAAAAATTTATTGAGGACAATGAAGTAATCGCCCTGAAAGGAGTGCAGTAAATGGCTTTGTTTAAAAACATGATGAAGGAATCGATGGATGGGTTTAATGACCGGGTAATCGCAATGAATATGCTATCCGGTGCCAAAGGCGGTGCCATAACATACTTAATGGCCGCCCTTGAAGCATCCACTCCTGAAGTAAAAAGAATGTACTCTGAATATATAACCCAATACTTAATGGCCCATCAAAATATAACGGAACTATGTATTAAATACGGATGGTACAAGCCCTATGAACAACCGGATACCCAGCTGGCACAAGCTTATTCCTTTTCTAAAGAAGCGGTAAGGCTGGAAGCCCACTAAAATAGATAACGGCGGACCGTAGGTATAAGTCCGTCGTTATATTTTTTATTAAAATTAAAACAAAAAACGGATGCATCCGTTAAATCCGTTTTATGGTGCGAGAGACGGGACTTGAACCCGTACGCCATAAAGACACACGCCCCTCAAACGTGCCTGTCTGCCAGTTCCAGCACTCTCGCACTTTGGCCCGTTTGTTATAATTGCCGGGCTTTTGAGTTCATAAAATATTATAGCTTTACTATTATCGTATGTCAAGTTGAATTATCTTGGATGGCATCCTTGCCATCGGCGGTATCGTCCTTAGGGGGAATTATATACCACTCTTCTATGCCATCAAACAACTGATCCTCTCTAACAGGATTTACGCCTTTAATTTTATCCTTAATGAGCAGCGATGAAGTTCTGTAATACAGGCTAATATACGGCAACTCCTCGGTAAACAGGGTCTGGATATCGCCGTAAATTTTTTTTATGGTGTCTTCATCCGCAGTCCAGTTCAACCTGTCCAATAACCCGTCCAATCTCACATTTGAATAGGATACAAAATTACTGCCCTCTTCAATGTTATTGGAATGAAGGGCAAAGCCCAGGTTGTATTTCGGTGAAAAGTTCCATCCCACAAGTGCCATATCAAAATTCTTATCCTGCAGCCGATTAGTTAACTGTTCTTCATCCAGTAATTGGACGTCAACCTGCATACCTACCTGGCTAAGGTTTTCCTTTATGACATCGGCCACCTGGCATCTTATTTCATTATCCTTGTTGACAAGCAAGGTAAAGGTTAAACTTGCTTTCTTGTCACCCATATCCTTGGAGAAAATATTGTTTTCCCCCAGCATTCGCCAGCCGGCTTCCTGGAGCAGTCTTGTGGATTTGCCGGGATTATACCTGTATTTATCCGACGTCGGGGCATACATCCAGCAATTGGGCGGTATGGGTGTATCGACTATAACGCCATGGCCCAGCAAAATATTGGCCAGTATTTCTTCCCTGTCTATTGCATATGCTATAGCCTGCCTTACTTCCCTTTGCCGCAGTGCAATATTCTCAAAATTCAGTGCAAGAAATTCATAATCGGTGGTCATTAATTTATGATAATTTATATCCCCGGCTTCTTCATATTTTCTTGAATTAACAGCATCGGTGTGTACAAAGTCAGTTTGCCCGGTTTCAAAGGTAGCTATGACGCTCTTTTTGTCCGGTACCAGCATTACTTCGATTTCATCTATATAGGGCCTTCCCTTCCACCAGCCTTCAAACCTTTCTAAATAAAAGCCTTTGCGCCTATGGTATTCACGTATCCTGTACGGACCGGTTCCCAGGGGTACGTCGGCATTCTCGTCCAGTATGTCATTAACACCTCCATACTGTTTAGACGACAGAACGGGAAAGGTAAACGCCCCCAGAACGTCTTTATACCCCGTCTCAAAAGTAACTTCTAAGGTGGTATCGTCTATTACTTTGTAACGGGTAATATGTTTTAAATCCTCTGCGTATACAGACTGTATCCTTTCATCCCGCAGCACGTCAAGGGTAAACTTTACATCTTGTGCACTTAAGAATTCCCCGTCATGCCATTTTACGTTTTCCCTCAGCTTAAATACAATGGTTTTGCTCTCCTCATCAACTGACCATGTTTTAGCCAAAGCCGGAGTAATTTTTAACTGGTCATCGTACTTTACCAACCCTTCGTATACCATGCTGAAAAAATTTTTTTCTTCATAATTGGCAACCAGCAAGGGATTGCCGGAAGACAAGCCGGGCAGGGAAAAGACCAGCTTGCCACCGTGAACGGGTGAAAGCTCCTCTTGCTGTTGCTGCTGCTCGGGTGCTTGGGAGATGTCCGTTTGGTCTTCCGGTTGCAGCCAAACACAACCGAAAACACCCAGCAATATATATATCAATATTGCAAAAACTAAGAATATTTTTATCCCTCTATACATTTCTCTCCTCTATTTAATCTTATACAATTTCTTATTCTCCGTTATTCCCGGTATCCTTCCTCTCTTGGCAACGGGCTTGCCTTCTACCTCTTTTATATCCATGGTCATATCGATGGCCGGTGCACCGGATATATAGCTGCCCACTCCAAAGGAATCCGCACCGCATTCCGAAAGTTCGGCTATCCTCTCCGGCGTCAAACCCCCGGATACAAATATCTTAACATGTTTGTAGCCTTTCATATCCAACCGCGCCCTTAATTCTTTTATAAGGTCCAAGGTCACCCCGCCCCTTTCGCTGGGAGTGTCCAGCCTAACGCCGTATAATTTGTCTTTTAAATGGTTTGCTATCCTCAACGCCTCTTCTACCTCGTCTTTAAAGGTATCCACCAGTATTATCCTGGGATCCTCCGGAGGCATGCTCTCGTCATAGGCCTTGGCGATTGTAAGGGTATCCCCGGCTATGAGAAAGGCTGCGTGGGGAACTGTCCCCGCCGGTTCCTTGCCCATTAGCTTTGCACCCAATATACAACTGGCGTTGTCGGCACCTCCTACAATGGCCGCCCTTTCCATTACCGGAGCCACCGACGGGTGTACATGCCGGGCGCCAAAGCATAAAAAGGGTTTATCTTTGCAGGCCTCACGGCACCTTCTTGCAGCAGTGGCCCAGCCGGACGAGCTGGCTAGGCATCCCAAAATAGCCGTTTCAAAAATACCGAAATCCTCGTATTTGCCCCTTATCCTCATAAGGGTTTCCTTGGCTTTAAAGCTCTCCCCTTCTTTTACTGCCCATATCTCCACGGGCTTATCTTTAAGCAAATTCTGTGCTTCCTTAACACCGGCCAACACTCCCTCTTTACGGGCGAAAATCTCTGCCGTTACCACCTTGGACGCAAGGTTTTCATGACGCAGTATATCCATCGTCCTGACAAAGTAGATATCTGTAGTAGCCCCGGATAATATCTCATCATGATTTGCCGAAAACAGCACTCTATCTTTTTCTACCTTTAGTTTTTTAACATCATCCAAAGTTTTTAGCTCTTGCATAATGCAGATTCCTTCCTTTCTTTCGTAGGGACACATAAAACCCCTCGTAGCCAATTGACTTTATAATAAACTAAAAATTTTTTTATATCAATAGTTTCAGCCTAAATTGTACAGTTCTTTATACTTTACATAATATTTTAACGTTTTTTCGACAAAGTTGCGTGTTTCAGTATACGGTATTTTGTGCAATGTCTTTCCGTCATTACTATACTGCCTACTGTTTAACCATTTTACCACATTCCCGCGACCGCCGTTATAGGCAGCCAGTATTAGGGTGATGTCTTCTCCAAATTGCAATCTTAAATTGTTAATATACCAGCAGCCAAACTCTATATTAGTATCGGGATCGAACAGCATATCCTCATCAAAATCCTGTAAATTTAGCTTTTTGGCTATCCATCGCCCGGTTTCGGGCGTTATCTGCATCAAGCCCCGGGCTTCCTTATGGGAAACCGCATCTTTCCTAAAACTGCTTTCTGCCATAATCACCGCCGCTACTAAATTGGGGTCAAGGTCGTACTTGGATGCGTAGTTTAATATATGGTGCTCATATTTTAAGGGGTAAATCATTTTCTCATATGACTCGGAATTTAGTTTTATAATCATTATAATTACAAAGATCAACAATAATATTACAATCGTTGTAGCCCTTCTCACAATCTAAATACCTCCCCCCAATACATCGGCTCTCCATAAATTTTGTACCTGACGACGCAAGTTGGATAAATCTCCGTTATTGTTAATTATGCGGTGGGCAAACCTCTCTTTTTCTTCATCGGGCATCTGGCTGTTTATCCTATTGATGGCCTGTTCCCTCGATATATTGTCCCTGACCATTAATCTTTTTATTTGTTGATTACGGTCTGTTTTAACCAGCCATATCCGGTCCACGTATTTGTACAACCCGCATTCTATCAATAACGCAGCATCCACTATTATAGCGGGGAAAGGATGGGTGGCCTTTTTTATATTATCTATCTCACTGATTATTCTATCAATAATTACAGGGTGGGTAATATAATTTAGGACTTTTAAAGCCTCGGCATTACCAAACACCCTTTCAGCCAGCTTTGATCTTATAACATTACCCTCACCATCGATAATATCAGGTCCAAAGGTTTTGACAAGCCTATTTACCACACGGCGATCATCCTCGTAAACTTCCCTGGCTATCACATCCGCATCTATAATATATGCACCTAATTGTTTCAACATTGACGATACCGTACTTTTACCCGAAGCAATGCCTCCCGTGAGGCCAATAACCTTCATGCCGACATACCACCTACTTCACATCATACCAGTTGTCACCGATGCCGATGTCCACCACCAGCGGCACCTTCAGTTTAATACAGTTTTCCATTTTATCCCTTACTATTTCCCTTACCATATCCAGTTCCGGTTTATATACTTCCAACAACAGCTCGTCATGGACCTGTAGAATTATCTTCGACTTTAAACCTCGGGCCTTTAACTCCCGGTATACGTTTATCATGGCCAATTTTATTATATCGGCGGCGGTACCCTGGATAGGGGTATTCATGGCAACGCGTTCCCCAAAGGCCCTTACGTTGTGGTTGCGGGAACTTAATTGGGGTATGTATCTCCTTCTGTTTAATAATGTCTTTACATACCCGTTTCTTTTGCCGAATTCTATGATATCATGCATATACCTTTTTACACCTTTATATTTTTCCAGATAATTATCTATATACCTTTTGGCTTCATATCTCGATATCTTTAAGTCCCTGGCCAAACCAAAATCACTTATTCCATACACAATACCGAAGTTAACCGCCTTGGCCCGGTTTCTCATTTGGGGTGTAACCTCTTCCATAGGTATGTCAAATACCTCTGAGGCCGTACGTAAATGAACATCCTCTCCCTTGATAAAGGCATCCATTAAATTTTCATCACCCGATATATGAGCCAGCACCCTTAGTTCTATCTGGGAATAGTCGCCGTCCAACAGGATGTATTCCTCACTGCCGGGAATAAAGGCTTTGCGTATCTGCCGCCCCGATTCAAGCTTGACGGGTATATTTTGAAGATTGGGCTCGGTGCTGCTAATCCTGCCGGTGGCGGTCACCGTCTGATTAAAGGTAGTATGGACTTTATGGGTAACGGGATGGGCTACGTTTAACAGTCCGTGTATATAAGTGGAATCAAACTTGGCCATCTGCCGGTATTCTATAATATAATCGGCTATGGGATGGTAGTTGCTTAGTTGTTCCAATACTTCGTTGTCGGTGGAGTATCCGGTTTTGGTCTTCTTTATAACGGGTAATTGCAGCTTTTCAAATAGGATTTTGGAAAGTTGCTTGGGAGAATTAATGTTAAACTCTTCCCCCGACAGAGAGAATATCTTTTTTGTCAACCTGTCTATTTCGCCCTGGAACTCCTCTGACAATTGACGTAGCATATCCACATCCACTTTAAAACCGCTTATTTCCATAGACGCCAATACATTGGCCAGCGGAAGCTCGATATCGAAAAACAGTTTGTCCAGTTCTTTGTCTTTCAGTTGGGTTTCCATGGCCTTTGCCAAATAATAGACACTGTATGCCGGGGCGTCCTTTTGATAGTGTACAGAATATCTTTCGCATAGTTGCTCAAGGTTGTACTCCTTGGCCGTGGCATCCAGCAAATACGCCGCAACCATGACGTCAAAGGCCACTCCCTTAAGTTCTACGCCATAGGTATTCAGCATTGTATATAAAGCCTTGCTGTCCAATACGTACTTTTGTATGTCTTGATCGGCCAATACATCCTTGATTGTATCAAAAAGCAGCTGAGGCTCAACACCCTCGCCTATGAATGAATCCTTTACTTTAATCGTGTAGTTCCTTTGTCCGTCATACAAATAAGCCCTATCGATATCGATGTACAATGCAAGGCATTGGGAACGTCTAACCGCCGATACTACCTTGCCCAAGTCGTCTTTATCTTCCATTGTTTCAATGTCAACGGCCTCGGCACTGCCATTGTCAGCCTCCCCTGCCCCGTGTATACCGCCTTGATCGGGTTCCAGCCCCATTCGGGCCATCAATGTTTTAAATTCCAAATCACGGAACAGTTGGGTCAATGCCACAGTGTCCATATCTCCCAACCTATAACCGTCAAGCCCTCTATCCATGGGTACTTCTTTATAAATGGCAGCCAGTTTTTTATTTATAACCACCTGATCCTTATATGTTTCTAGGTTGTTCCTCAGTTTATCCCCTTTTATGTCGTCTATGTTTTCCAAAACCCCTTCAATGCTGCCGTATTTTCTCACCAACTTCAGGGCCGTTTTTTCGCCGATGCCGGGTACGCCGGGAATATTGTCGGATTTGTCCCCCATTAGGCTTTTGACATCAATAAGCTGTTGGGGGTCTATTTGGTACATTTCCTCAAAGCACTGTTTGTTTATTTCCTCCACGTCAGATATACCCTTTCTGGTCAGAAACACCGTAACATCGTCAGACACCAATTGTAAAACATCCCTGTCTCCAGAGATAATAACAACGGGCATGTTTTCTTTTTGGCATGCCTCGGATATGGTGCCTATAATATCGTCGGCCTCATAGCCCTCGGATTCAAGGATGGCTATGCCCATGGCCGACAGTATATCCTTTAATACAGGAAGCTGCTGGGCCAATTCATCGGGCATTTTCTTACGATGGGCTTTATACATCTCGAACTCTTTATGCCTAAAGGTCGGGGCCTTTTTATCAAAGGCTACCAAGACATGGCTGGGTTTTTGTTCTTCCATAACTCTAAGCAACATATTCATAAAACCGTAAATGCCATTGGTATGTAGCCCCTTTGAGTTGCTAAGCATGGGCAATGCATAAAAGGCCCTGTTTATTAAACTATTACCGTCCAACAATAACATCTTTTGCTGTGCCATATGGTTTTATACCTCCCGGCTTTTAATTCCATACACTTCCATGGGCTATTAATAAGAGTTTATCCTTAAGATTTAATTATATCATATGGCGTATTATAAAGGTATTATCTAAACCATTACCTTTCAAATCGTATCCCCCATCCGTTGGGCATACAAAAAAAATGTGCTTTACAGCACATTTTTTTGTATGCATTTTATTCTTCCTTTACTACGCGCCTTCTTTTCAGTATTACCTTTACGATGGCAACTACTACAACTATTACCAGGATAAAGGGCAGTGCACTTACTATGAAAACCAATATGCCTTCCAAAGCCCTGCCCAGGTTATATATCGAGGATATGAAACCGTTTTTAAGCCTTGCTGACAGGCTTGTGTCATCGCCTTTGGCGGGTATTATGCTTTTCACTTCATAAATATCAATAACCACCTTGGAATAGGAAATCATATTATCCCAGTTTTTCAATGTACCGGTGAGCATTTCTATTTCATTTCTCAGGTATGACAACTCCCTTTCTATATTGATGATATCCTCAATTTTTTCGGCCTTTGCAAGGAGTTGAAGCACCCTTTCTTCCTGGGCCTTCAGGGTTTTTACCCTGGTTTCAACATCAAAATACTGGCCGGTTATATCCTCGCCCTGTATACTGGACCTTAATACATTTCCGTATTGGTTTAAATCCTGTACAAACTGATTAAATATATTTTTGGGCACCCTTAATTGATAATTGGCCTGCCTTAACCCGCCTTTTTTGCTGTCGTTTATAAGCTCTGAATTTTCTATATATCCGCCGGCGGCTGTCACCCTTCCCGTTATTGTATCTATGGTTCTTTCAAATCCATCGGTTTCCATAGATACATAGGCCGATTTTATTATTTTCCTCTCCTGCAAACCGTGAACGGCATTTATATCCCTGGCAGCGTTATCATAATCACGCCCTGAGATGCCAACGCCCGCTTCCTGGCTTTGTGCCACTTCGCCGGCAACATCTGCAGGATATGCCGGCGCGGGTTGAGCTTCTTCTACAGGTGCGACCATTTCGGGATGCACCGCCCTTTCATAGATACCTTCCATGGCATCCTGGGTTACTGCCATATCCCGAACCGTTTCATTCGGAACCGAACTGTCATGCCGACCGTCCATGATCACCGGGTAGGTAACCAACAAAATAACGACCAATACCGCAGCAGAAAAAACCGTTAAGGCTCTCCAACCAGCCTTGCCGGCAGACCTTTTTTCCTCCCGGATACGCCCTTTTATCACGCCGCCAAGTTCAGCAGGAGGCTCTATCTCTTCCATACCGCCGCAGGCATCCACTATTGCTTTTAACTCTTTATATATTCTTTGGCATTTTTCACATTGGGCCAAATGCTCCTCCACCTGGGCAGCTTTATCTTCTTCCAATTCCCTATCTATATACAGTGAAATTAAATCCGTGCAATGCTGACACTTCATCTTTTAACCTCCCTTCAATACCTTTAGACGCTTTACCCGTTTAAAAGTTCCCGGTCGTTGATTAGTTTTTTCCTAAGTTCATTCCTGGCCCTGGACAGTTTTGACTTAACGCTACCCAGGGGGCATTTTAATATATCCGCTATTTCTTGGTATGTAAAACCGTTAATATCCCTCAATATAATCATTGTTCTATGATCGTCGGACAGGGATAAGATGGCTTTTTGTATGGCTTTTATCAATTGGCTGCGTTCAAACAGCCTTTCGGGGTTTTCTTGGTTCATATATCTATAGGTTAACGGCAATTGAGTCTCTACCTCGGTATCCTCCATATAAGAAACTTTTCCGTTCTTCTTTTTTCTCAATTCATCCAAACAAGTGTTTACAGCTATCCTGTAAACCCACGTGGACAGCGATGATTGTCCTTTAAATGATTTTATGTTTTTAAAAACCTTTACGAATACCTCTTGGGTAATATCCATGGCATCTTCGGTATTACCCGTCATTCTATACGCTATGTTATATATCTTTTTTTGATGCTGATCTACCAGTTCATTAAAGTCAATTGATGCGACCGTGTCTTTTCTCTTCCTGAGTACGTTTTTGACCAAGGACATAAATTTCACCCCTTCGACAGAGTCCTATAAAGTATTAGACGCAAATCCATACCAAATGTTCCGTTTATATTGGCAATTAGTTAAAGCAGTAGCCGTTGCTACTGCTTTAACTGACTATAGATATTTAATTCTATTTCTTTTTTTATTTTCCTTTATTTCTTTAAATATTTTATTGTTTTGTTAAAACCTGTAATGAATAATTAACATTCTTTTGTCTATAACTATAGGGATGAAAAGTCCATCTTAGCATATTAAAACAATCATCGAAATATGCGATGGCATGGTGCATATAATTATTCTTAAAATAATAACGCAGGTCTGTGTACTTTACCCAATATCCCCTGTCCAGTTCTTGGCATTCTACATGGTAAATGGGGGTAAACTCTTTGAAAAATTTGCCCGCAGGACTATGCATAAATTTTTTTTCCAAATCCTTTTCTATTTTTTTAAGTTTATCCCTTATAACCACCTTTGAATTTATAATATTAACGGTACCGGTAATATTCAAATCCGGCGTCCATACTATAAAATCCCACCTAAAAAATCCGGTGATGGAAGGCAGGATATTTACCTTTATTATAGAATACTTACCTTGTATATTCTTCCTTATAAGGGAAATAGCCTTAAACCTCATCAGCGCCCTGATTATTAGATACGCTATAAAGCAAGCAATAATAATATAAATGCCTTTTATATTATGCCTGTAAATAATAACCAGTATGCTGCAAATAATCAATGGCAAGTCCACCAGCATCAAAAGACTTAAAGAAAACTTTTTCTTAGTTTTCGGCCAAAATAACTGCACTCCATAGGAGTTGAGCATATCAGTAAGGGAATGGGACAATCCTCCCATAAATACCCAAAACATCAAGGATATAAAATTATATCCCGAATATATTTTAATCAATACACAAGTCAACAAAGCCGATATTACTGCCAGTCCAAAAAGGGAATGGCTTGCACCCCTGTGATTTTTTAGGTATGAATAGTTTCCCTTTAAACGTAAAATTATATCACCGTCGGGTATAACAGCCCCGATCACCGAACCCACCAAATAAGGATTGGAAAGGTTAAGGCTGCCCCCGCTTAAACTGCCTATTGCAGCCCCTACTATACCATGACTTACCGGATCCATAAATACACCCCCTTCTTTATGATCTGGTTTACATAACATTATACATTATAACATAAGCCTTTAAGGGGGTTTACTTGTATTTTATGTAAAGGGATATGCAATGCGTTATGCCGAACCCAGTGCTTGGCTGATTATTATGATACATGCTTTCATTGGCAGGACCCATGATATTCTTTGTCAGTACAACACCGGTTTGCCGTATTCAATTTTGCAGCGGGAGAAGGCCAATAATGAAGGTTAAAAAAGAATTTTAGATATGTTTGGAATAATCCCGTCCTTGAAGAAATAAAAGCTTTTAAATATACTTGCATAAGATAATTTTTTATGTTATCATTTTGTTGTTCTCAAAAAGCCGAAGTGGTGGAACTGGCAGACGCGCTGGACTCAAAATCCAGTGAGGCTTAAACCTCGTGCGGGTTCGACTCCCGCCTTCGGCACCAGTAACGTCAAGGGGTTCAGCTTAAACGGCTGAACCCTTTGTTTTTGTCTGACACCAAGACGGACTCCGCCTCCTTTGAAATCATGTAATATTTACAGTCTTCAATCAATATATTAGTACAAGGCAACAAAGCCATGTCCCATAAGGAGATGCTTTTATAGTGATTGATTACAATAAATATAATTTTACCTTTTCGACAAAAGAGAAGGTAAAAACATTAATTAGACTTTATAATGAAAGGAAAAAAGCATTAATTCGCTTGGGTATATTTGCCGCCATTGCCGTTATTTTAATAATAATGCTTTCAATAAATTTTGACAGTTACCTTTCAAGTTTATTTCCCGGGTTTTATGTTGCCGGTAATGCACAAAGGGTGCCAAAAGGCAATGCATTAACATTTGTTGTCTTTTTTATCTTAATATTAACTGCTTTATATTACCTGTCGGGCCAATGGAAACGCATTGATGACAAATATGAAATTGTAAGAAAGGACCTCATAAAATCAATGTCGGTTTCCTTTTGCAAGTGTGATAAAAAACCCTGTGCATGTAAGGAAGATTTCATAAAGGAAATGAAGGAAAACAAAATTGATTTAATTTTTTATGAAAAAGCATAAACTGTCTTTTTGCCCTTTGCAGTCTTTGCCACTTATCGCCTTGTCCATAGATGTTTAGATATAATCCCCCAGAGATTTTGTATCGAGCATAATCAATATCGGTATAGACACCTATTTTGTTAATATTCATAATAAAATTTTGACTTTTTTCTGATTACACTTGTATGGCCCTACTGCCCGAAAAGATACCTCACATGTTAAAACGCTGTCGCTTGTGCAACAAGCATTTTTTTCTATACTAAGACGATGCTTTAAAATTATATATGGGTTTGATTACATCAATGATCTCAACGGTATCCTGGATACTATCAATAATTTCATCCATTGGTTTGTAGGCCATGGGGCATTCATCTATGGTTCGTTCATTAACCGAAGTTGTATATATTCCCTCCATGGACCGTTTAAATTCTTCTAAATCAAAGGTTCTCTTAGCCTGCCTTCTGCTTAGCAGCCTCCCCGCCCCATGGGGTACGGAATAGTTCCAGTCGGGATTGCCTTTGCCTACGCACAACAAGCTGCCATCCCTCATGTTGATGGGAATTAAAATCTTCTCACCTTTATAAGCAGAAATACTGCCCTTACGTATAATGTTGTCTTTAAAATCTATATAGTTATGAATAGTATGAAAACTGGCGTAATCATCAAGGGAAGTGTTGAACATATACTTTAATATTATATTGGCTATTGTTTCTCTGTTAACAGAGGCATATTCCTGGCATATTTTCATATCATGCAAATACAATTCCCTGTATTTGCCGGTTAAAAAACACAAGTCTTTGGGGTATTTAGGTTTTAAGTTTTTATATCGTTTTTTCAATTTTTTCAATGCTTTTTTGAGTTGTTTTTCTTTGCCTTGCTGCTTGTATTCCTGGGTTATTCTTTCCTTCTCTAAATAATAATCCTCCTTGCCGCTACACATTTCTACTGCTAAGTTTTGATATATCTCCGCCACCTGTTTACCTAAATTCCTGCTGCCGGTATGTATGACTAAATATTTATTATCGTTGCCGTCCACATTTACTTCTATAAAATGATTCCCACCGCCAAGGGTACCGATACTTCTTTCTATTCTTCTTATATCCTTTAACTCATTATAGCAATGTAAACTTCGCAATTTATCAAAATTCACGATTCTTTCTTTTCGAACATCAAATCCCGAAGGTACATTTTGTTTGATAACGTTATCCAGCTTTTCCAAATCAATGGCTATATTGCCCAGCTTGATGGTCAGCATACCGCATCCCAGATCTACGCCGACGATATTGGGAATCACCTTATCACCAAGGTCGGCGGTAAACCCTATAACACATCCTACGCCTGCATGGCAGTCAGGCATAATTCTTATTGTGCAACCTTCTACAAACTCTTGATTGCACAACTGTATGATTTGTGTCATTGCTTCTTCTTCTATGTTGTCGGTAAACACTTTAGCCGAAGCATATTTGCCCTTAAGTTCCAGCATTTCAACTCTCCTTATTAAGCGTCTTAAAAAACAATATTTTAAGCAATTGTTAGTAATTATATATACCCCAATTTTTACAGTTCAATTTCGCCTCTATTTTTCCACTAAAAGATCCTTTTTGTTTCAATGTATTTGAATAACTTCCATATATTGATTTTTAGTAACTAACTTATAGTTTATTTTAACATAACAATTCACCCCATGCTTTAACATAGACTTTTTTATAGCTATAATTATTCGAATACCAATGATGATTAAGTCTATATAATGGTGTAAAAAGAAGTTGAGCCAAAGCTCATACCTCGGTTAGAATATAAGTACCACCAAATACCAAACCGAGGAGGATGAACCATGGCTCAGTTTAATATTACAATAAC
>DUOD01000012.1 GCA_012838995.1 Clostridiales bacterium
CCTATCTTCTGCCCGAGGGTTTTTTATCCCACTTAAACTTTTTTATTTCGATATTTGTCTGTTTTTACCTCTCAAGTAGATATAAGCTTTTATCCTAAGCTAACTGCTTTATCCGGCATTCTCCTTTAATTCAGTGCAAACTTTTATCCACATCAAATACTTTACCCAGCCTATTTCTCCAGTATCTTTTTAATATATTTAATGAAATAGGAAAACACGATTCCCGGCTCCTCTAAGGATATATACCACCTTTTTACCCACTCCAAGGAAATAAATCCCGGGTAGTCGTCTTGTTTAAGCAGCATAATACTCTTTTCTATCGGCACGTCGCCTTTACCCATCAGACAGTATGTCAAACCGTCATCGCCCATAACGGAATCCTTTATGTGTACATGCTTTATATAGTACCTAAGCCGGCCATAGGTTTCTTCTACGGGCTCATTATAGAACCTGAAGGGGTGGTGAATGTCCCAAAGCACGGCTACATTCGTATGATTAACCTCCTTCATCAAAGATTCCATTACCTGTGACTTTGCAAAAACACCGTTGGTTTCTATGAGCACCGTTACGTCTTTATCTTTTGCATAGTCTCCTAACTTTTTCAGCATGTATACAACATTATCCCTATCCACCTCTGACGACGGCTGGGGACGGCCATCGCCCAGTACCCTTATGTACGGAACCTGTAGCCTATTCGCCAGGTCTATATACTCCTTACCTTCATTATAACTTTGCTCGTTCCTGGCCTTATCCTCCAGCAGGCAGTATGACGTAAGGCAGGATATCTCAAGGCCCATATCATCAAGCCGGGCCTTTGTTTCTTCTATCCTATCTTGTTGAAAGGGTTTTGCCCCAGGTACGTACAATTCCTTACCAATACCCCTAACTTCTATGCCATCATAACCAAAATCCTTGGCCGTTGAGATTATTTCGCTCCAGGACCAGTTAGGGCAACCTAGTGTAGAAAAACAAATTTTCACATCAATACCTCCCTTTGTGGAGAAACCAACATGTTTTAATTATATTATAACATTTATCCATCTCATAAGCTATTAACCGTAAAATATAATATAAATTTACTAAACGTCCGTTATATGCCAACCATGCATTGAAATTTATATGTTAATATGAAATTAGGATATTTTAATAGGACTTTTTATATAAACAAATAAGGGCGACCGCTAAAGATATTCAACATACCTTTGTCGCCCTTCTCTAGCACGTTTTAACGCACCGCAGCTTCGGTGTAAGTGTTTCCTGCATTCCATAGCAAATATTCCGTAATCCCATTCTCCTCCAATGCCCTTATCTGGTCCCTTACTTGCTTTTCTCCGTATTTAATATGACCGGACACCCACGATGCCGTAAAGTCCTGTATCCACGGCCTTATAATGGCCGGAGTTTGGATATTCCTGTTCCGGGCCACCGAGTCCCTGGCAGAATAGTAAACCGTTTCATAGGGGTATGCATCGGGTACCGCCAGACCGTATATACCGTTGCCGTAATGGCTGGGATACTTCATTGGGCATATATAATCCACAACATTGCTTATGGCTTCCCAGTACTGCCCGATACCCATATCATCCTCCACCGAGCTCACCATACCGTATACATCCGCCGCAACATATACTTCCAGGGGGGATATCTCGCTGTACGCCTTTTTTAGGAAGTTTTGTATCGTTTCGGGTTTTGAAACACCGTCCTTGTTTTTATAGTCCAGTACGCTGTCCAATTTCCCTCCATTGGAGGCGGGAAAACGTACATAGTCAAACTGCACCTCATTGAATCCAACGGCCGCCGCTTCCTTAGCCATGTTTATATTATATTCCCAAAGGTTCTTGTCATGGGGCGATGCCCAAATCAGCCCGTCTCTGCTCTTATAGGGCTTGCCCGTCCTTTTGTCAAGTATTGCCCTGTCGGGGAATTGATCTACATAGGTGGGATCTTTAAAACATACAATCCTGGCAATGGCATATATACCATTATCCTTGAGTTTTTTCATAAGACCCTCAATATCCTTTAAGGGCGCCTGTCGGTTAGCCTTAGGACTGTACTTGGCAGCCGTTTCATTGGGAAAGAGCACCAACCCTCTGTCTTCCTTTACATCAATTACAAAGGTATTGATCTTTGTCTTCTTTGCCATTTCGATTAGGGAATCCAGCCTGCTGCCCGATGCGGAATAGATGGTCAGGTATATCCCCCTGGTCTCCACCCTGGGATTATTGGGATATTCTTTAGCCTTTTTTTGGGGCGAAAAGTCCAGCCGCCTATAGGTCTCGTCCAGTAAATCCTGCCTATCCTTTACCGTATATTCGGAATTTATCCAACCCGTTATGTCCTTTTTCCCGTCGCTGTACTCAATATTGTACCAAAGTTCTCCGTTCTCCAAGGTACGCTCGCCCACAATATTCACAGCCGACCCCTTGACCAGGCTGTCTATAACATCAGCATCGGCGGACGGTTGTTGTCTAACCCGTAAACTACTGGCATTTATATACACCAAATCCCGGTTTTGTTCGTCTTCCTCGTCTTCTTGTTGCTGTTCATCCCCGTCCTCACTGCCCGTTGTCGGGAGCTGACCCGTATCCTCCCCATAATCAACATCCTCTTGTTCATCCGTCCTTTGATGCTCTTCCTTAGGTAGTTGAGAAACCTGCCGGACATCCACCGCACTTCTTTGCCATTCGGCAATTGCAATGCCTGCAAAAACCGCTATCAAACATATAACTACAATTATTGCCGCAATTTTTTTGTTCATAATACTCTACGCTCTTCCCTTTCTCCTGGATTTTATAAAAAGACATGGTATTACATATTATAGCATCAGTTTACGTAAACTTCACCCGTCTTTCGTCATGTAATTTTATCCTACGACTGTTTAAACCCGCCCTCCACTTTTTCTGTCGGCGAATATCTAAAGTTCAAACTGGTAAAAATGAAGTATAGGTTATTTAATAACCTTAGACACTGAAGGAGGAATAGTTTTTTGGAAAAGGATAGATTACCCATGGTTGCGTATTTTTGCATGGAATTCGGTTTGGCTCCGGAGTTTAAGATCTATTCAGGCGGATTGGGCGTACTGGCAGGAGATTATCTAAAAGCGGCCAAGGATTTGCAAAAACCCGTCATAGGCATAGGACTATTATGGAAACAGGATTATACCCAACAATATATCGATGACCAGGGATATCCCTATGATACCTTCCCCACCTTTCATTACGATTTTTTGGAAGACACCGGTGTTAGAATTGGAATAAACATATACGGTCGGGATGTTTTATGTAAAGTACTGAAAACTGAGAAATTCGATAATGCCCCACTTTACCTATTGGATGCCGATGTGGATGATAACCGGGGTTGGCAGATAACCGACCAGTTATACGGCGGTTTTAGTGAAAAAAGAATACCCCAGGAAATGGTGCTGGGTATAGGGGGTATAAGGGCCATTAGGGCACTTGGCATTGATATCGATATATATCATTTCAATGAAGGGCATGCCATCTTTGCAGGCATAGAACTGATAAGAGAAAAAATGCATCAAGAACACATGTCCTTTGATGAGGCTTGGGCGGCCGTCAGAAAGAACATAGTCTTTACCACCCATACTCCGGTAAGGGAAGGTAATGAATTCCACGACCATCCCCTGTTGGAAAGGGCGGGGGCTTATAACGGCCTGCCCTTTGAGAAAATGGCTGCCCTGGGGGATGTTCCCTTCAACATGACGGTGGCGGGCCTTAGACTGTCGAAAATCGCCAACGCGGTGTCCGAGCTCCACGGTGAAACCACCCGAAATATGTGGAAGGATACCTGGTGCGGCGCACCTATAATAAGCATTACCAATGGCGTGCATAACGGTACCTGGGCCAACGAAAAAATTATTGAAGCATTTAACAATAACGGAGATATATTATCGGTACACAACGAATTAAAAAGAAAATTAATCGACTATGTTGCCCGTAAAACAAAGGTAATACTAAAGGAAGACGTGTTATTGATAGGGTTTGCCAGAAGAGCTACTTCCTACAAACGGGCCAATCTAATCTTCAGGGACGAAGGCCGTATACTGCCCCTGCTGGAAGAAGGTAAAGTACAGTTTATCTTTTCAGGAAAGGCCCATCCCCTGGACTACCACGGCAAAAACATCATTTCAAGGCTGGTGTACATGGCCAATAAATTCCCCGATCGGATTGTGTTTCTGGAAAACTACGATATGGCCATCAGCAAAATGATGACCACCGGCTGCGACCTATGGCTCAATTGCCCGAGAAGGCCCAATGAGGCCAGCGGCACCTCGGGTATGAAGGCCGCCATGAACGGCGTGCTAAATTTCAGTACCCTGGACGGTTGGTGGGCCGAAGCCTGTCAGCACTCTGTCAACGGATGGCAGTTCGGAGACGGATACACCTCCCACAACGTTGAAGACCAGGACAGGCATGACAGCGATGCAATGTATAGAGTATTGACCGAAGAAATAATACCCACCTATTATGACAACAAAGAAAAATGGCATCAAATGATGAAAAGCAGTATAGACACCACCTATCATCGGTTTTCCGCTTCCAGGATGCTGGAGGATTACTATAATAAAATGTACCTTGTACAAAGCGATACAGGCTCCTGTGAAGGAAATGGGGAATGATATTAACAAAATAAAGAATAAATTAATATTTTTTTGTATATTAACCTACATTTTTTATGTATAATATCAATTAGGACATTAATAGAAATTGGGGGAAGAAAATGGAGGAAAAAGTTGTTTTACAGGCTAACAAAGACAAAGAATTGGTAATCGATGTAGATGGGCAAAGGTTTTATAGGTATGCTATAAAAACCCACTTCGTGGAAATGGGGGAAGACTATATTGAACTGGTTAAGAAGTATGTAATGCCCCATTACAAACCGGGCGATATCCTGTCCATCGCTGAGAAGATAATGGCACTGTGCCAAGGGGATGTTATACTTAAAAAGAATATGAAGGTAAGCTGGCTTGCAAGGCTGTTATCCAGGTTCGCTTTTAGAAATCCCGCCGGTCCGGCCATGGACAATGTATATAAAATGCAGGCAGCTATAAATATCGCCGGTCCCCTAAGAATAATTTTCGCAGCAATATTATCTGCCATAACCAAGCTATTCGGCATTAAAGGTGTATTCTACAAAATAGCCGGGAACGGCGTTAGAAACATCGACGGATTTTGTGTGGTAGGCTTTGACTATTATGCGGATAAGGGTATATTGGCACCCTCCAACCCCGACAAGGCCTGTCAAAACATAAAGGATACTCTGGGAATAGATTGTATGGTGGTAGATGCTAATGACCTATCAATTGAAATATTGGGCACCAATAAAGAGATCCCTTACAGTAGGGATACGCTGGCAAAAATAATCAGAGACAATCCGTCAGGTCAGGGCAATCAGCAAACACCCCTCGTCCTAATAAGAAAAGTACAACAAGAGGATGAACAATCTGTTATCGCGTAAAGCAAAGAGGGTACATACCGTAAAAAAACGGTTATTTTTTACGATATTAATAATTGCCCTGGTTGCCCTCATGCTGCAGGCCTTTAATTATTATCCATGGGAAACCGTAAAAAGCTTTTGCATTATGTACTTTTATAACATAAAACAATATCATGAAAGTGCTTTGTTTGCACGGGGAATTAACTTTTTTATACCATCGGGCACGGAAACCAAGGAAAAGGACTGGTATCCTATTATGCTAACGTTTAACGGGGACCGGTCCTTCTCAAAATATACCGGAGAGAATATCGAGTTAACCATTTTATATACCTTTGGACATTTCGACTTTTTAAAGGGGAGCTCCCAGATATATAACCCCTCATCACCCTATTACAGCAGTTTCTACGGAGGATATGCTCTCTTTTACAAGGATAACCCAGGCAAGGCCTGGGGCATTGACAGCAACGGCAGGGTGGACATCAATAAACTGTCCATGATACCTAAATTCGACATGGAACACCTGGTGCTGCCGTCGGTGGGCTGTCCAAAAGACCGCTTTTCCTTCGATTTTCGTATTACAAACCTCCAAGAAAACGTTTGCTATATAGGTTATCAGGATTGGGTATGCATCGACGCTGTCATAGATACCACCGGCCTTTCCCACCTTTACAGTGGGCAGAAATATATGGGATATATACAATACGGCAAACCCCACCCGGACTATTACACAGGCGTGGACTACCCAACCACCCGGCTGTTCGGCAGGGTATATGTACGATACTTTAAGGACCTTGGGGGTACCTTTATGCTGTACTGTATGGCAGCCGATAAATCAGTGTTGGAAAAAGTGGATGCCGAGCTTTTGTCTAAGGCATCCATAAACCGTAATTGAATGTGACATAAAATCTCATATCCGCTCATACCGCAAAAACAAAAGGCGGTAAAATTATGCATATACTACGTCAGTCTAAAGGTTCCGACACCGGAATAAATCGGCCCCTGCCTATGCAGTACGCTGCTCATCAATGATATCCTGTCCACTTTAAAACCGTTATCATCTAAGGCAATACCCTTTATAAATTCTATGGCATCATTGTCCAGCCTTACACCCCTGGCAATGGTAATATGGGGCTTGAAGGGTCTGCTGTCACCTTTAAAGCCTATGCCCCGAAGGCAACGGTCGACGGTTTTATGCAGCCCGGTCAGTTTTTCCATATCCCCATCCACGCCCACCCATAATATATCGCCCTTATTCCTCCTGAAAAAGCCCACGTCCTTTAAGTTAAGATAAAAGGAAGGTGAGCTTTTAGCGGCCTGGCTCAATGCGGCTTTTATCCCGTCCAGCCTGGCTTCCTCCACCTCGCCCATAAATTTCAAGGTAAGATGTATGTTATCAGGTTTTGTATACCTGCCGTCGATACCTTGAGCCCTAAGGCGCTCACAAATATATTCTATGTGTTTTACAATATCCCCTGGAGGCTTAACAGCAACAAACAGTCTCATTTATCATCTACCCATTCTTTTATTTAGCTTATAATCTTCCGTTGAGCAATTCATATACTAGGCCTGTTATCAAAGCCATATTACAGCCCTTTAAAAAATAATAGATTGTAGGACTTTTTATACTATTATACCAGCTAATGCTTATTCTTTAACCTATTAAAAGAAAATTAATGATATTTACTTGTTATAACATAACCTACTAATTATAAAAAAATTAAAACCGAATGACAGAATAACAATCCAAAAAAGCAATAAGACTAATATATTTTATATAAATATATCAGTTCATAGAAAAACCTAAAATCAAAAATATATATGATTAAGTCTATATAATGGTGTAAAAAGAAGTTGAGCCAAAGCTCATACCTCGGTTAGAATATAAGTACCACCAAATACCAAACCGAGGAGGATGAACCATGGCTCAGTTTAATATTACAATAAC
>DUOD01000013.1 GCA_012838995.1 Clostridiales bacterium
AAATGGTTTTTTGAAGCAATGGCGGAAACCTATATACCGTTGGTGGACATGTTTGACCGGCTGGTGGATGACAACATACCCTTTTGTATAACCATGACATTAACGCCCACCTTATTATCCATGATGGATGATCAACTGTTGAGAGAACGCTTTTTAAGCTATTTGTATAAGCTTATGGAACTGTCCGAAAAAGAAGTACAACGGACCAAAAATATGTACCAGGTCAGTGAAGTAACCAAAATGTATAGGGATAAGCTTAAAAGAATATTGCATATTTACAGGGATAAATATCATGGCAATATAATCGATGCTTTTAGAAAGTACAAAGATATTGGGTGTATTGAGCTTCTGGCCAGTGCAGCCACCCATGGTTATTTACCGTTATACGAGGAATATCCCGAGGCGCTAAACGCACAAATTCAACAGGGAATCAACACTTATAAACGTTATTTCGGTAACAGCCCTAAAGGGTTCTGGCTGCCTGAATGTGGATATACACCCGTCCTTGATGAAATACTTATAAAACATAATATATATTATTTTATATGTGAAAGCCATGGCATTGAATACGCCGTACCCAGACCGGAATACGGTACCTATGCCCCCATATGCAGCCCAAGGGGCGTTGTTGCCTTTGGCAGAGATCAGGAATCTTCCAAGCAGGTATGGAGTATGGACGAGGGTTACCCCGGCGATTATGATTATAGGGATTTTTACAGGGATATCGGGTATGATCTTGACTATGAATATATAAAACCCTACATACTTCCCAACGGACAACGTACCCATACAGGGCTTAAATATTATAAGATCACGGGAAAAACAGAGGATAAGCATATTTACATCCCTGAGAACGCAATAGAAAAGGCCTCCATCCATGCAGCCAATTTCATTTTTAACAGGCAGCAGCAGATTAAATATTACAGTGGAGGCATGACCAAACCGCCCATTGTGGTATGTCCCTACGATGCCGAACTTTTCGGTCACTGGTGGTTTGAAGGGGTGGACTGGCTTAATTTTGTAATAAGAAAGAGTGTATACGATCAGAATATATATACTTTAATAACCCCATTTAAGTACCTGGAAAGATATCCAAAGGTGCAGGTAGCCCAACCCTGTCCCTCCAGCTGGGGATACCAGGGATACAATGAAGTCTGGTTAAACGGCAGTAATGACTGGATATACAGACATATACATAAAAGCGTTCAGAGGATGACGTTTCTTGCTAATAGAGCCGTTGCCAGTTCACCACTGGTGGAAAGGGCCCTCAACCAGGCAGCCCGGGAAGTAATGCTGGCCCAGAGTAGCGATTGGGCATTTATAATGAAGACCGGTACCATGGTTGAATACGCAAAAAATAGAACGTTGGCCCATCTAGGACGTTTTAACAGACTTTATCATGATATATCAAATAACTGTATTGACGAAAACTGGCTAAGGGATATCGAATATATTGACAATATTTTCCCTGATATGGATTATAGCATGTATAAAAGTTTAGAAAAACCCTTGCCGGGTATTTCCCAAGCCCTGGCGTTATCGCTGTAAAAATATCCGTTGAATACCAGGCCCTTTTTCAGGATGTGGTCAACCGGCAGGGGCCTTTTTCTTGTATAAATATAAAAATTTTAAGGTTTTTATGGAGGTTTTGGCTATTTTGATATGGTTTTCTTTATCTTATCCACGTAAATATCCGACAGTTCTTGGGCAAATTCCTCATTGGCCCCTTCGCTGTAAATTTTACAAATAGGCCGATCGCCATCCGGCAGTACCAGAGCCCATCCTTTATCATGGATCACCTTTATTCCCTCAAAAAATTGGGTATCCCTGCCTTTGTGTTCCTCTACCAGCGAACGCATTACCTTACCCTTAGCATCCCAGGGACAGTGCACCGTCTTTTTTATCAGATAAAATGCCGGAACGGTATCCAGCAATTGCCCAAGGGAAATTTGTTCTGAGGATAGATACTCCATGATCTTCAACAAGCCGGCAACACCGTCGAAATACATGTTAAACTGATTTATTCCTTTATCAACATTAATTTCGTTATCCAATAAGCCTTCCATAAGGGCTTGCTTTGAAGACTTGGTCCTAATGACTTTTCCTCCGTATTCCCCAGCAAGTTTTTCAATTACATTGGGAGCCGTTATGGGCACCACCACTTTTTTGTTTGTGTTGGATTTCAATATTATTAAAGAGCATAGAACATAAAAGGCTTCGTCCTTTATTACCCTGCCCATTTCGTCAATGATTACTAATTTTTCACCGTTGTCTTCCAGTATGGCAGCAAAATCGGCCCCCGACTTTTGTATTTCATTTCTTATATGACGGCTGTTGTTATTCGTAAGCTCCGATTGCCGTAGGTTGGGCTTGTAATCAAAGTGACGGAAGGAGACATTTAAGTTATTAAGTATTTCTTCCACTAATCGTTTAACTACACCGTTATTAGCATTTATCAGGCATTTTAACCCTGCTTTTCTAACAATATCGGTCTTTAGCGAACCCAACAGGTTTTTTAAATAAGCGGATTGGACGTTGTCAGCTTCCTTAACTTGTTTAATGTCATTACCGTCACAAAGCCTGAAATCTTCCCGGGCGTAAAGGTTTTCTATCTTTCTGCGCCAGTCCCTGGAAATATCAGCTCCCCTACCGTCAAGAAAGGTAATAACGGCTTTCTTTTTTCCGTCTATTTGATCGCTTATATGAATAATGCCGTCCAAATCATTAAAGACTGCGGCAAATCTAGCCATTGGCATGGTTAATTCCCCTAAATCGCAGACTTCCATGCCGGTTGATAATAATCCGGAAATCACGGCATGTTTAACCATACCTAAAGGTGGATTACCGTTGCTGCATACACCGATTCTGCTGTCTTGTTTTAGAGCGGTACCGTAAGCCGATGCAATACCGGCACAAAACTCGGGTGTGATTTCCATGTTTATTTCACCGGTTACACCCAACTGACCGAATATATATTTCTGGCATTTGGTACCCCATACCACACTCTTGTTAACAACTGTTTTTTCTTCAATTGTCTTACCAGGCCAGATTTTAACGCCGGGCTTGATGGTGCTGCCCTGTTCCAGCTTACAATCACAGCCTACCACAGCGCCTTCAAACAGCGAACAATTTTCCTTTAACCTTACCTTGTTGCATAATACGCTGCCCCGCAATTGGGCATAACGTCCGATATATACATTGTCCCATGTGATGCTTCTTTTAATACTGGCCCTTTCTTTAATGACGTTATTATTCCCGATTATTGAAAAACCGTCTATATGGACATCATCTGATACCGTACAGTTATCTCCAAGAATGGTAGGACCATTTATGACAGCCCTGTTGGATATATTAACGTTTTGGCCTACCCATACTCCATCACTTATTTGGATCCCCGGTATGTCAACCTTTATTCTGCCCTTTAAGATATCGAAATGGGCTTGCACATATTGTTCCAGGTTGCCGATATCGCACCAATATCCCTTTGCTACATAGCCATACATGGGCATTTTTTCCCTAAGCAGTATAGGAAATAAGTCCTTGCTGAAATCAAATTTTTGATTTTTTTTGTAAAATTTAAAGATTTCAGGTTCCAGTACATATATACCCGTGTTCACCGTATCGCTGAAAACTTCGCTCCAACACGGTTTTTCCAGATACTGAACTATTCTGGAATCTTTGTCGGTAATCGCCACTCCGTATTCCAAGGGAACGGTAACCCTGGTTAATACCATGGTAGCTATTGCACGGTTTCTTTTGTGAAAATCCACTGCCTTGGAAAGATCGATATCCGTTAATGCGTCTCCGCTGATAACAAGGAAGGTATCATGGAGAAAATCCTCAGCGTTCTTAACGCTGCCCGCCGTACCCAAGGGCGTCTCTTCAACAAAATAAGTCAAGTCAACGCCAAATTGTTCTCCGTCCCCAAAATAATCTTTGATTGCTTCCGGCATATACTGAAGGGTGACGCCAATGTTCCTGATACCGTGGTCCTTCAGCAGTTTTAATATATGTTGCATTATAGGTTTATTAATAATAGGCACCATGGGTTTGGGCAGGTCGCAGGTAAGGGGTCTTAACCTTGAGCCTCCTCCGCCGGCCATGATAATCGCCTTCAATATAACCACTCCTTCCATCTATTGACTAGATTTTCCTCACCTTTGAGAGGCCTTGTTAATATCGATAATGTTATTTCTTTGTCCGCTTTTTATTAGATAGTCCTCTTCCATTACCTGCCGGTATACCTTTAATGTATCCCTTGCTATTACATCCCAGCCATATTTTGTTTTAGCCTTTAGATATCCTTGGTGTTTTAAGGCGGTAGCATATTCAGGGTCCAGGATAACGCTTTCTATTGCCTGGGCAAGGGCTTGTACATCTCCCACTGGCACCTTAATACCGTCCACGCCGTTTTGGATTATTTCGTTTAGGCCCCCGGCATCGGTGGTTATAACCGGAAGGCCTGCGGCCATGCCTTCAAGGGCAACTATGCCGAAGGGTTCATAAAAGCTGGGAAATACCGCCACATCCGATATGCTAAAAATCTTGTTCCGTGTTTGGTCATCTATATAACCTGTAAAGTACACATTTGGATATATTCCCAGGTTGGCTGCCGTTTGTTTTAAATTGTCTTCAAAGGGACCTCGGCCGACAATTAGCATTTTACATTTAATGTTTTTCGAGATTAAATGGGATAGGGCTTCAAGTAATACTTGGACGCCCTTTTCCCTGACCAGCCTGCCTATAAATAGGATTATTTTCTCGTCATCGGCGGCATAATTGCGCCTAAAATCCCTATCGGGTTGCCTGTCTAAAGATTGAAAATCCTTTATGTCAATTCCGTTGGGAATTATTTTTATTTTGTCGTCGGGCAGTTGGAAAAAGTTATTGAGCTCATATTTCATGTATCTACTGCATACTATGACCTTCCAAGCTTCATATGTAACCCACCACTCCACATTACTTATGTAACGCTGTAGATCGTTATGCAAGCCGTTGTTCCTGCCGTTTTCCGTGGCATGAATGGTACAAATGAGGGGAATATCATATATATGTTTCAGCGCCCTTGCACAAAAGGCGGCAATCCAGTCATGTACATGCACAATATCAAATTTATAATCCTTTTGGTTAATTATCCTTATTGCATGCTCCAACATGGACATGTTCAACTGAAAAACCCAGTTAATAAAATCCTTGGTTTGTATGGAGTAGGGTCTTACCCTATAAACAAAAATATTACCTTGCTTTTCGTATTCATTACAATTGGGTTCCCAGCAGGTAATTACATGGGTTTGTATATTTGATTTGCTAAATTCCTTTGTTAAATAATATACATGCCTGGATATGCCTCCTACAATTCTAGGGGGATATTCCCACGAAAGCATAAGGACTCTCAAGATATTCATTCCCTTCTATAATTAGTATTTTTCACCGATAGCGATACCTCATCATCTTCTTTAAAAGTTATGCTGGCTTTGGTTTTGTCACTGAAAAAAATGTTAAGCACCCTTTCATTGGGCATCTGTACACCTATAACAGTTTTGCCCAATAGTTTGTCCTTATCCCCTTTTATATGAGAATTGTCAATAGTAGTCACTGGTTTCACCCCGCCCAAACCAATTTGAATCCTTTCCGTCGCCGTCTTTTTTTAATACTATTTTTCCGTTTAAGCCCTCGAGTACTGTACTGGATCCGTCGTCAAATTCGATATGCAATTGGTCGGGATTCACCTGTTCCATGGCCACTATGGTTTTCCCGATCATTTCTGCCGCAGCGCTTTGTACATTTTCTAAACTGCTCAGTTTGTTTTTGTATAAATCATGAATAGAAGCCATATTTTTTCTCCCTATACATTATTTTTTCAATTTTAGTATGTGTATACTACAGCTCTATTATTCCATTAAAGTAAAAAATATATAGCTTAATTCGCCCCTTTATGCGGCATAATACTAATAAAAAGTTAAGGAGGTGCTATCATATGAAAACCAATGGCGACGCCATATCCATAAAACCCATGCCGATTACAGTGGGAAGTAACGTTACGGTTAAGTACAAAGGTTATCTAACCCAGCATAATCCTGAAAGTATAATTATGCATGTAGGATATGGGAAAAACAATAATTGGACCCATGTAAGTGACGTATCCATGAAACCATCACAGGGTGCTTGGGAAGGAAAGATAAATGTAAAACAGTATGACAGTAGACTTAACATATGTTTTAAGGACAATCACGATCATTGGGATAATAACTATGGCAACAACTGGAGTTTTGAAATCCGCAACGGAATCCGTGGCCTTTTTAAATAAATGCTTATAATGTTGTCACCAAAGAAGAAAATTAACAAAAAATAAAACCCACCCGGCTGTTTAGCCCTGGGCGGGTTTTGTATTAACTTTGCAATCTTCACAAAATCCGAAAAACTTTAGCTTATGGTCTGTTATGGTAAAATTATATTTTTTAGTGACGATAGATTCCAACTCTTCCAGGGAGTCCATCCCCACTTCCAAAACCGTTCCGCATTTTATACATATCAAATGATGATGATGGTGATCTTCATCTTGACAATTGAGTTCATACCTACTTTTGCCATCATTAAAGTTGTGCTTGTATACAAAATCTATGTCTACCAACAATTGTAATGTACGGTAAACCGTTGCCAAACCTATTTCGGGGCATTTTTCCTTGACGTATTCGTAAATTTCCTCAGTACTTAAGTGCTGGCCTTTATTTTCCAGAATAACATCTAAGGTAGCCCTTCTTTGTGGAGTCAATTTAAGACCTTTGCTTTCAAGTTCATCCTTTAACCTTTTGACTTGTGCATTCATTGACTTCACTCTTTCAACTAATAATATGGTTCATGTATAAGTTTATATTCTTTACAATGAAATGTCAATGAACATTTTCAGCATCCTTGCCTTTTGTAAAAGCGTGATTTTACCGCTTTTTTAAGCAGTCCAAAATCAGGCTTTTTGTTACAGCCGCTGCAACTTGAACACATTTTATAAAGCTCAAGACTGGCGTTGCACCTTATACACTTGACAGAGTTTTGTTCATTTACGTAATTGCAGTTGGGACATTGCATGGATATCTCTCCCATTTCTAAATATTACATCAAAATTTTAGCCAGAATACCGCCAGTTAAAAAAGCAACGGCGAAACTACCAAGCCAAATGCCGGCTGCTTCTTTAAGGCTCCTTTCCTTAAAGATAACCATAATAGCCGCAATACACGGTACGAAGAGGGTCATGGTAACAACGGCAACAACAGTCTGAGATGCGGCAATCGAAGGATCTGCAGATAGGGTTAAGCTACTTATACCCGCAGCCCCAAAATCTCTTCTAATAATACCCATGATAAAGGCAGTGGCGGCTTCTTTGGGCAGGCCAAGTAGACCTGTGACAATAGGGCTGGCCGCCCTTTGAATAAGATCCAAAGCCTTTGTATACTGTAGAATACTGATTATTGTGCATCCTAATACAAATAACGGAAAGGCTTCCTTCATAAACATTATTGTTTTTGAAAAGGATTTTTTTATAACGTTTTTAGGCACCGGTAGTCTTAGCTGAGGCAGATCAATGAACAAATGGCTGGACTGACCGGGTAAAACCTTGTTCAAAATGGTACCAGAAAAAGAAAAAACTATTAATATGGTGAGTACATATACAATCAGATATTTAATCCCCAAAGGAGAGATTAAACCTGCTATTATCCCTATTTGGGCCGAACATGGTATTGTTAAACCCAATAAAAAAGTTGCTATTACTTTTTCCCTGTTTGACCCGAGCAAACGGGTTGAAATGGTGGCCATGGTAACGCACCCAAATCCCAGAATAATAGGGATGACCGCTCTGCCGTTAAGACCGAATCTGTTTAGAGTTCGGTCGGCCAAAGTCGCTACTCTTGGTAAATAACCGCTGTCCTCCATAATGGACATAAGTATGTAAAAACCAATAACCAATGGTAACAGCAGACCGAAAAGATAGGTGGGAGCCATGGTAAGTACCCCGAAATCCCCTATTAGTAATTGCCCCCAAAAGCCATTGGGATCGATTATCTTTGAAAACAAATTTTTTATAAAGGGCAGGTAATACCCCTCCATTATGGTACCCTCTGTAAAATCCACAATATTTTGGGCTACTAATACCCCAATTATTAAATACATGACACAAAGGACACCGATTAGAATAGGTATCCCGGTTAGAGGTTTGGTCATCCACCGACTTAATTTACTTTTAAAGGTAGCATCGTTGGTTGTTATATGGACGGTATCCCTTACGATATCGTCCACCATGGTCCTTCTTATTCTGTATATGTACTCTCTCATGCCCGTCGGGGCAATGCCGTAGGTCATTAATATGCTTTCGTCATCTTCCAAAGCCAAAAGGGCATGGGCTTTATTGGGTATAATCTGTGCGATAGCTTTTATTCTCTTTTCTATTTCCGTATTGGTAGTCCCGGTTGTTGGACTGTCCAAAGACGCCTTTAGTTCGGACATTCCTTTGCCTGAGATGGCGACGGTGGGAATAACTTTAACTCCCAGCCGCTCCTCAAGGTGCTTAATATCTATGTTAACACCGTTTTTTTCAGCCTCGTCCACCATATTTAAGGCCACGACAACGGGTTTTCCCATATCGATAATCTGCCTTGTTAAAAATAAATCCCGTTCTAAGTGCAGGGCATCTACAACGTTTAGTATTACATCAGCGGATAAAATAACATCCCTGGCCACCCTTTCTTCGTCATTAAAGGACGATATACCGTATATTCCGGGAGTGTCGATTACCGTATATTCTCTGAATTTTCCGTAGCTGATATCTATCGTAGTGCCTGGGTAGTTAGAAACATCCACGTATATTCCCGTTAAGCTATTAAATATTACCGATTTGCCTACATTGGGGTTGCCAACCAAGACTAATTTTGTGTTCCCTATGGATATATTTGGAGTGGATGTTTTGCAGTGATTATGTTTCAACTTTTTCTCCCCTTTACGTGGAAATATTGAATTAAAATTTATGAAACCTTTACTTCTATGCTTTTTGCCAGTTGCCTACCCACTGCTATTTCTTGGAACCCGTTTTTAATGATTACCGGCCCGGACGGCAGTTTTTCCATACAACAAACCAAGGAACCCTCGCCTATTCCTAACCTTATAGCTTGGGCCCTTATAACCTCATCCGGTATTGACACTATTCTTATATAACTTCCTACCTTTGCGTTGTCCAGCGTCATGGTATTTCCTCCTAAATGCTAATTGTCATTAACGAATATCAATATCACTTCTATAAATTCTATTTAAATAATAGCACTGTTGAGAATGATTGTCAATATCTCTCATTTTTTACGACAAAAAAAAGTAGCCTAGCTACTTTTTCACCCACGCCTTTGGTAGCAACCCTTAAACGTCAGGATACCGTTGTTTCTATATATTTCTCATAGGCCAGTTTAAGTTCGGTCTCATCTTCAATTGTACTGTATATATCTTGGCCGTCGTCATCCCTATCGATTCTTAGAATTATTACCTCATCCTCCTCTACACCTTCCATCTTTGTCAGCGGGTGGAGTACAACATATTTTTTATCCTCAATTTCAAGGGTTATTATATGCTCAAAGGTAACCTTATTGTTATTTTCGTCTAACAAATCCACCTTTCTATAATTATTATCAAGCATAGTATTCCCTTCTTTCATTAATGATTTTTCCAGATTTTTTCCCCATCATTAAATTACTGTTTTTTATTATTTATCATGTCCAAATAGTTTTGCAAAATAATAACGGCAGCCACTTTATCAATAACCTTCTTTCTCTTTTCCCTGGGCATGTCACCGGATATAAGCATTTTTTCAGCCGACATGGTGGATAACCTCTCGTCCCAATATATTATTTCTATATCTTTATGATGACAAAGACGTTGACAAAAAGTTTTTATCTTTTCACTTTGGGGTCCCAGGCTACCGTCCATATTCTTAGGCAACCCGACAACCAATTTTTCTACATTGTATTTATCTATCAGATTATGTATATGTTTTATATCTTCGTCGTTATTTGATCTTGTATAACTTTCAATACCCTGAGCAGTCCAGCCCAAGGCATCGCTAACGGCTATGCCGATTCTTTTATCCCCAATATCAAGTCCTAACAGTCGCATTTAACCACCCTAGATTATTTTAATACAAAATAACGGACATTTTGCTCCGCAGTATCCACACAGTATGCATTTTTTTTCATCCACCCGGGCTTTACCGTGGATGATTTTTAGGGCCTTCTGGCCGCAATGGTCTTTACAATTGCCGCATCCTTCGCACCAGTCATCTATATGGAGTTTCCGCCGGTATTGACCAAGTTTGTTATAAATGTCATCCGGTATTTTCCGCCCGTTGAAAACGGCTATATTGGCGGAGACCTCTTCCCTTGTTTGCATCCCCACCGCAATGGAATGTATATTCTTCAAGCCCAGTACAAAATCAAAACAAGCCTGCCTATCCTTTATAAGCGTTCCACCGCCCAGGGGTTTCATGGCATATATGCCTTTACCGGCGCTGTATGCATTACTTACCGCTTCCAACATGTCATCTATGCCTCCGTCTTCTATGCCTACCCCTTTATAGTTAATTATTGGGTGGATAACTTGAATCCCTTCATATTTTATACTGGCCGTCACAGCCCGTATATTATGGGTGGATAATCCCACTGCCCTTATAAAACCCTTGTCTCTTGCCTTTAAATAATATTCAAGGGCTTCGTAATGGCCCTTGATGGTCAAATCGCTTTCCTGTTCATGCATCAAAAAAATATCGATATAATCAGTGCCCATTTCCCTTAAAGCTTTTTCAAGGCTTTGTTGAGCTCCGCGGGCGTCATAAGCATAGGACTTGGTAGCGATTACTATATCTTGTCTGGGTCTTAGTTTAATAAACTCCTTAAGGTATTCATTGGTTTTATATAATTCTGCGGTGTCATAAAAGTTTATACCCATATCAAAGGCATAGACAAGCAAGTCCACACCTTTATTTATGGGAAGGTTTCTCTGTAAAGGACTGATGGTTAAACATCCAAAACACAAATATGAAACCTTTATCCCTGTTTGGCCTAGTATTGTATATCTCAATTTTTTCTCCTAATTGTGCAAAAAATTATTTTTTGCTGTCAATATTTTTTTGTATATAATACCTAACCAATTCTTCCAATAACTCGTCCCTTTCCAACTTTCGAACCAGGTAACGAGCATCCTTGTAACTGGTAATATATGTCGGGTCGCCGGAAATAAAGTACCCGACAATTTGATTAATCGGATCGTACCCCTTTTCCTCCAAAGCCTTATATACATCAATTAAAATATCCCGCGCCTTATTGGATTTTTCCTTTTCGAATTTAAATTTCATGGTTTCCTGGAGTTTATTTCCCATATTAAACCCGCCTTCCAAATATATCTTCAATTATAATCATAAGGTATTTATAGGTTTTTTTCAAATAAAAAATAAGGCATGGAATAATCCATACCTTATTTTTTCCTTTTATTAACCGTTGTTATTCTCTATATTTGTTGTTTTATTACTTTATGGACGTTATTTATAACTTCATCGAGTTTTTCAATATTCTTTCCACCGGCCTGGGCCATATTCGGTCTTCCGCCGCCGCCTCCGCCCAGCTGCTGGGCAAGGGACTTGGCAATATTACCACAGTGCACGCCTTTTTTTACAACATCCTCGGTGGCCGAGACTATGATTATAATTTTCCCCTTGTTTACACTGAATAGCACGAGCAAGCACGACGACATTTTGTCCTTTAGTTTATCGGCTATTGTCCTTAGTTCGTCGGCTTTTTTATCGTCAATCCTGGCAATTATTGTATTTATTCCGGAAATATCTTTTACATCGTCCAACATATCTTCGATTAGCCGATTGGCCGACCTACTTTTTAGCATCTCCAATTCCTTTTCTTTTTGTTTTATCGACCTCAACAAGTCATCCAGGCGTTCTTCTGCATCATTCATGTTTGTTTTTAATTTTTTACTTATACTTATAAGTTTATCTTCGCAGCTGTTGAGGTATTCCAATGCATGAAACCCCGTTATTGCTTCTATTCGCCTAACGCCTGCGGCAACCCCAGTTTCACTTATTATTTTAAAGGGTCCTATTTCTCCCGTGCTCTTTACATGGGTACCTCCGCACAGTTCTGCGCTGAATTTGCCTATCTTTATTACCCGTACCGTATCTCCGTATTTTTCTCCAAATAGGGCGATTGCTCCCATTTTTGTTGCATTTTCCATTGAGGTTTGCTGCGCCTCCACCCTTATATTTTCCATGATCCTTTCATTGACCGTTCTTTCCACATCATTTAATTCTTTTTTCTCCAAGGGTGAAAAATGGGAAAAGTCAAACCTCAACCTGTCCGGTGCCACCAAGGAACCCGACTGTTGTACATGGGAACCCAAAACTTCCATCAAAGCCCGATGTAAGAGATGGGTTGCGGTGTGGTTTCTCGCGGTGGATAATCGGGTTTGTATGTCTATTTCGGCAGTTAAAGAATCTCCTACTTTAACGCTGCCTCCCAAAACTTCGCATAGGTGAACAATGGTCTTTCCAATCTTTTCACATTCAATTACATCAATTAATGTATTTTCATTTTTTAATTTCCCGATATCCCCAACTTGTCCTCCACTTTCACCGTAAAAGGGTGTTTTGTCAAGGATTATGGATACCTTGTTACCCTTTTGGGCCTCTTTGACAGTGTTGTTATCCGAAAAAATTGCTACTACATTACATGTATCAGTGAAAGTATCGTATCCCGTAAAAAGGGTATCCTTCTTTACGACGGCTAAATTACTTGTTCCCCCGTTACCCAGATAGTCGGTTTCAGTTCGTGCCTGTCTGGCCCTCATTCTCTGAATTTCCATCTGATGTTGAAACTCAGCTTCATCCACTGAAAAACCGTGTTCCTCCAGCAATTCATTTGTCAGTTCAAGGGGGAAACCGTAGGTATCGTACAGTTTAAAGGCCTTTTCTCCTGATAAGGTAGTGACTTTATTTCTTTTCATTTCTTCAATATATCCCGTAACTATTTCCATACCTAAGTCTATGGTTTCCAGGAACCGGCCTTCTTCCATTTTTATTATTCTTTTGATATAATCCTGCTTGGTCTTCAATTCCGGGTATGCATCGCATGAAGAGTCGATAACCAACTGCGAGATTTCAGACAGAAATGGCCCATTAATACCCAATTTCCTTCCATGTCTGGCCGCTCTTCTAAGCAGCCTCCTTAGTACATATCCCCTACCTTCATTTGAAGGCAGGATGCCGTCAGAGATCATAAAGGTAATAGCCCTGATGTGATCGGTTACCACTCTTATGGATATATCCGTGGTGCTGCAGGCTCCATATTTCTTACCGGTAATTGAGCATACGCGGCCTATTATACTTTTTATTGTATCCACATCAAACAAAGAATTAACACCCTGCAGAATGGCAGCTATTCTCTCAAGCCCCATACCGGTGTCAATATTAGGATGCTCCAAGTCGGTATAGGTACCGTCTTCATTTCTGTAAAACTGGGTAAATACCAGATTCCAAAACTCCATGTACCGATCACAATCGCATCCTAAGCCACAGTCGTCTTTTCCGCATCCGTGTTCTTCTCCCATGTCATAATATATTTCAGAACAGGGTCCACAGGGTCCCACTCCTATTTCCCAAAAATTGTCTTCCTTTCCCAGCCTAACTATTCTTTCTTTAGGTATACCGATATCTTTGTTCCAGATTTCAAATGCTTCCTGGTCATCTTCATATATACTTATCCAAAGCCTTTCTTTGGATAGGCGCAAAACTTCTGTAACGTATTCCCAGCTCCAAGCTATGGCCTCTTTTTTAAAATAATCACCGAAGGAAAAATTGCCCAGCATTTCGAAAAAAGTTGCATGTCTTGCCGTTATGCCCACATTTTCTATATCCTGAGTTCTAATACATTTTTGGCATGTAGCCACTCTCCTGCTAGGCGGAGTTTCATGCCCGGTAAAATAGGGTTTTAGTGGTGCCATGCCCGAGTTTATCAGTAATAAGCTCTTATCCTTTTGTGGTATGAGTGGAAAACTGGGCAATACTAAATGATCCTTTGATCTAAAAAAGTCTAGGAAAGACTTTCTTATATCATTCAACGAAAACGATTTCATCTATGTTCCTCCTTAATTGGTTTAGTATGTTTCAATGTAAATAGGGTGCATATCAACAACAATGCTACGGAAAAAATTAGTAAATATAATGATAAAAACTCTCATACCCATTGGAAGTACGAGAGTAACCTTCCTAAAATTATAAGATATTAAAAATTTTTTGTCAATAAAAGAGAATATTGCTAAACAATTTTACCAATTAAATACTTTATAATAATTCTAAGCACCAATACAATGGGTACTGCAAACAGTATTCCAAACACGCCAAAGTATATCCCGCCCAACAGGATTGATATTATAATGTATACCGGATGCAATCCCACGCTATCACCTATT
The DNA here is from genome assembly GCA_012838995.1 of Clostridiales bacterium. Taxonomy (GTDB): domain Bacteria; phylum Bacillota; class Clostridia; order DUOD01; family DUOD01; genus DUOD01. The sequence continues at coordinate 14,500 of DUOD01000013.1, forward strand.
ATTTTAGGTGTAATTATACTGCTTTCCAGTTGCTGTACTACTACAACAACTCCCAAGGCATATACTATATTGTTAGGGTTTTCAAGCAAAGCAATGATAACGATTGGTATGGATCCGAAAATCGGTCCGAAATATGGCACCAGATCGAATATGCCGGAAATAATACCCAATATCAGAGCATATTCCAGGTTGATGATAAATAATCCTATTGTTATAAGTATGCCTACAATTAACGATACCGTCGCCTGACCCCTTATAAATAAACCCAGTTCCCTGCCGATATTTCTTACCACGGCGATAACGTCATGTTGGTACTTTTTAGGTATAAAATGTATTAACATCTTTTTAAAATATTCCATATCCTTTAAAAAATAGAATACCAAAACGGGTACTATTGCCACGTATACAATATTTGACAGTAGGTTTATTATTCCATTCATAATTTTATCTATAAGATTATTGACATATAATTCCCCTTTGGATATACCCGCTAATAATGTTGAGCGAAAGGTTTCCGGTAGCTTTAGGCTGTCAAACATAATTTGGTATTGAGAAATAAGCCCGGTTATTCTGTCGGAATATTCCGGCAACAGGGTTATTAGTTTGTTAACCTCCTGGCTGATTCTTGGAAATATAAACAGTAAGGATATTACTATAAATACGGTAATTAATGTAAAGAACAAGATAATGGCACAAATCCTGGACATATAACGCTGTAAGAACAGGATGATCGGATTGATTAGATAAGTCAACAAAACAGCTATTAATATGGAAAAAAACAAGGGTTTAATATTGTTGAAATTGGCCAAAAAGCCAATAGCAACTATTGCAATTAATAAACATATACTTACAATACACGCTGTTTTCTTTAAATCTGTTGCTTTCATACATACTGCCCCAATATTTTAACTTATGACTTAAAATAAAAAGCGACCTTGTCGCTTTTTATTTATTACCGTTTATATGTTTTTTGTGAAATCTTCCGCCATGGCACCCATATTATTAAGGAATTTTGCACCGGGTCGGTTTGCCCTGCTACCTATATTAGAACTTAACCTGGGTAAAAAGTACATACCGGCTGCCATGCCTATTATTGCTCCCGTCATAAAACCCCTTAGATACTTACTGGCCACTGTCAAATTCCTCCTTTTTTATGTTTAATAGTTTTTTTAAGCCCTTTTTTTTAGACTTTATATTGCTATGTGTTTGCTTAGAAATAACATACTTATCTCCGTTAATGGTTGCATCCTTTGAAGCGGGTATTAGCTTTCTGCCGTCTAAAAGGTCATCAAAAAAGCTTTCGGACATTTCATATGCATAAACCTTACCTCTTTCCAGATCAATTAGCACATCCTTTATTACCCCCACCCTTTCACCTTCTTTAGTCAATACCGTAAGGCCGGTAATGTCGCCATTGTTTATAAATCGGTTGCTGTTTCGATATTTTTTTTCAATGGCCGTTATCCTTTTGGTGTCAACAACCATATAATCCTTGGATATTTTTTTTATGTCTTTTAATTTTATTATTACCTCCGGATGCCAAAAGTTTTTCTTGACAATTATAGCATTAACGGTACTGCCTTTGTCGGTGAATAATATATCTTTTACTGTTCCTATATCATTACCCCCCTGTTCATCCACCACCCTTATTCCTATTAAGTCATTTGCTTTTTTTTGCCAAGTCACCTTTAGAGAAATCTCCCTTCATTTTTGCAATCAAGGCTGCCTTGGAGTATTTCACCTATGACGGGTTTAAATACTTACTATTATTGTGTCTATTTTCTCTAAAAAAATTACATAAATAAAAAGGACCAAATTTATACAAAAGAAGGGCAAAAAAAGCGGGTTTTAAGCTAAAACCCGCTTTTTTACATTACAGACTGAAAACTCCCTATAGCTTGATCTGTTTTGCTGTCAAAACCCCTGGCACCTTCTTGATTTCATCTGCTGTTTCTTTTTGAATTGTCTGATCAATGCTTAATATCATAATTGAATTCTCGCCTTTTCTGTTTTTACTTACCCGCATAGTTTCTATATTAACGTTGTATTTTCCAAGTATTGTACCTATTTGGCCTATTACACCGGGTTGGTTTATATGTTCTATTGCCAACATATACTCGGTAGGAGCCAGATCAATTTCATAGCCCGCAAAATCTACTATCCTGGGCTCTTCCTTACCGAAAATTGTACCCGCAAAAGTTATTTCCTTACCCTTACTGATGATTTTGGCAGAAATGAGGTTAGAATAATAATCCACCTGGTTTTTAATGCTTTCTGTTACTTTTATGCCTCTATTCCTGGCCAACAATTCCACGTTTACGAAATTCACCCGTTCCTTTACCACCGGTTCCAATAAACCCTTAAGGAAGGAGAGAATTAATAATTTGGTCTGTTCCCTAGAAATATCACCGCTATAAGTTATTTCCACACTGTCTATGGCATCCTTTTGTGAACTGTAATACAGCTTACCCAGCGTTTCCGACAGTCTGATATAAGGAGCAATGTAGTCGGTATCCTTGATATTTAGGCTGGGCAGGTTAACAGCGTCTACTATATTGCCCTCTAAAGCGGCCAAAACCTGGTTGGCTATGGCAGTTCCCACGTTGTTTTGCGCTTCTACGGTGGATGCACCCAGATGGGGTGTTACCACGACATTTTCATATTTTAGTAAGGGCGATTCAAAGTTTCCACCCTTGGCACCCTCCTTGGGCTCATTAACGAATACGTCCAAAGCGGCCCCTGCAATCCAGCCTTCCTCCAAGGCTTTGCACAGAGCCTTTTCGTCAACAAGACCGCCCCGGGCACAATTTACTATCCTTAAATTTCTTTTAGCCATGGAAAGTTCTTTTTCTCCGATAATGCCTATAGTTTCTTCGCTTTTTGGTAAGTGTATGGTAATAAAATCGGAAAGTTTCATAACCTCTTCAATGCTATTTACTTTCTTAATTCCCAGCTTGGCAACCCTTTCATCGCTTATATAGGGATCATAGGCCATTACTTTCATGCCAAAGGCTTTTAATCTTTCTGCGACTATTGAACCAATTCTACCAAGACCCAATATAGTTATGGTTTTTCCAAAAAGTTCTACTCCTTTATAATGACTTCGCTGCCACTTACCGTGGACAGTTGAATGGTATGCCTGAGGTATGTTCCGACATACGGATAATAGCAGGGCGATGGCATGCTCTGCTGTAGATACATTATTGCTTTCCGGTGTGTTTACTACGATAATCCCCTTTTTTGTTGCAGTATCCAAGTCTATATTATCCACACCGTTACCTGCGCGGCCCACCACTTTTAAGTTTTTTCCGTTTTCAAGCAATTCCTTGTTGACTTTGGTAGCGCTTCTGACAATCAGGGCATCATAGTCGCCAATTGTTTCTAGAAGCTCGTCGTGGCTTAACCCGATTTTTACATCTATATCGGCATTTTTCTTTAATATTTCCATGCCGGTATCAGCTATTTTTTCGGCTACCAATATTTTGAACATTATAAATTCCTCCTTTATTGGTATCTTATATTGGTTCTTATGTATAAAACGAGGAAACCTATGAAATATATCCCGCCCTCGCACGAGAGTAAGGACGGGATAAAGGTCTCGCTATAACTACATATTTTATGATTATTTTACACTTTTGTTAAAATAATGTCAATGCTTATGATCATTTATTTTTTTAATTGTTCCCCCACCGATTACGACATCATCCTTATAAAAAACCACTGCCTGGCCAGGCGTAATGGCCCTTTGTGGCTTATCGAAGTCAACCCTAATTCTTCCTTCGCCTATGGAGGTTATTTGGGCTTCGGCCTCCGGCGCGCTATAGCGTATTTTGGCTGTTACTTTCATTGGTTTTTTCAGTGTGTCAAAGGGAATGAGATTTATATCTTCGGCTATAAGACTGCGGTGATAAACATCATCATGATCCCCTAAAACCACCTGGTTGGTCTCAGGTATTATATCAATGACATAAGCCGGCTTGCCAAGGGCAATGCCCAATCCCTTCCTTTGTCCTATCGTATAATGAATGATGCCTTTGTGTCTGCCCAGGTAATTACCCTCTTTATCCACAAAATTCCCCGGCTTCACCTTTCCGGGGCAACGTTCTTCAATAAAGGCTCCGTAATCGTCGTCCTTTACAAAGCAGATTTCCTGGCTGTCCGGTTTTTTTGCCACCGGCAGTCCAATCCTTTCAGCCATTTCCCTGACCTCGTCTTTGTGATATCTACCCAGAGGCATCAAAATATGGGGCAACTGCTGACGGGTTATGTTGTACAATACATAGGTCTGATCCTTTTCCCGATTGACGGATTTTTTTAAAATATAACTGTTATATTGGGGATCAAATTCAACTATTGCATAATGACCCGTGGCAAGATAATTAGCATCCAGGCTAAAGGCACGGCGTAACAATTCCTCAAATTTTACATATCGATTGCAGGCAATGCAAGGATTGGGTGTTTTCCCCTTTATATATTCTTTAGTAAAATAGTCGATAACCCTTTTTTCAAACACGTCTTTAAAGTTCATTACATAATAGGGTATATCCAGAATTTGTGCTACCCTTCTTGCATCCTTTACCTCATGTAGGGAACAACATCCGCCCACCTTTTCCAATTGGGATTCTTCCATATCCGGCCATATTTGCATGGTTACACCGATCACTTCGTAACCCTGTTCTTTTAACAGATATGCTGCCACTGAACTGTCTACGCCTCCGCTCATGGCAACGACTACCCTTTCTTTGGCCATCTAATCACCCGCTAACCGCTTCCCTTTGATTGTTTTTTTTATAATCCTCAATGGCAGCCTTTAATGCCTGTTCAGCAAGAACCGAACAATGTACCTTATTGGATGGCAACCCGCCTAATGCATCAACCACTGCTTTATTTGTCAGTTTAAGGGCCTCATCAATGGTTTTTCCCTTGACCATTTCAGTGGCTATACTGCTTGTTGCAATGGCTGCTCCGCACCCAAAGGTTTGGAATTTAATGTCCTCGATAATATTATTCTCAACTTTTAAATATATTTTCATTATATCACCACATTTGCTGTTACCCACCTCGCCTATACCGTTTGCATCCTCTATTTTCCCAACGTTTCTCGGATTCATAAAGTGATCCATTACCTTATCACTATACATTTTTCATTCCCCCCTTTTCTTGTGCAAATAAAGGTGACATTTCCCTTAATCTATTAACGATAATAGGTAGTTTTTCCAACACATAATCAACGTCCTCCCGGGTATTGTCATCACCCAGGGTTAATCTTAAGGAGCCATGGGCAATCTCATGGGGCAAACCAAGGGCCAACAAAACGTGGGATGGCTCCAGGGAGCCCGAGGTGCAGGCCGAACCGCTGGAACAGGCTATTCCTTCCAAATCCAGGCTTAGTAACAGAGATTCCCCTTCAATATATTCAAAGCAAATATTTACATTTCCCGGCAGGCGCTTTTGCCTGTGGCCGTTTAAAATAGTATGGGGTATTTTAGACATTATTCCGTCTATAAGCCTATCCCTTAACCGGGTGAGCCTGTCAATCCGTTTGTCCAAGTTATTACAGGCCAGCTCCACTGCCTTACCCATTCCCACAATTCCCGGTACGTTTTCGGTACCGGCCCTTCTATTACTTTCCTGCGCCCCTCCGTGCAACACGGCATCTATTTTTACCCCTTTCTTTATATAAAGCACCCCAACACCCTTGGGGCCGTATATCTTATGACCTGAAAGGGAAAGGAGGTCAATATCTAAATCTTTTACATCAATAGGTACACTGCCTAAGGCCTGTACGGCATCGGTATGAAAATATATACCTTTATCCCTTACCACCTTAGCGATTTCTTTTATGGGCTGTATAGTACCTATTTCATTATTGGCAAACATTATGGTAACCAGTATCGTTTTTTCCGTTATTGCATTTAACACCTGTTCTTCCGTTACCAAACCGTACTTGTCCACCGGCAGATAGGTAACTTTAAACCCATGTTTTTCCAGGTATTGGCACGCATGTAATACCGCATGGTGTTCTATTTGAGTTGTAATAATATGGTTGCCCTTTTCCTTATTGGCCAGGGCTACACCTTTTATCGCCCAATTATCCGACTCTGAACCGCCACTGGTAAAATATATCTCATCAACCGATGCATTAAGTGCATTGGCTACCCTTTCACGGGCCAAGTCCATTGCTTCCCGGGCGCGCCTTCCGAATGCATGAACACTGGAAGGATTACCGAAGTTTTCTGTGAAATACGGAAGCATTTCTTCCAATACTTCTTTTTTCACGGGGGTGGTGGCGGCATGATCCATATAAATCCTTTTATTCAATACCATCGCTCCTTGCCCTTTTAAATTTATTTAATTGATTTATATATAATACATATACCCATTTTTTTTATTTATTTTATGATAATCATTTATCATATCCTGTAATGTAATAATATCAATAACGTTATTAATGCTATCCCTTATTTTTTCCCATATCAGCCTGGTAACACAATATTCAGCCTTGGAACACTCGGTTGTTTCGTCTTCAATGACGCATTCTGTAGGTGCCAATGGACCTTCCAGAGTTTTTATTATTTGACCCACAGTAATATTTTCGGGAGAATTTGCAAGCATGTATCCTCCCTGGGCGCCTCTCATACTTTTAACCAAGCCGGCCCTTCTCAAACTTGCCATCAATTGTTCCAAATATGGTTCGGATATTTGCTGTCTTTTGGCAATGTTTTTCAATGGGATTGGTCCTTTGCCGTAGTTCATGGCAAGGTCGAACATGGCCTTTACTCCGTATCTACCTTTAGTAGATAACTTCAACGATTATACACCTCCTCAATCCCGAGTAAATTGCTAGGTTTTGTTTTAATTTACCATAACAAAGTAAAGTTGTCAACATTAACGTACCCAAATTTTCATGAAAACAAACAATGGGAATAACAGTATTTTATACACGTTTCAATTGCATTTTTTTACCGGAAATATTTTAATACCCAAACAAACTTTGAAGAGGTGAACATTAATGCTCACCTCTTTAAACGGTACCTTTTTTCCCTGCCCTGATCACTCGGATAATAATACCTTGTGTTTTCCAATGTTTTTGGCATGTATTGCTGCTTCACATAATGATCAGGATAATCATGGGGATATTTATATCCTGTGTTACCCAAGGCGGCAGCCCCACGGTAATGGGCATCCTTCAAATGACTGGGCACCGGATAGTCCCTGCTTTTTTTAACATCCTCCATAGCACTGTTTATTGCCTGGACTACGCTGTTGGATTTAGGTGCCGTGGATAAATAAATTATAGCCTGGGCTATGGGTATTCTGGCTTCGGGCATCCCTACACATTCCAGGGCGTTCCACGCGGCATGGGCAATTAGCATTGCATTGGGATCTGCCATACCTATATCCTCTGAGGCATGTATTATTAAACGCCTTACAATAAAGCGCTGGTCTTCCCCTGCAAGAGTCATCCTCGCATACCAATAAAGGGCGGCATCGGGATCCGAGCCCCGTATGCTTTTGATAAAGGCAGAAATTACGTCATAGTGATTATCACCGGAACTGTCATAATTTACCCTTTTTTTCTGGACAGACTGTTCTGCTATATCAAGGGATATATGTATAACCCCGTCCTCCGACGGCGGCGTGGTTAAAACCGCAAGTTCCAAAGCATTCAGCGCACATCTTGCATCTCCGTTTGACATGTTGACGATATGATCTAAAGCTTGGTCTTGCAGTTCTACTTTGTATCCTCCCAGGCCCCTTTTTTTATCCTGTAAGGCATTATATACTATCTTTTTTATGTCTTTATCTTCCAGTTGGGAAAGCTGAAATATGGTTGAGCGGCTGATCAGGGGACCTTTCAGGTGAAAAAAGGGATTTTCTGTAGTTGCTCCTATTAAAATCACTATGCCCTTTTCAACCGACTCCAATAGGATATCTTGTTGGGGACCCCTTTTTAGAGAGTGGATTTCGTCGATGAAGAATATGGTTCTTTTTTGGTAATACTTAAGGTTGTTTTCTGCCTCGGTTATCAGCTTTTTGATATCATTAAGACCTGCCGTAACGGCATTTATTTTTAAAAATTGGGCATTGGTCATATTGGAGATTATGTGGGCCAGGGTGCTTTTTCCGCTGCCCGGGGGACCGTAAAGGATCACCGAGGTAAGCCTGTCGGCTTCAATGGCACGACGCAACAGCTTTCCTTCGCCTACAATATCTTCCTGGCCTACAAATTCCTCCAAGGTTTGGGGTCTCATCCTTTCAGCCAATGGTTTCAAGCGGGCGTTGTCTATGGATTGATCAAATAAATCCATGAACTTCACTCTCCATTGGTTTTCTAACTAACTCCGTTTTCATATAAGGGAAAATCTTTGCACAGCTTACTTATTCTTTCTTTTATTTGTTGTCCAACGCCATTGTTTGAAATGATTTCCGAAATCAGCTGGCCTATTTCCACCATTTGGGGTTCCTTCATGCCGCGGGAGGTAACGGCCGGTGTACCTATCCTAATTCCACTGGTAATAAACGGACTTTCAGGGTCGTAGGGTATGGTATTTTTATTTACCGTAATCCCTGCTTCATCCAGTAAGTTTTCTGCAATCTTCCCCGTCATACCTTTATTTCTTAAGTCAACGAGCATAAGATGATTGTCCGTACCGTTGGATACAAGATCAAAACCCTGTTGAACTAATGTATCGGCCAAAGTTTTGGCGTTTTTTACAACCTGTTTTTGGTATTCTTTGAATTCATCGGTCAGCGCTTCTTTAAAACATATGGCCTTGGCGCTTATTATATGCATTAAAGGTCCTCCCTGTATGCCCGGGAATATGGCCCTGTCAATGTCTTTTGCATATTCTTCTTTGCATAATATCATACCGCCCCTTGGACCCCTTAGAGTTTTATGGGTAGTGGTTGTAACAAAATCTGCATAGGGTACGGGATTTTGATGCAAACCCGCCGCCACCAAGCCTGCTATATGGGCCATATCTACCATCAAATAAGCACCCACTTCTTTAGCTATTTCACTGAAAATTTTAAAATCTATTGCCCTGGGATATGCACTCGCTCCGGCAACTATCATTTTTGGTTTGGATTTTTTGGCAATATCCCTTACCTTATCATAATCAATCCTTTGGGTATCCTTATCCACTCCATAGGGCACTATTTTGAAATACTTTCCTGAAATATTAACAGGACTTCCGTGGGTTAGATGTCCGCCATGGGATAAATCCATACCCATTATGGTATCCCCGGTGTTCAACATGGCAAAGTAGACGGCCATGTTTGCCTGTGCCCCTGAATGGGGTTGTACGTTAACATGTTCTGCCTCAAATAATTGTTTTGCCCTTTCAATGGCAAGACTCTCTACCATATCTACATATTCACAGCCACCATAATATCTTCTGCCGGGATATCCCTCGGCATATTTATTTGTTAAATGGGTTCCGGCTGCCGCCATAACGGCTAGACTTACAAAGTTTTCCGATGCTATCAATTCAATTTTATTCCTTTGTCTGTTAAGTTCCTTATCAATGATACCTGCTATCTCCGGATCTACTTTGTAAATTTCTTTTAAATCTATCATGGTCAATATTCTCCCTTCGACAAAAAGTGTTGCAAACGCATTATTTTAATTATAATTATTATACTATAATATTACAAGGGTAAGGATAAGTAAAAAAAATGAGAGGAACATCCTCTCATAAATGATTATTGATAAAGGTTTCAAGGTCACCTTTTGAACGGACTCCTACCACCTTGTCAACGGGATTCCCATCCTTAAACATGTAAATGGTTGGTATACTCATTACCTTATATCGTGCTGCCAGTTCTCTTTGTTCGTCCACATTGACCTTGGCTATTTTTACCTTGCCGTCGTATTGCTCTGCCAACTGGTCTATAATGGGTGCTATCATTCTGCACGGACCGCACCACGCAGCCCAAAAATCTACCAGAACAGGCTTGTCTGAGTTTATAACCTCTTGTTCGAAATTCTCACTGCTGATGTTTAATACCTTATCTTGTGACATAATTATCCTCCTTTTTTAGAATTTATACATTTTACCCGTGGAAGAAATTTTCCACTTTTTTTAAAATATTTTTTATCTATAAAGCTTATTACTAAATAAGTTATAACCAAAAATAATATACCTAAAAGTATGCTGTAAAGTTCCCTCGTTCCCTGTCCATGGTCGGCAAAACCCATAAGGCCGATTACCAAGCCTATTATAAAGGCGATCAAAGGAATAATATATGCTGTAAACACTGCCGACAGAAAAGTGGAAGTCTTCTGCTCAATTTCCACAATGTCACCGATGCTGGCGTTTTTATAGGGTTTTGCCCTAAGCAACATCTGGTTTTGGGCATCGGCACTGATACATCTCTTACACTTGTCACAGGCACTGGTACGTCTTATTGAAATTTCCAAATATTCGTCTTCAACCTTTACAACCTTACCTAATTCCTTCAACCCCATCACCTTTAATTCATGAATTTGGTAATAACCCCGATTAATTCTTCTATCTTATCATCGTTGTCTTTACAATCTATCTCCTTTTTCAAACATTCCAAGGTATATTGTTTTAGTATTATACCCCCTACCTTGTTTATAGCTGCCCTTACGGCGGCAATCTGTACCAAGATATCAACGCAATACTTCTCTTCTTTTACCATCCTTTGTATGCCTTTTACCTGGCCTTCGATTTTTTTTAGCCTATTGATAATATTTTCTTTGGTTTTTAATTGTTTATCCATTTTATATACCCTACCCCCCTAGGGTATTTTAACACATATTTTGGTATTTGTCAAGGATGTAATAAAAAAAAGGGATTACTATATATAGTATCCCTTTTTTTTCGGTTAAACCAATTTTTTAGTTTTTTATATAAAAACCGCTTTTCCCCCCACTATGTCGTTTAATGGTTGTTTTGAACCTGCTCTCGGCAGGTGGGTATCCTCCTACATGCTTTATATTTCCTTGTTGCCAAGGCATATATGCCGCATATAGAGTCCGGATTCCCTTTCTATATGTGTTGGCTCAAAACATAACCACTTAAACACGGGCACAGTAGGGGTTTGTGTGACTTTACATTAATGATAGCACATGGATTTTGTTTAATCAAGTACTAATATAATCCAAAATATCAATAATCCATTTATATTTTACCTAATCATCCAACTTTATATGCAATTCCTTTAACTGTTTGTTTTCAACGATATTTGGCGCTTCCGTCATTGGACAGGACGCATTTTGCACCTTGGGGAAGGGAATGACATCTCTAATGCTGTTTTGCCCGGCAAGCAACATAACCAACCTATCCAGGCCGTAAGCAATCCCTCCGTGGGGCGGGGTACCGTATTTAAAAGCTTCCAATAAAAACCCGAACTGCTCCCATGCCCTTTCCTTGCTAAATCCCAATACATTGAACACTTTTTGCTGAATTTCCTGGTCGTGGATCCTTATACTTCCTCCCCCTAATTCCACACCGTTTAAAACGATATCATAGGCCTTGGACCTGACGGCACCAGGGTTGCTGTCCAGCAAATCTATATCATCGTCTGCCGGTGAAGTAAAGGGATGGTGCTTAGATACAAACCTTTTCTCGGTTTGGTCATACTCGAAAAGCGGGAAATCGGTAATCCATAAAAACTCCATCTTATCATCGTCTATAATATCCATTCGCCTTGCCAGCTCCAACCTCAACTGGGACAGCACCGGGAAGGCGATATCATCCTTATCTGCAACGAACAACAACAGGTCTCCCGGCTGGCCGTCCATCCTGGATATTATTTCCTCCAGCTGCTCCTGGGAGAAAAATTTAGTTATTGGGGATTTAAACTGGTTTTCCGTAATATTTATCCACGCCAATCCCTTTGCTCCAAATTCTTTGGCCAACTCAACCAAACCGTCAACTTCCCTTCGGCCCATGGAGGCACCGCATCCCTTGGCGTTAATACCTCTTACACTTCCACCCTTTTCAACCGCCTGGCTGAAAACTCTAAAGTCACATTTTACGGCAATATCGCTCAAGTTTTTCAAAGTTAAGTCAAATCTTGTATCGGGTTTATCCGTACCATAAAGCTCCATGGCCTCGTCATAGGTCATCCTCTTTATGGGCAACTTGATTTCCACACCAAGGGTTTGCTTGAAAATTTCATATAATAGCTTTTCATTTATTGATATTATATCGTCAATATCCACAAAGGACATTTCCATGTCTATCTGCGTGAATTCCGGCTGCCTATCCGCTCTCAAATCTTCATCCCTAAAACATTTTGCAATCTGGTAATACTTGTCAAATCCTGATACCATAAGCAGCTGTTTAAACAACTGGGGTGACTGGGGCAGGGCATAAAACTTTCCGGGCTGTACCCGACTTGGTACGAGATAATCCCGGGCACCTTCCGGGGTACTCCTGGTTAAAATAGGAGTGTCAATTTCTATAAACCCGTTTTTATTTAAAAAATCCCTTGTTACAGTTTTTACTTTATGCCGCAACATAATATTTCTTTGCATATCCGGACGCCTTAAATCAAGGTATCTGTATTTCAATCTAAGGGCTTCCGATACTTTGGAGTGCTCTTCTATATAGATGGGTGGGGTAGCCGACTTATTGAGTATCCTCAATTCACTGGCCATAAGTTCAATATCACCGGTGTCTATTTTAGGATTCTTTGTATCTTCACTTCTTTCCACAATCAAGCCGGACACCGCAATTACGTATTCATTTCTGAGGCTTTCTACTTTTTCAAAGGACCCTTTGAAATTTTGGGCGTCAAACACCACCTGGATAATACCGGTCCTATCCCTTAAATCTATGAATATTAAGCCTCCTAAATCCCGCCGGGTCTGTACCCAGCCCATTAAAACTACCCGCTGGTTGACATTGTTTTTGTTTAATTCGTTGCACATATGAGTGCGCTTCATATCCTTCATTAGCTCCATATTAACTTTACCTCCAACTATTTGCTGTTTCTTTGAAATATTCGATTATGGTGTTTTCATCCATTTCTTCTTGGGTGCCCGTTTGCATGTTCCTTACCTTAAATCTTGATTTTGACAGTTCATCCTCCCCTATTACAATACAAAACCTTGAACCCAGCTTGTCCGCTCTCTTGAACTGTGCTCTTATGCTTTTACCCATATGGTCAACGTCTGTGAAAATTCCGGCAGCCCTTAACCGTGAAGCCAGGTAAAGAGCCTTTAAATATCCTTCATCCCCGATAGATACAATGGACACATCGTTATACGCCGGTTCGGGTATCTTAATGCCCTGGTGCTCGATTACCATTAACAGTCTTTCAAGCCCTAAGCCAAAGCCTACCCCCGGAAGGGACGGACCTCCACATTGCTCAATTAAGCCGTCATACCTACCGCCACCACATACCGTTCCCTGGGCACCTATATCATTGGAAATTATTTCAAATACTGTCTTTGTATAATAGTCTAATCCCCTAACTATCCTGGGATTTATAATGTATTGGTAGCCCAGCACCTTTAAATACCGCTGTAACTTTTCAAAATGATCATTGCACTCGTCGCACAGATAATCCAGAATTATGGGCGCTTTGTCAATCAAGGCTTGACATTTTTCTTCTTTGCAATCGATTATTCGCAAAGGGTTTCTTTCCAACCTGACCCTGCAGGTGCCGCAAAGTTTTTCCATATTGTCATTAAAATATGACTTAAGGGCGGCGTTGTAATCCTTCCTGCAGTGGGGACACCCTATGCTGTTTATATTAAGCTGTAGATTATTTATCCCCAAGGTATCGAAAAAAGTCATGGCAAGGTCTATTATTTCAGCATCCACTGAAGGGAACTGGGCTCCAAAGCATTCTATACCAAATTGATGGTGCTCCCTCAGTCGTCCGGCTTGGGGTCTTTCGTACCTGAACACCGGAGACAAATAGTACATTTTAAGAGGCAGGGCATCGGCATATAATTTATGCTCTATAAATGCCCGTACTACGCCTGCAGTACCTTCGGGTTTGAGGGTAAGGCTTCTGTTGCCTTTATCGGTAAAGGTATACATCTCCTTTTGAACGATATCGGTGGTAGATCCTACACCCCGCTCGAATAATTCGGTGTGCTCAAAAATAGGTGTTCTTATCTCACGGTAGCCGTAGTACGAACACAGCTTCCGTATTATGTCTTCCACGTAGTGCCACTTGTATATCTCTGAAGGGAGGGTATCTCTAGTGCCCCTGGGTGCTTTTGTAAGCATCTCCTTTCCTCCTTTATCCTTGTAAAATAAAAAAACCTGGTCCCTGTTAGTAAGGGACGAGGATATTCCTCGCGGTGCCACCCTAATTGGATATAAATCCCGCTTACAAATTTAACGCATAAATACGTACCTATCTACTCTACCGCTTATTTTGACAGGTCGACTCCGAGGCGTTTTTCTATTACCGGTTGTACTTAAAGGGTGCTCTCAATTAAAACACCCTCTCCCTGTTAAGCCCTTGTAATATACTTTTCCCTTCATCGTCTTTACAATATTATATTTTTAATGGAATATATTATATCCTATTGATTTTTTAATGTCAACATTTCAAGCATTTCCCTTTTGTTGTCTATCACCTGATGTATTCTATTGACATATACCCCGGTATCCTTGGGGTTTGATATCCTCTCTATTCTGTTGTTATTCAACACGGCTTTTGAAATAGCCCCTGCTCCCAAAGCGATGATTGAATGGCTATCCTCCATGGTGGTGATATTGTATAAACCTTCCTTTCCCTTTCTGCAAAAGCCTATGTTTTCTTCATTTCCATGCATATATTTTTGTCTGTATAGATAATAAGGAATCATATCCATCTTTCTTAATGAGTCATAGACCATGGCGGTATTACAAATGTAATTGTGACGAAGTGTATTTCGGCTCTTTACCGCTTTTTCCTTAAGGTGCGAGCCCTTCTTTATTGCCAGGGCGTGTACCGTAACGCTGTCGGGTTTTAAATCATCAAGAAAACCTAGGGTATTTGCTACCATGGTGTCATCTTCTCCGGGCAGACCGACTATAATATCCATATTAATATTTTTAAACCCTATTTTTCTGGCAATGTAATATTTGTCAATGATATCTCGGGCAGTATGTTTACGTCCTATAAGTTTAAGGGTTTTTTCGTTAAAGGTTTGGGGATTTATACACAGCCTGTTTATGCCATATCCATATAACAGGGTTAACTTGTCTTTGTCAATGGTATCCGGCCGTCCGGCTTCAATATTATATTCTTCCACTCCTTCAAAGGAAAAGCTTTGCCTGATACAATCCAGCAGCTCCCTTAACTGATTTATATCAAGGGAAGTAGGCGTACCGCCGCCTATATATATATTGAGGGGTCGGATACCCGCATGGCCCAGCATCCGTCCGGTACACCTGATCTCCTCTAGAAGACAGTTCAGGTATTCTTCCAAATTACTGTTCCGAGTACCCATTACCTGGGATACAAAGGAACAATATATGCACCTGCTGGTACAAAAGGGGATCCCTATATAGATATTTACACCGTCACGGGCAATACTGGCTAATACATCTTGCTGGATATCGGATACCTCCATTAATAAGCTGCCTTTGGAATTCGACAACATTAATTCGTCAGTTAAATATTGCCAAATTTCGGCAGCGGACACGCCCTGTGCCCTCATCTGGTTAACCAGTTTTACAGGCCGTATCCCGGTAAGTATGCCCCAGGGAGGGCGGTAACCCGTGTACCTAGTTAAAAGCTTTAATACGCATCTTTTTAAGCCATATTTAAAGGCTTTATCCTTTATATAACCTTCGGGCAACCCATAAACGGTTTCCCCTTCCGTCCACACCCGCCGGTTGTCACACAGACGGGTGGTAATTTGAACGGCATCGGGCTTTAACTTTTTGTGTTGTACATGGATTGCAAATTCACCGGTATCCAACAAAGATTTCAAACTTGTATACTGTCCTTGGCATCGAATTACTTTTATATGGGCCAATGGATAGAAAACATTAATAATATTTCTTGTATCATTCTCCAATGCATTGTCAGAAAGGAAAAGATAAACCATTAATTTACCCCTAGTATATATTTTTCTTTTCCAGGTCGGTAATTATATCTTTTGCAATTTGTTTATTTCTTCCAAGTTGTTTGGCCAGTTCTTTATCGTCGGCACCTTCCAAAATCAAGTCCAACAGTTCATCCTCGTCCATATCAATTATCTCGTGGGCCTGCTCCCGCCTTATTTGATTCTTAAACACCCTCTCCACAGAAAAAACCCTCCTTAAACTTTTTATATATTATTCCCCTACTCCTATGTTCCTAATCTTTATAGGGGTTTGTCAGGTTTCTTCATGTTAAAAAGGGATTTCGGGCCTTTTCCACGCTCAAACTGGTACATTCTCCATGGCCCGGGTACACATCAAAATCCCCATCCAGCACAAAAAGCTTTTCCCTGATGGATTTTATTAGCCGGGGATAATTACCGCCTGGCAAATCCGTCCTGCCTATGGACATTCGAAACAGCGTATCCCCACTAAAGATTATATCCCGAAGCACAATACAAATGCTTCCCGGAGTGTGTCCCGGGGTATGTATAATTCTTAACCGGTCATCGGCTATTTTTAAGGTTCCCTCATCGATAATATCATCCGCTTCAACCTTGGGAAGCGGCATGCCCAAGGCATTTGATAAATTTTTTCCGTTGTCCGTCAACATATCCTTATCGTCTCTGTGAATGAGTACCCTGCCCCCTAACTTATCCTTTAAATCCTTAAGACCCATAATATGGTCGAAGTGTCCGTGGGTAAGGATAATATACTCTAGCTTGGCGTCGGCATCTTGGATTTTCTTAATAGTATCATCCATTTTTCCGCCCGGGTCTATAACTACCGCCTTTTTTGCCTTTTTCCATAGAAGCAAGTAACTGTTGGTCCCATATATACCTACCACCATTTTATGAACTACTGCCATTTTATCACCTCAAAACTGTTTATTGCTGTCCAGTAGTATGGTCACGGGCCCGTAGTTCTCCGAATATATATCCATCATTGCCTGGAATTTACCTGTTTGTATTTTTATTTCTTTATCTTTAAACCGCTGTATGGTCTGTTCATATAGTTGCATTGCCTTTTCAGGCGAGGCGGCCTGGGTAAAACTTGGTCTTCTTCCCCGTCTACAATCGCCATATAATGTAAATTGAGATATCAATAGTATCTCACCGTTAATATCCAAGGTGGACAGATTAAGCTTATTGTCGTCGTCTTCGAATATTCTAAGGTTAATTACCTTATCTACGATATAATCAATATCTTTTTGGGTGTCTTGGTGACTGACGCCTAGGTAAACGATAAGACCCTGGCCAATTTTGCCAACGGTTTGACCATCAACCCTCACCTCTGCCCTTTTCACCCTTTGCACCACTGCACGCATGGTCTCCTCCTTAAGCATGTACTCTGTAGACTTCCTTTATTTCGGGTAGTTTTTTAAACTTCTCCATTATTTTTTCCAATTGCTTGGTATTTGATATCTCCATTGTTAAGTTTATTACGGCCGTGTTGTCCTTGGTGGTCTTTGCGCTGACTGCCGTTACCGAAGTGTTCATGTCATTTATAAGTTTATTTATCTCCGAAAGCAGTCCGTATTTATCTATGGCCATTATCTGGATTTCCGTTTTATAAGATGCGCCGTTGTCCGTCTTCCATTCAACTTCTATTAACCTTTCTTCCTCTAAAGATCCATCCTTAATATTATTACAGTCCTTACGGTGGATGGACACGCCCCTGCCCCGGGTTATATAACCTATTATTTTGTCCCCCGGCACTGGGCTACAGCATTTTGAAAAGCGCACCATTATATTACTTATACCCTTGACAACCACACCATGGCTAAGGGACCTACCTCTTTGGGGATGTTTGCCGGTCCTGGACATACTAGTCCGGTCAGCCGGCTTGTCTTGATGGACTTTTCTGTATTCATCGATCAGTCTTGTCAATACCTGATTGGTGGTTAGGCCACCGTAACCCACAGCTGCATATACATCATCCGCCGAATGAAAGCTGTATTTTTTGTATACCGCCTCCATCCATTCAGGTTTGGTGAGTTGAGACAGGCTGTACCCTTGACGTTTTGCTTCCTTTTCCAGCATATCCCTGCCTTTAACAATATTCTCTTCCTTCCTCTCCTTTTTAAACCATTGCTTAATTTTGTTCTTTGCCTGGGATGTTTTTACTATCTTTAGCCAGTCGCGGCTGGGGCCGTGGTGGGAGGAAGAGGTCAAAATCTCCACTATTTCACCGGTTTTTAGTTGATAGTCCAAGGTTACTATTTTGCTGTTTACCTTGGCACCGATACACTTATTACCCACCTCACTATGAATAGCATAGGCAAAGTCCAAAGGCGTGGAACCCTGAGGTAGATTTATTACGTCGCCCTTGGGTGTAAAAACAAAAACCTGGTCGGTAAACAAATCAATTTTCAGCGTTTCGACAAATTCCTTGGCATCCTTTAAATCATTTTGCCATTCCAGCAATTGTCTTAACCAGGCCAGCTTTACATCCAAATCGTCATTGGTCTGCCTACCCTCTTTATACTTCCAATGGGCTGCGATGCCATACTCGGCTGTCCTGTGCATTTCCCTCGTACGTATCTGGATCTCGAAGGGTTCGCCTTCGGGACCGAAAACGGTGGTGTGCAGGGACTGGTACATATTTGGCTTTGGGACGGCAATATAATCCTTAAACCTACCGGGTAAAGGCTTCCATAGAGTGTGAACGGCACCTAGTACGCCGTAGCAGTCCTTAACACTGTTGACTATTATCCTTACGGCTATAAGATCATATATCTGCTCAAAAGTCCTGTTTTGGTGATACATTTTTTTATATATGCTGTAAAAATGTTTAGGTCTGCCTTCTATTTCGGCTTTTATACCTATTTCATTGAGCTTACCCCTAAGGATTTTTATGACGTGGGCTATATATTCCTCTCTTTCCTGTCTCTTTTTAGCCACCTTTTCTACCAGTTCATAATAGCCTTTGGGGTTAATAAAACGCAGGGCAAGGTCTTCCAGTTCCCATTTTATCCTAAAAATTCCCAGCCTATGGGCAAGGGGTGCATAGATTTCCAATGTTTCATTGGCCTTTTCTTTTTGCTTGTTTATCTCAATATGCTTTAAGGTACGCATATTATGAAGTCTGTCGGCCAGTTTTATGAGTATCACCCTAATATCCTTTGCCATTGCCAAGAACATCTTTCTTAGGTTCTCAGCCTGTTGATCTTCTTTGCTGGTGTATTCAAATTTTCCCAGCTTGGTTACGCCGTCTACCAGTTCGGCCACTTCCTGGTTAAACTCCTTTTTTATATCATCAAAGGATACGCTGGTATCTTCTATAACGTCGTGGAGCAGACCCGCGGAAATGGTGTTGGCGTCCAAGCCGAGGTCCAAGAGTATTTCCGCTACCTCTATAGGATGCTTGATATAGGGTTCGCCGGAAATTCTATATTGTTTTTTATGGGCTTCTTTTGCAAAGGAATAGGCCTTTTCAATTAATCGCCTATCTTCTTCGCTGTAATGTTGCCTTACCCTCATCATGAATTTATTTAACATACCGTCACCTATACCTATTATATAAACTCCAGGCTAGTGTTTAGGTTTTTTTCTTAATATTTTACTAATGATTTTACATTATAGCCCTTTAACAGTTCAATACCGTTTAAATAAGTAAGTTCTATGATAAACCTTACCGATACTACTTCACCGCCAAGCTCTTCCACCAATTTGACGGTTGAATATGCAGTGCCCCCGGTTGCCAACAAATCATCGGCCACCACCACCCTCTGTCCCGGGCTTATGGCATCCACATGTATTTCCAGTTCGTCCTTCCCGTATTCCAATTCATACTCGAACTTCCTTGTTTCTGCCGGCAGTTTTCCGGCCTTTCTGATGGGTACAAAACCACTGTTTAAAGCATAGGCTAGGGGGGCACCGATTACAAATCCCCTGGCCTCCGGCCCGACAACAACATCTATATCCTTATCCCTTAAATCAGCCGCTAACTGATTTATTGCATACGCGTAGGCCTTTTTATCCTTTAGTAGAGTGGTAATATCCTTGAATCTGATACCGGATATCGGAAAGTCTTCTATTACCCTGATTTTTTCTTTTAAATCCATTACTCTTCCCCCTTAATTTAAATTAAAGCTGCATTGGTTCAGCTGTTGTTTTGTTGAAAGTGTATTATATGTTCTCCGTCCACACCAAAAAATTTTTTGTAAAGGGATTTTTGTGTCTTTTTTATATGCAGAAGTCCGGTATATAATTGGCTGTCCTCCAACTGCTTTGGATTCTGGTCCACAATCCTCACCATTATATCTTTTTTCCCCTCATCATGCATAAGGTCAATTATCCCCAGCTCTTTTAAAATGTCTATTGAAAGGTCTATCTTAAAAAGACTAACCTTATAGTTTTTTAGAACAGACCTTATTTTATCCAAAGATATCGGAGATGAGTGCTTTTTGTTCCATCCATTGATTAACCTATAAACATCTGCAAGATCCTTCTTGGTTACCCTAAGGTAAGACGCTGCTCTGTATCCCTCCTTAATGATGGTATGGCTAACTGCCATATACAATGGGCTGTCCCCGGCAAGCCTGGCTAAGTTGTATAAATAATTTTCACTGTAGCAGCAATCGTAAAGGATGATGTTGCCGTAATTATTAAAGGCACTTCCGGATAAATCACAGTTGACCAACACCGTATTATGGCAGCATTCCATAGAGTTGATGGAATTATAGCTGAACCGTACCTGGTGCAAAATGTTTTTCTTAAAA
This sequence comes from Clostridiales bacterium, assembly GCA_012838995.1. Lineage (GTDB taxonomy): Bacteria > Bacillota > Clostridia > DUOD01 > DUOD01 > DUOD01. The sequence goes on from DUOD01000013.1 coordinate 35,296, forward strand.
AGAAAAGAAATTAGTCTTTTTAGTCCCGGTAGGGTATTTACTATCACCAGCACATCGTTGCAGCAGTCGAGCTTTTTAAATACAAATTCGTTGATACTGCATTTTTCCATCCTCATATTACGGCTATCCAGTATATTTTGTTGCTGCATACCACAATTATATATAATTTGGCTTAAAAAATCACTAGTTATATTTTGATAGTACATGGAAATTAATTTTTCCACGCCTTTTTTGTCCAGGTTGTAGTTGGCAGCCTTTATATTTAATTGTACCTTTTCAACATTATTCCATCGGTTAATGTCCAGGTTACACAACACGTCCAAATTAGCATTCTCGTTATCCATTATTTCGTTATAATTAAAGGCGATGGCATCCACAGTCCGACCTTTGGCGTCCATGACTTGGGCTTTTAAGTGTTTTCCGTCCCTGCCCACCTTTGTGAAGTTGCACAGTTTTATGTTTTTTATAAGTATATTGGGTCGCGGGTTGCCGCAACCAAAAGGGCCCAGCCTTTGAATGTCTTTGGCTAATTCCATGGTTGCCTGCTCTAAATTCAACTGGCAATCATACCATAAAACAGGCCTGTATATATTGGGATGGTATCTTGAATGGGCAAATTCATTAACCATCATGCGCAGGCTGTCTATACGGTCTGTGGAAATCGTAAAACCTGCCGCCTGCTTATGTCCGCCCAGTTTAGTCAGGCAATGCTCACACTTACTGAGGGCTTCGAATATATCAAAACCTTCTATGGATCTGGCTGACCCGATACCTCGCTGACCGGACGTGCTGATTAATATCGTAGGGCGATGGTAAAGCTTTGCCACTTTAGAGGCGGCTATGCCCATAACCCCTAAGTGCCAATCCTCTTTGTCCAGCAAAATTACTTTATCCCGCCTTAAGTCTGTATATTTTTTCGACTCCACCATGGAAACCGCCTGTTCAAACATTTCCCGCTGAATGCTTTGTCTTAGGTTATTCAGCTTTATAAGCTCACGGGCAATTTCTATACAAGTTTCCCTGTCATTGGCTATAAACAGCTCCAAAGCTTTTTGGGGATAACCCATCCTGCCTGCCGCGTTTATTTTGGGCACAACATAATAGGCTATTTCATCGGCATCCCTATCCCTTGGCCAAACACCGCTCTGTTCCAGCAGAACTTTTAGGCCAACGTTTTCGGTATCAACCATAGAAGACAGGCCACCGTACACAATACTCCTGTTTTCGTCCATCAGGGGAACTATGTCTCCGATTGTACCTATGGCAGCAAGCTGCATGTATTCCTCTTTCAAAGGACCGCCGCCCAGCGCCTGTACCAGTTTGCAGCACACCCCCACACCGGCCAGGTCCTTAAAAGGATATCCGTCATCCGGTCTATGGGGATTAATTACCGCTGTTGCCGGGGGCAGCTCCCGGGGACAGGTATGGTGATCCGTTATTATCATATCCAACCCTAGCCTAGCTGCATAACGGGTTTCGGTGTTATTGGTAATCCCACAGTCCACCGTAATTATCAGCCTGCAGCCCCGATTTGCAATTTCTTCTATGGCCTCCTTGTTTAAACCATAGCCCTCAAAAAGCCTGTTGGGTATATAAGTAAACACACGGGCGCCTAAAGAAGTCAAAAATTTATAAAGTATGGCAGTGGCAGTTATTCCATCGGCGTCGTAGTCGCCAAAGATACAAATAATTTCGTCTTTTTTTATGGCCAATGAAATCCTTTCCACTGCCTTTTCCACGTCCTTTAACAGGTATGGATCATACAGCAAATCTGGCCGAGGGTCTAAAAATTCCTTTGCCTCGTTTACATCGGTGATACCCCTATTATATAAAAGCTTTGCAATAAAAGGGCTTATGGACGCGCCTTTTGATAGGCGGTTTATTATACTGTTGTCTATTAAATTTTCGTCGTTATATCCTGGATATTCTTTTATATTCTTAAATATATACATTTTATTCCACATAACCTTTAAAATAACACGGCTAAATTTACAGTCCGTTAGACTTTCTCTTTTCTTTTAAAATGTGATGCCCATAAAATTAAATTTTTCAGTATTTGATATACAAAAATAAAAGCAGCGTAGCTGCTTTTATTTTCTATGGGGTGCCAGTTTTTTAGTCCGACTTCTTTCGGTCCAAACAGCCCAAATTGGGCCGGCTATGAGTAACGATGAATAGGTCCCGGCTATTATTCCGATTATAATGGGTAGGGCAAATTCCTTTATGGACTCAACACCTAATATATACAGTACGACGATTACTATCAAGGTAGTCAATGAGGTGTTTATTGACCGGACAACTGACTGTTTAATGCTTTTATCCGTTAATTCTTGGATAGTACATTTTCTAAGTTTCTTGGTATTTTCCCGGATCCTATCGAATATTACTATGGTATTGTTAATCGAATAACCGATTATCGTCAATACCGCCGCAATAAAGGTGCTGTTAATCTGTATCCTGAATATCAGCAAAAAAGCGGCAATTATCAAAACATCATGAACCAGAGCAATTATAGCAGCTACACCCGACTTAAATTCAAATCTTATCCATATATAAACAAGCATAAACCCGCAGGACAGCACAACGGCTAAAAGGGCGTTTTGGGTAAGTTCTTTGCTCATTACGCTGCCCACCTTCTCCACCGACAAAATATCCTTTTCGGCTAGTTGAAATTGCTTGCTTATGTCATCAATAACGGCACTGCTAACCCTGTCTTCGTCGGGGATATTGGGCATTCTTATTAAGACCTCGGTATTACCATCCCCCGCTCCGCTTACAACGGCTTCATCCAATCCATGTTGGTTGAGTATAGACCTGATATCCCCCACATCATAGGGTTGACCTATATTTAAATGTATTAGGGTGCCGCCTTTAAAGTCAATGCCCAAATTAAAACCGTTATTTATTATACCGAATATTAAGCCTATTACAATAATACAAAGGGGGATAGCAATCCAAACCTTTGCTTTAGATACAATTTTCATCCCTTAACCCCCCTGCTATACAGTTTCTTATTCTTTAAATTAAGCCCCATAACAAGTCGCAGTAAAAATTTTGTTAAGGTAATGGCGGTAAACAAGCTTACTACTATACCTATACCCAGTGTAAGGGCAAAACCTTGAACAGGGCCCGTCCCAACAATATACAATACTATTGTGGCAATAAGGGTGGTTATATTGCTATCCAGTATGGCCCTGAAGGCCTTTGAAAATCCCGAATCCAGAGAAGACCTAAGGGTCTTTCCGGTTTCCAGCTCTTCCTTAAATCTTTCGAAGATAATCACATTGGCATCCACTGCCATGCCCACCGACAATATAATTCCAGCTATTCCCGGCAGTGTTAAGGTAGCTCCTATTCCTGCCAATATAATCAACACTATTAATAAATAGGTTATCAGGGCGATATCGGCCATTAAACCCGGCAACCGATAGAATGCTATCATAAACACGAATACCGCTATCAGGCCGATAAATCCCGCCTGGATACCCGTGGTCAAAGCATTGGATCCTAAAGTGGCACCCACCGTCCTTACTTCCACCGGTTCAATGGGTATGGGCAGAGCACCGCTTTTAATCAAACTTGCCAGTTCCGCTGCATCGTCTATGGTCATGCTGCCACTTATGCTGGCCTGGCCGTTGGGTATGGCTTCATTTACAACTGGCGCGGATATTACCACGTCATCCAATACGATTTTTATTATTTTGTCAATATTTTCCTGTGTGCCCTTATAAAATTTTTCAGCGCCTTCGTCGTTTAATTCGAGAAAAACCATGGGTTTCATACCTTCGCCGTAATTAGCTTCGGCATTGGCCACATCTTTTCCGTCTATTATTACATTGCCCTCTTCGTCTATAAATTCCAGTTTGGCTGTCTTGCCCAACAACTCCAAGGCTTCTTCATGGTCATCTATATCAGGGATTTCCACCCTGATTTTTTCCCTTCCCTGGGTGGCTATGGTAGCTTCTGTCAAGCCCCTGTCATCTAAGCGTTTTCTAAGTATTTCCATAACGCCGGATAATTTGCTTTCCAGCTCAGGGTCATTTTCAACTCCCTGGGGTTCATATACTATATACACGCCTCCCCGCAGGTCCAGACCCTGTTTTATGGCATCCCGGATGGGTATTACCGTATATCTGCCGACATCAAGGCCGAAAACAGCTACATATGAAAGAAAGCCAAGGATTGCTATATATACCAGTAGCCATATTAAGCTTTTTTTCCTGCCCATACTACCCTTCCTCCTTTAGACTTGTTACGTTATTATATAATTTTTAGTAATTATCAGTCAATAATCCAACCGAAGTTACAGATAAAAGCCATATATCAGCACTTTTTAACATAACCACGTCCTTCGGTTGCCGGGTACTATCTATAAAAGTTTGGCATTATTAATTATAAGTTCAAAGTGGCAATTGAGGAAATTAGCAGCCCTTCTACACAGTATCATTCTCGATAAAAATATTTCAAAGTATTCTATCACCGGACAGATTTCAATGTCTATATTTATGTTCAGCGATATGATGCCTTCTTTCGGGAATATATTCAAACATGAATGCTGGGCTGCATAGTTTACCCTGTCATGGATATCAAAGGTGGCGAAATCGTCATTCCTCACCCTGCTTCTATGGACATCTGACTTATCCGCAAGAATAAGGGCGGCGGCCACATTGTTTACCGGATGGCCGAATTCCTCATCGTGGTTGCCTATGGCAGATATGATAGTGGTTATTTCCCGCCGGGGCATGTCCATGTTTTTTAGAAGGTTTAATGTAAATAACGCTCCTATTTGGCTGTGGTCGTTTCTGTTTATCATATTGCCGATATCATGGAGATAACCTGCTATGGCAGCCAATTCCGCCTCCCTTTTGGAATATCCCAGCTTTTTCAGTATGTTCCTTGCCCTGTTTGCCACCAGCATTCCATGGCGCCTGCCATGTTCCGTAAAGCCCAGTACTCTTAGGCATTCATTGCTATATTCCAGATATTCGTTTATTTCGTCGTTGTTTTTTATATCATTATAGGTAATTTCATTCATGACAATACCATAATAAATATATTTAATTATATATTGTGGCAAAAAGAGCGGATGTTATGTATTCATTCCGATAAAGAAGCCTTGATCCACATGGCGCATTCTATCCTTTTTTTCTCCATCTCACAACCTATCTTGTAAGTGGAATGGATATCGTTAGATGAATAATAGGCACTGGCATGGCAGCCCCCGCTACAGTAAAACTTGGCCCAGCATTTCTTGCACTCCTCTTTTTTCAGGACATTACACTTCCTAAATTCTTCAACTGTTTTCCGGTTTTCTATACCCTCCTTTACATTACCTATGCAAAAATCCTCAATGCCCACAAATTGGTGGCAGGGATATATATCACCTTCGGGAGTTACTGCCACGTACTCGGTACCGGCTCCGCAACCCATCACCCTTTTAATCACACAAGGCCCCTGGGTAAGGTCTATATTAAAATGAAAAAAGTTAAAGGGGTTGCCTATTTTATACCGTTTGACATATTCTTGGGCCAAGGTTTCGTATTCCTTAAAAATTGTCGGTAAATCCTCTTCCCTTATGGCATAATCCTTATTCTTATCTGCTACCACTGGTTCTACGGATATATTTTTAAACCCTAAATCAGCAAGATGAAGAACGTCCTCGGAAAAGTTAAGGTTATAACGGGTGAAGGTACCCCTGACGTAAAAGCTTTTATCTTCCCGCATCTCAACGGCCTTTTTAATCTTTGGGAGTATTAAATCATAGGTTCCCCTGCCGTCTGCTTGATATCTCATCCTGTCATTGGTTTGTCGTGTACCGTCTATACTCAATACCAGGTTGTACATCTTATCGTTTATAAAGGATAAAAAATCATCGTCCAGTAGCAGTGCGTTTGTTGTAAGGGTAAAACGGATGTCCTTATTACTTTGTGCGGCCCGTTCATTGCCGTAGTCCACCAATTGCTTTATTATATCTTTGTTTAGCAAGGGCTCGCCACCAAAGAAGTCAACCTCCAGTTGACGACGGTTACCGGAATGGGAAATCAAAAAATCTATGGCACCTTTGCCCGTTTCACAGTCCATCACCAACCGGCGGCCCTGAAAACTGCCGGTGGATGCAAAGCAATATTTGCATCGAAGATTGCAGTCATGGGCCACATGAAGACACAAGGCTTTTATTATACCGTTATGATGAAGATCCATATCATCATAATAATCCGGGCTAAACAACAATTCCTTTTGCTGTAAGGTCTTCAGCTCCAAATAGGCCTGGGTTATATCCTCTACATCGTATTTCTTTTTTAAAATATCTATTATTTTATCTCTGCTGCAGGAAGTAAAATAATTCAGTACTTCCCATGCCACTTCATCCAAGACATGAACAGCTCCGCTGTTAACATCCAGTACCATGAATTTATCGAATAATGAAAACTTGTGAATCATGGGCATAATAATACTCCTTTTTGAAATGTCCTGACAATTATGGGTCGAAGGGTAAAAAAACCAGTAAAAAAAGCAGCCTTGCTGCTTTTATATGTATTATTTGCTGCGCTCACAATTTTGGTTAGCAACCGTACAGGAAGTCTTACAAGCAGACTGGCACGATACCTGGCACTCGCCGCATCCGCCCTTGCTTAAGGATGTTTTTAAGTTTGAACTGTTGAGTGTCTTTATATGTTTCATACGAAGTCCCCCTTATTTATTGTACATCCCTATAATACCACCAACGGCACCGATTATCAATCCCAAAATAATGTCTGAAAAAATTATTTTGACTGAAAGGGTTCCGTCGCTAAAGAAAGAATTAATTATCATAGAAAAAATAATATATGTTACTCCGATTATTGCTCCTATCAGCCAACCCTTTGTTTTTATTTTTCGTACCCCATATATGGAAGCCACCACGATACTGGCAATTTTAATGACCTGAATAACGGAAGGGATTACCGTTTCACTTATTTGTGAGACATTTAGAATTAAGGCAAATATTACAAAGCAAATAAGGGAAAGTATAATCCCTAAAACAGCAGCCTTTAATATAATAACAACAATACGGGGTATTCTGCCTTTTTCATTGCCGTTTTTTTTTCTTCTGGGCTTTCTCATATTATCACCCCTAATAATTGTATCTAGTGTAATTTATGTTTGTCGGATATACATTATTACTTGATAAAATAAAAAAAGACAAAATAAAAAAAGCAATTATAAAATTGCTTTTTTTATTTTAGTTTAATTATTCTTCATCGTCATCATCATCTTCTTCATTGTCCACACTTCTAATGGACCATCTGGCCATAACAAGCTTTACCTTATCCGGACCAACTTCTATGGTGATAACCTCATCCTTTATACGTACAATCTTGCCGTATATACCGCCTATGGTGGTGACGTTGTCACCCACCTTCAATGCCTCAAGCATTTCCCTCATCGCTTTGTCCCTTTTTTGCTGGGGTCTTATCATCAGGAAATAAAACACTAAAATGATGATTATAAATGGTAGGAAAGCACCTAATTGTCCTCCTTGCACCGTTATCCCTCCTTATCCTTAGTCTGTTTCAAGTATAATTCAACATATAGGCAAAAAATCCTTTAATTTTTTAATTTAAATAGTTATTATAAAATTCTTTCCTGAAATCCAATAATCTATCTTCCTGGATGGCTTGCCTAACTTCCTTCATCAGCTTGATTAAAAAATGTATATTGTGGATGGTGGTCAGCCTGATTCCCAGAACTTCCTTCGCTTTAATCAAGTGTCTTATGTAGGATCGGGTATAGTTACGGCAGGTATAGCAGTCACAATTTTCGTCCAGGGGAGAAAAGTCCTTTTTATACTTGGCATCCCGTACAATAATACGGCCCCTGCCGGTCATAACCGTGCCGTTGCGAGCTACCCTGGTGGGCCAGACGCAATCGAACATATCCACTCCCCTTATAACGCCTTCGATCAGGCAGTCGGGCGTTCCTACGCCCATTAAATATCTGGGCTTATCCTGGGGCAAAAAGTGTATGGTATGTTCCAAAATGTCGTACATAATATCCTTGGGTTCGCCCACGCTTAGTCCGCCTATAGCATACCCCGGGAAATCCAGCTCTGTCAATTCCCTGGCACTTAACTCCCTAAGATCCTTATACATACTACCCTGAACAATACCGAACAGGCTTTGATCTTCCCGTTTATGGTATTCTTTGCACCGCTTTGCCCATCTCGTAGTTCGCTTTAGGGCAGTCTTGGCATAGTCATAGTCCGCCGGGTAGGCTACGCATTCATCAAAGGCCATGATGATATCCGCCCCCAGGTGGTTTTGTATATTTAACGCCTCTTCAGGTCCTATGAAGTGTTGCGACCCGTCGATATGGGATGTAAAGTATACCCCCTCCTCCTTAATCTGCCTTAATGCGTTTAGGCTAAATATCTGGAAGCCACCGCTGTCGGTTAGTATAGTCCTGTCCCAGTTCATAAACTTGTGAAGTCCCCCTGCCCCGGATATTATTTCATGGCCCGGCCTGAGATATAGGTGATATGTATTGCTTAGGATGATCTCCACTCCTATGTCCTTCAGTTCTTCGGGTGTCATGGTCTTTACCGTGGCCTGGGTACCTACCGGCATGAAAACCGGAGTATTTACCCGGCCATGGGGTGTATCCAACCTACCCAGCCTGGCACCGCTTTGTTTGCATTCCTTGATGAGTGTAAAATTTATAGCCATTTTCTCCTCCGCAACAATAATAGCTAAATTATCAGCATGGCATCACCAAAACTGAAAAACCTGTATTCCAATGCAATTGCCTGCCGGTAAAGCTCCAAAACCTTCTCGCGACCGGCAAAGGCACCCACAAGCATTAGCAACGTGGACTTAGGCAGATGAAAATTGGTGATGAGGCAATCAACCACCTTAAAAGTATACCCGGGATATATAAAAATGTCCGTCCAACCGGAGGTATCCTTTACCCTCCCCCTTTCATCGGTTGATGATTCCAATGCTCTTACCGTGGTGGTACCCACGGCTATTATCCTTCCGCCGGATTGCCTAGTTTGGTTTATTATCCGGGCGGCATATTCATCTATTGCAAAGTATTCGCTGTGCATGGTGTGTTCCTCTATCCTTTGGACCTTAACCGGACGGAAGGTACCCAGTCCCACATGGAGGGTAATATTAACTATTTTCACGCCCTTTTCCTCTATCCGCCGCAGAAGGTTGTGGGTAAAATGCAGCCCCGCCGTCGGTGCAGCGGCTGAACCGTATTTCTTGCTGTATACCGTCTGGTACCGTTCATCATCGGACAGCTGCTGGGTAATATAGGGCGGTAATGGTACTTTACCCACCTCTTCTAACAACTGCTGGAAAATACCATTATACTGAAATTGTACTTCTCGGCATCCGTTATCCGTTACACTTATTACTTTGGCTTTGAGTTTACCGTCTCCAAAAATAAAGGTTGTCCCTACCTTAGCCCTTTTTCCCGGCTTTACCATGACAATCCATCGGTCGCCCTCCACCCTGTTGAGCAGCAAAAATTCCATGACGCCGCCGGTATCCTCCCTGATACCGATAAGCCTTGCAGGCATAACCCGGGTGTCGTTTATCACCATACAGTCACCGGGATTTAAATAATCTATAACATTTTCAAACCGCCTGTGTTCAACACTGTCGGTGGTCCTATTATATACCATCAACCTCGATTGATCCCGCTCCCGTGCAGGGTGCTGGGCTATCAGGTGTTTAGGCAAATAGTAATCAAAATTTGATAAGTCCATGCCAAACCCCAAGTTATAATTTAAGTATAATATGTTATTATATCCATACCTGCCGTTGGCAAACGGCACAATCATAATTTTATACAAATTATTAATAATTACAATAGTTTTTTATTCTTTTGGTTATTTTAACCTTCTTATAACGTTAAAAATTATACTTAAAACTATGCTGATTATAATACAGGTTACCATGGGAAAATAAAAAGAAAATCCTTCCTTTTTAACGTAAATATCCCCGGGAAGTCTGCTAATACCCAGCTTGGACAATGCAAGGAATATCCCGCCCATAATAAGTAATACGGCGCCAATGGACAACAAAATTTTGCCTAGTTGGCCAAATCCCATAATATTATCCTCCAAACCAAAAGCGGTCCTCAGCACAGATTTATCAGACAGTAAGCATAGTAAGCATTTACAAAATAAAAACTTAGTCGTTGTCGTTGTAGGGTAGCTGCAGATGTTCATATGCCCTCTTTGTAGCTATCCTTCCCCTGGGCGTCCTATTTATGAATCCCAATTGCAATAGATATGGTTCATATACATCCTCTATTGTGTTACTTTCCTCACCAATGCTGGCGGCCAGGGTATCCAGTCCCACCGGGCCTCCTCCGAACTTTTTTATAATGGTAAGGAGCATTTTTCTATCCACATCATCAAGACCAATTTCATCCACCTCCAATAAATCAAGGGCCTTTTTCGACATCTCCAGGGTGATGATACCTTCGCCTTTAACCTGGGCATAATCCCTCACCCTTTTCAGCAGCCTGTTGGCAATTCGGGGGGTACCTCTCGACCGCCGAGCTATTTCATCGGCCGCCCTATCGTCTATTTTTACCTTTAGTATGACCGCCGACCGGAGAATTATCTGTTTAAGCTCGGGGACGGAATAATGTTCCAGCCTGTTAACTACGCCGAACCTTTCCATAAGGGGCGAAGTCAGCATCCCCGCCCTGGTAGTTGCACCTACCAAAGTAAAGTGCGGCAGGTCCAGTCTAATAGACCGGGCGCTGGGGCCCTTGCCTATAATTATATCCAGGGTATAGTCCTCCATTGCAGGGTAAAGTATCTCTTCAACGCTCCTGTTTAGCCGATGAATTTCATCTATAAACAAAACATCATGTTCCCCCAGGTTTGTTAATATGGCCGCAAGATCACCGGGTTTTTCTATGACCGGGCCTGAAGTTGTCCTTATACCCACCCCCAGTTCATTGGCTATAATATAGGCCAGGGTGGTCTTACCCAATCCCGGCGGTCCGTATAGCAGTACATGATCAAGGGCCTCTTTCCGTTGTTTTGCAGCCTTTATAAATATATTTAGTTTCTCCTTGGCTTTGGTCTGGCCGATGTATTCGTTCATATACCTTGGACGCAGGGTGGTTTCCACGTCAACGTCTTCCTTCTTAAAATGACTGGTAATAATCCGTTCTCCCAATTAAATGCAACTCCTTAACTATTTTATATTAGATAGCTCACTTAGGGCCAGTTTAAGCAGAGTTTCTATATCATACTCCCCTTTATATACACGGGCAACGGCCTTTTCCGCTTCTTGGGCAGTATAGCCCAAGGTCGTAAGCGCGCTTAATACCTCGCTCCTGTTGTCATCGACTTGTTGGAGCATATCATAAGATGGCATCATATCCCTTTGTTTGATCTTGTCCCTTAGTTCAAATATTATTCTCTGGGCGGTTTTTTTGCCCACGCCCGGTACCTTGGTCAAACTCTTGATATCATTTGCCAGTAAACTGGTGGTAAATTGGGAAGGGGTCATGGTGGATAGTATGGATAGCCCAACCTTTGGCCCTATACCGGATACATTAATTATCTCCTCAAACAATTTTAACTCCTCGTCTGATAGAAAGCCGAACAAGGCCATTGTATCTTCTCTTACATGTAGGTATGTATAAACTTTAATCGGTTCCTTAACGGAATTTAATTTGCCCAAAGTGGTGGCATCGGACCATATCTTAAAGCCCAGGCCGTTGACCTCCATAATAAAAAAATCCTTTGCTACATGTTGGATTTTTCCTTTTATATATGCAAACATATCACACTACTCCCTTAATAAATGATTAACCCTCTTGGAATGGGCGTGACACACTGCTACAGCCAAGGCATCGGCGGCATCGTCCGGCTTAGGTATTGAATCCAGCTTCAGTAAAGTCTTGACCATTTGTTGTACCTGTGCCTTTTCCGCACGGCCGTAGCCTACCACCCCCTGTTTTACTTGAAGGGGAGTGTACTCATATACTTTAAGACCACAGTTGGAACCCGCCAGTATACAAACACCCCTGGCCTGTCCGATAACCATCGCGGTCTTTGCATTTTTATTGAAAAACAATTCCTCCACGGCCATGTCTTCAGGTTTATATTTATGTACTAAGTACAGTATGCTGTTATACAACTGCTCAAGTCTTTTTGCCGTGTTAAGACTACTGTCAGTTCTGACGCATCCATAGTCTAAAACATTGAAATCATCGTGTTTATATTCTATTATACCATACCCCATTATGGCTATGCCGGGGTCAATTCCTAAGATTACCAATATTAACCTCCACTTTCCGTAAAATATTGTATTTTACTTTCTACTGTTATATTATATATGGGGCAAAGACAAAATAAAAGTGTTTATGTATGTATATAAAAAGGTTTGTATAATTATAAATAACATTGTATAATTATTTATAAAACGATATGGAGGGTTTGTTATGCCAGAAAAGGAAAAGGTAATATTAGCATATTCAGGTGGACTGGATACATCAATTATAATCCCATGGTTGAAAGAAAACTTTGATTATGAGGTTATAGCCGTGGCCGCAGACGTGGGCCAGGGCGAAGAATTGGCCCCCCTAAAAGAAAAGGCCTTAAAATCCGGCGCAAGCAAACTGTATATCGAAGATTTAACCCAAGAATTCATTGAAGATTTTATATTCCCCACCCTTAAGGCCGGTGCAGTATATGAAAAGAAATATTTACTGGGCACCTCTTTCGCCCGACCCGTTATAGCAAAGCGGCTTGTGGAAATTGCCCACAAGGAAGGTGCCGTTGCAATCGCCCACGGCGCAACGGGGAAGGGTAACGATCAGGTACGGTTTGAATTGACCATCAAGGCTTTGGATCCCCATATAAAAATAATTGCCCCGTGGCGAATTTGGGATATAAAGTCCAGGGAGGACGCCATTGATTATGCCATGACCAGAAATATACCCGTCCCCGTTGCAAAGGACCGTCCTTATAGCATGGATAGAAATATTTGGCACCTCAGCCACGAAGGCGCCGATCTGGAAGACCCCTGGAATGAGCCCAAAAACGATATTTATATGATTACTACACCTCCGGAAAAGGCACCGGATAAACCTACATACATTGAAATCGACTTTGAAAAGGGCATCCCCGTGGCACTGGACGGACAAAGGTTAGGATCGGTCCAGTTGCTAACAAAGCTTAACCAACTGGGAGGCAACAACGGTATAGGTATAGCGGATATGGTGGAAAACAGGTTGGTGGGCATGAAATCCAGGGGCGTATATGAAACCCCCGGCGGAACAATACTATACGAAGCCCATAATGCCCTTGAATCAATCACCCTTGACAGGCAAACCATGCACTTTAAAGAGCAAGTGGCCATAAAATATGCTGAACTTGTGTACGACGGTAATTGGTATACACCCTTAAGGGAAGCCCTGGCGGCCTTTGTGGACAGTACCCAGCAAACGGTAACAGGCACGGTTAGGTTGAAGCTATATAAAGGTAATTGTACCGTAGTAGGGGTCAAATCTCCCTATTCCCTCTATAGCGAAGAATTCGCAACCTTTGGAGAAGACGAGGTATACAATCAAAAGGACGCCGAAGGTTTTATCAACCTGTTTGGTTTGCCCCTTAAGGTAAGGGCATTGATGGAGGATAAAAGAAAGGATAAGTAAATATGAAACTCTGGGGTGGCAGATTCGAAAAAAGTACGGATAAAAAGGTAGATGATTTCCATTCATCCATTGCCTTCGACGCCCGGTTGTACAGACAGGACATAAAGGGCAGTATCGCCCATGCCAAAATGCTGGCTGCCTGTGGAATTATTTCCGGCGAGGAAGGGGATGCAATTGTAAAGGGACTTGAAAGCATATTGGATGATATAGATAAGGGTAAGATAGAATTCTCAAAGGAAGCCGAAGACATCCATATGAATATCGAGTCGCTGTTGATAGAAAAGATTGGGGATGTGGGTAAAAAACTGCATACCGGCAGGAGTAGAAACGATCAAGTGGCCTTGGATATAAGAATGTATCTGAAGGATGAAATAGACGAAATTTCTTCTTTAATAGCCACACTGCAGAGAGTACTGCTTAATATGGCCAAAGAACACCAACATACCTTAATGCCGGGTTACACCCACTTGCAACCCGCCCAGCCTATTACACTGGCCCATCATCTTATGGCGTATTTTCAGATGTTTAAACGGGATTGGCAAAGGTTTAGAGATTGTCGTAAAAGAACGGATATTATGCCCCTAGGCTCGGGCGCCCTGGCCGGTACGACATATCCTTTGAACAGAAATTACGTTGCGGATATGTTGGACTTTTCGGATATCACCGATAACAGTCTGGACGGGGTGAGCGATAGGGACTTTGCCCTTGAATTTTTAAGCTGTTGTTCCATACTGATGATGCATCTTAGCAGGTTTTGCGAAGAAATAATTCTTTGGGCAACGAAGGAATTTGATTTTATTGAACTGGACGACGGTTTCAGCACGGGCAGTAGTATAATGCCACAAAAAAAGAATCCGGATGTGGCAGAGCTCATCCGGGGTAAAACCGGCAGAGTTTACGGTAATTTGATTTCTCTGCTGACCGTTATGAAATCCCTGCCCCTTGCCTATAACAAAGATATGCAAGAAGACAAAGAACCCGTCTTTGACGCTGTTGATACCGTTAAAAAGTGCGTTGCAATTTTCACAGACATGGTAAAAACCACAAAATTTAAAAAAGATAACATGAAAGCAGCATGTTTAGATGGGTTTTTAAACGCCACCGACGCCGCCGATTATCTGGTAGGCAAGGGCATTCCCTTTAGGCGCGCCCATGAAATAACCGGACGGCTGGTTTTATACTGTATCAAAAACAACAAAGACCTTCAACAATTGTCGTTGGATGAATATAAAACCTTTTGCCAGGCCTTTGATAAAGATATATACGACCATATCGACATAAAAAACTGTGTATACCAACGAAAAATCCAAGGCGGTCCCAGCCCCCAAGCCGTTGCCCAGGCAATAAAAAAGGGCGAAGAGTTTTTGCAAAGCATCCAAGGGTAGACCAATTAAGAGATGAAAATAGGATCGGGGATATGTCTTGCCTCTACGGAAAATATTTTGTGCAAGGCATATCCCCTATATATTTGCCCATTGATTGATATATTATTTTATCTTATTTGACCATTACCTAAAACAATGTACTTGGTGGTGGTCAACTCGTTAAGGCCCATGGGACCCCTGGCATGAAGCTTTTGAGTACTAATGCCTATTTCCGCTCCAAACCCAAACTCAAAACCATCGGTAAAACGGGTAGAAGCATTTACATAAACAGTGGCTGCATCTACTTTATCCAAAAATTCTCGGGAATGGCTGTAGCTGTTTGTTACTATGGCTTCCGAGTGTCCCGATCCGTATCGGTTGATATGATCGATGGCATCCTGTATTCCGTCAACTACCTTTATAGCTATAATAAGATCCAGGTATTCGGCTGACCAATCGTCCTCCGTTGCCGGAATAATATCGGGTATTATGGCTGCAGTCTCGCCACAACCCCTCAATTCAACGCCATGGTCCCTTAATCTCTGTGCTATAGGGGGTAAGAACTTAGAAGCTATTGCCTTGTGCACCAACAAAGTTTCTGCGGCATTGCACACCCCCGGTCGATTTACCTTGGCATTTGTCACAATTTCCAAAGCCATATCCATATCGCAATCCTCATCTATGTATACGTGACAATTTCCAACGCCGGTTTCAATAACCGGGACGGTGGCGTTTTCCACTACCGACTTGATTAACCCTGCACCTCCCCGGGGGATTAGCACGTCAATGTAATCATTCAGTTTCATCATTTGGGTGGCTATTTCCCTTGAAGTATCCCGTATCAGCTGAATACTGCCCTGGGGTATTCCCTCTTCATAAGCCTTTGCCGTCAGCACGTCGACAATGGCTTTGTTTGAATTAATTGCTTCTGAACCTCCCCTTAAAATCACCGCATTTCCGGTTTTTAAACAAAGGCCTATCGCATCCACCGTAACATTAGGCCTGGCTTCGTATATTATGCCTACCACTCCCAAAGGCACTCGTTTTTTCCCTATCTGTAAGCCGTTGGGCCTTTTCCACATGGACAGGACCTCACCGATGGGATCGGGTAGGTCTTTTATTTGACGTAGCCCGACGGCCATATCCTTTATGCGCTTTTCGTTAAGTTCCAGCCTGTCCAGCAGCGCCCCGGTTATCCCCTTAGCCTTTGCATTGTCCATATCTATGGCGTTTTGTCGCATAATATAGTCTGCATTATCCTCCAAACTTTGGGCCATGGCCTCCAATGCCCTATTTTTAACATCCGTTGTTATGTTCATCAGCTCTGCCGATGCCTTTTTACACGCTGTTGCCTGTGTTAAAAGTTCGCTATTCATTTACTACACCCTCCCTTTTGCTCTTTCCAGGAAACAGGGTACCTATTTCCTCTCCTTTTAAAACCTTATATATATTTCTCGGTTTGTTCCCATTTATTATTACCATATCTATTAAAGCATCATGACATAGCCTTGCGGCCATTATTTTTGTTTTCATTCCACCCGTTCCAAAATCGCTGCCCGCACCTCCACAGTTTTCAAGCAGATGGTCATCAATCTTATCTACCCTTGTTATCAGCTTTGCGTCTGCATGCTTATGGGGGTCTTTGTCGTATAAACCGTCAATATCCGAAAGGATTATAAGTAGGTCGGCGTTGATAATGGCTGCCACCACCGCCGACAGAGTGTCATTGTCCCCGAACTCTATCTCTTCCGTTGCCACCGTATCGTTCTCATTTACCACGGGAATTACCCCGTATTTTAGCAACGTATCAAAAGTATTTCTTGCATTGTTTTTTCGATCGTCCCGGTCTATTACATCCTTTGTAAGCAATACTTGGGCGGCTATTATGCCGTATTCGCTAAAAATCCTTTCGTAAACCTGCATAAGTATCCCTTGGCCTATTGCCGCCATTGCTTGTTTTTCCTGGATGGTAACGGGTTTATATGTTAGACCCAGTTTTGATGCACCGACGCCAATGGCCCCCGAGGTTACCAAAATTATTTCCTTGTCCTGGTTCCTAAGGTCTGCCAGCACTCTAACCAACTGCTCGATTCTTAATAGATTTAATTTACCGTTGGGATATGTTATGGTAGATGTTCCAACCTTTACAACTATTCTGGTGCTCTGTTTCAAGCCGTTTCTCCCGTACTCCATTTGGACTCTCCCTACATAATTGTTTTTTTCCTTGTTCCCCTTTCAAGGATCTTCATGTAATATTTTAAACCCTATGGCTTTTTAAATCAAATATTCCTTTAAAAGTCTAAGATAAAATAAAAAATAGGCAGATTTAACTGCCTATGTCCTCTAGCAGTAAGTCCAAATGGTATTCGTCATCTACCACCAGACCTCCACGTATTTGCCGTTTAAAGTCTTCCGGCAATATGTTTATAGGGATTGACGTTTCCCTAAACAGCTCCGGCTGTTCCTTGCCCAATTTGTTCTTATAGATGCCTACATATCCGTTGTTATCCATGATTATATAGTGTTTTGGACAATACCCTTGGAAATGCTGCATCAACAAAACTTCCTCAACAGAAAAGTATATTACGTCCCAATCACCATAGTATTGTTCAAGCTCATGGACATTCAGCCCCACAAGGCTGCCTTCAGCCGTGGATTCTTCCACAACCTCGTGACCGCACCTTTTGTATATATGGAGGAATTTGAGCCTGGTGTCCTTTGTTATTGTTTGGTCTGTATCCGTTTCATATACACCGTCTCCCTCCATTTCATTATACGACGGAAAAAGGGTGTTCTGTGACGGGATATTGTCGGATTGCTCCGGCCGCCCGTTATTTATCACGCTCTTTTTGGTAAAAAGATATCCATAAATGTATCCACTTGCCAAAAGGAGTATACCCACCAATATGAATATCAATACACCCTTTGGTTTTCTCCTTTTATTGGAAAACATTTGCTATTCCTCCAGCCTGTTCTGGGGTAATATTATTTCCATAATTTAATAAATTTATACAAAATTAATAAAATATGTATTTCCCGACAATTGATTGTTAAATCTCAGTTTTTTAAGTAAAATTAATATAAGTAAACGATAAATTTGGAGGCACAAGAATGGGTGGAATTATTGGCGGTTTGATAATTGCCTGGATATTATCCTGGCTTGGTATCGATAGTATTATTATCCGGGGTATTAACGAATTGTTCGGTATGGAGATTTCCAAAGCCGGGTATTACGTGATATTTGCCATAATAGGCCTGATAACCCGACTGTTAACAAGACGAAGATAAAAGGCATTGTCTCAGTTTTATAAAGTAAAACGCCTTATCCCGTGGACGGTAGTTAATCCGTGGGATAAGGCGTATATGTTTATCCGTAATTTTTCTACTCTTCGGGCATATCCCAGTTATGATACACATTCTGGACATCGTCATGGTCGTCCAGCTTTTCTACCATGGCCTCCAATTTGCCGGCAGTCTCTTGGTCCAGGGTAACTGTATTTTGGGGTATCATTTCTATGCCTGCCGAAACAAATTTTAAACCTTTAGCTTCCAAGGCTTCCCGCACACTGGAAAAGGAGGCGGGATCGGTATATATTTCGTAAACATCGTCCAACGTCTCAATATCTTCTGCACCGGCCTCCAGGGCCTCCATCATCAAATCATCTTCGGTCAGCGGTATGTCTTTTTCGACAACCAATAACCCTTTTCTGTCAAACATCCATGCAACGCAGCCGGATTCGCCAAGGCTGCCCCCTGCTCTGTCGAATATATATCTCATTTCACTGGCCGTTCTGTTTCTGTTATCCGTTACAGCCTCAACTATCACAGCAACACCTCCGGGACCGTATCCTTCATAGGTTATTTCTTCATAATTCACATTTTCCAGCTCACCGGCCGCCCTTTTTATGCTTCTTGTTATGGTATCGTTAGGCATATTAAAGGACCTTGCCTTGGCTATAGCATCCCTAAGTCTGGAATTGGTTGAAGGGTCACTTCCCCCCTGCTTTACAGCTACAGCCAATTCCCTGCCCAGTTTTGTGAACAGTTTTCCCTTTTGGGCATCAGACCTTTCCTTTTTATGTTTAATGTTGGACCATTTTGAGTGTCCAGCCATTTAAAATCCCTCCTAATTTATAGAATTAATCTAATCTCTTGGCTTTGCGGAACTAACAACATACTAAAGCATTTCATTTAATTCTTTAGGCGGCGCAGAGGGAGGACGACGTTTGTGTTGGGAAACCCTTGCCATGGTTTCTATTCTGTTTTTAATATCCTCCGACAGCCCAGCTTTACCCTCTATAAAGGCATCTATATCATCATAACGCAACTGCATTTCTTGCTCATCGGTTTGATCAGGCCACAAACCCGCTGATGGCGGTTTTGCTATTACTTCCCTGGGTACGCCTATAAATTCGGCCATTTCCCTGACCTGTCTTTTAAGAAGTATTCTTATTGGCAGCAAATCCACTCCGCCGTCGCCGTATTTGGTAAAATACCCGGTTAAATATTCGGCGGCATTATCCGTCCCTATTACCAGGCTATTGTTCAATTGGGCTATCATATATAAGGTACACATCCTAAGTCGGGCCTTAAGATTACCCTTTGTCAGGTTTATGATTTGTTGATTCTTTTTGGAAAAAATGCCCTTATCCTGTGCATATTCCACCAAACGGGAATAGGTATCGGATAGATCAAATACCACGGGTTTTAATTTAAAGGTTTTGCAGACCTTGTCGGCATGGTCCAAATCTTCCTGTGAGCTGTAGCAGGGCATAATCACCGGTATTGTGGTCTTTGGAAAAACCTTGTAACACAAACCCAACACCAGGGCGCTGTCCACACCGCCGGATACACCTACAACGCATCCCTGGGCACCGGACGTTTCAACCGTATTTTTTATCCATTCTGCAATATTATTAACGGTATTTATTATACCCTGGGTTTTTTGGTCATTTACATTCACAACTCATCATCCTTATAAATTTTCTAGATAAATATTAACATGTCGGTCACTATCGCGACAAGTTTTTTTAAACTTTACATTATAATTATTATTAGATAACATCTACGTCAATATATACATCTCCTTTGGCTTGTATATCAATGTTACCCTTGGTAATATCCTGCATCCGTCTACGAACGGCGTCAATATCATCGTCCTTTATATTAATGATTATGGCAACACGGCTCCCGTATTCCATATCGGCAATGGGACATTTAAGATTATACAATTCATTTTTTATCTTGCCAATATAATTATAATCCGTTACCAGCATTAACTGTTTACCCGGAATCTTTTCAATGATGCCTGTATTATCAAGGGCTGACCGTGCAGCTTTGGAATAGGCCCTTATAAGTCCCCCGGACCCCAACAGTATGCCCCCGAAATACCTGGTGACAACCGCAACCACATTTCGTAAGGCTTCTTTTTTCAATACTTCCAGTATAGGCAGGCCGGCCGTTCCGCTGGGTTCCCCATCATCACTGAAACGCTGTATGCTCCCCTTTTCCCCCACTATATATCCGTAACAATTATGGGTTGCATTCCAATGGCTTTTTTTAATACCTTCGATAAAAGCCAGTGCCTGATCCTCATTTACAGCTTTCTTTATGTGTCCGATGAATTTGGATTTTTTTATAACAATCTCTGCCTGTCCAAATTTTTTTACCGTCCTGTATCGCAATATATAACACCACCTAGAGATCCATAATTTATCAAAAAAAAAGCAGATATGTCTGCTTTTTACAACCTTTTAAACTACCATTTCCTTATATTTTTTATATGATAAACTGACCAAAGCCTTGTCCTGGCTATAAGTAATCCTGTTGATGGCATCATCAATCGGGAAAAACCCGCCGTCTAAAAAGCCGTCGCTTTCACTTATCTTGTAATCAGTATTTAATGCAGTCATTAAATACCACGTTATTTCGTTACAAACCGGTCTCTGTCTTGTGACAGAAAAAAATTCGTAACTGGTTTCACCTACCGCTGATATTATCTCAGCGTCTACTCCCGCTTCCTCCTTTACGCGACGTAAAGCAACTTCGCGGGAAAGGTCACCGTTACGAATTACTCCCTTGGGCAGTACCCATTCTCCCTTTTCGTTTTTTAAGAGCAACACCCGATCACCGCTAAAGACTACGCCACCTGCGCAAACCCTCTTAAGCATTTTAACCAGCCCCCCGTATTATTGTGCTTAACTATATGGTACAATAAATCACTACCACTTTCAACAAATATTTGCTGCCTGGGACTAAATAAATATCCATAACGGGTTTAATCGGTCACATTTCCCCGTAAAATAAAAATACACTAAAAAATTCCTGCATTTTTTCTTGTATCCACAAGATTATACCTATTCTCCGCTGGGCCTGGGTACTATATCCAATATCTGTTCCCCATCGTCCACATTGACATAATAACGGGGAACATCACCGATTATAACCGTATCCACTACCGGCACATGGGACACCACGGTGACCAGGTAGGAGTCCAAAGGCACCGCAACGCGCACCTGGGTTTCCACCCTTATGTTTATACTGTGTCGTGTTTGGTTAACCCCCGCTTGCTCAAATTGGCTTACAAAGTCGGCTTCTACAGATCCTACAGGCAGAACCTTTACCCTTATCATGGGGCCGGCACCGGCAAAAATACTGCTTTGGAGGGTGGCACCTACCGGAATTTCAATACCCTGTTGAGTCCTTTTATTAAGTTCTTCTATTACATATTCGGTAAGTTGAGAAGCTATAAGATTCATCTTTACCGTATTGGCCTGCAGGGCGTTTATTTTCCCAGAGCTGTCCCTTACCATCGTAACAAAGTCTTCATAACTTACATTGCCCAACAATCTTTTTCCCACCGCTTCGTTTATCGACTCGGTGGCAATCACCCTGACCTTTGCTTCGCATATGGCAAAAAGTACGGGTTTTATTCGGGTATCTATTATAATCAGCATAATAATCAAAATAGCAATTATCACGGTTATGTAAAAAATAAACCTGCTTTTGATAAACCTTTTTCTACGTATCATAAACTACTCCTCCTAATTATATGTCTATGTAACAGCGATGGAGAAGTTACAATCTATTTACAGTCAATTTGTTTTCCATTTCGTTTGTGGTATAATATATTAGGCAATTTCCTGTTTCTATACTATTGAGGAGGAAAAGAAAAGATGAAGTTTTTTCAAAAAGGAAAAAACTCTGCTAATAATAAAAAGGCTGTAAAACCAAATAATGAATCTCAGGAAAAGGGCTGGCTGGTAAAGAAGAAGAAAAAACCCAATACAGCCCTAACTATTTTTGTTACTTCTCTAAGGATATTCATTATTGTCATCCTATTGGTGTTTTTTATAGGCATTGGTGCAGTATTCGGTATAGGCAAAGCTTATTTGGATTCCACGCCCGAACTGGACCTTGAAAAAATCGAGAATCAAAGTGAGGCCAGTTTTATATATGATGCAAACGGCGAGCTGTTAACCGAGTATTATGGCTATGAATACCGTATATGGGCCTCCCTGGATGAGATACCCGAAGACCTTCAAAATGCCTTTATAGCCATAGAAGACGTGCGATTTAGGGCCCATAACGGTGTTGACTTTAAGAGGATTATCGGCGCTTTTATATCAAACATAAAAAGCGACAGTGTTCAGGGTGCCAGTACCATAACACAACAACTTATAAAAAACAGGATTTTGACCCCCGAGCGTAGTTACAAACGTAAAATTCAAGAAGCTTATCTTGCATTGCAATTGGAAAAAAAGTATACAAAGGAGCAGATACTGGAGGCCTATCTTAATACCATTTGGCTGGACCGCTCTGTTTATGGGGTTAAGGCCGCGGCAGAATACTATTTCGGTAAAGAACTCAGTGAACTCAATTTAAAGGAATGCGCAGTTCTGGCTGGTATGACTCAAAATCCTTCCTATTATTCACCCTATAATAAGAATCAGGAAAATTTTGAGCGTACCAATAAAAGAGCCAATTTGGTATTAAGCATAATGTATGAAGAGGGCTTTATTACCGAACAGGAATACAACAAGGCAAAGGAAACGGAGATTGTGGTAAAACCTCCCGAAGAAAATGCTTGGAGTTTTGATATGGCATACTTTATTGAATATGCCATAAAAGACGTAAGAAACCACCTTATGCAAAAATACAATGTCAGTCTGTCGGAAGCCGAGCAGATGCTTTTGACGGGCGGTTATAAAATATATACCACCCTTGACCCGGAAATTCAAAAAACCGCAGAAGAAGCCGTCAAAAACTATGATCAATACCCCAAGCTACCTCAAAATATATCGATAGGCAAACAAACCGGAGCCATGCAGCCCCAGGCGGCTGCCGTGGTCATGGATCATCGTACCGGTGAAGTCAAAGCATTGGTGGGCGGTAGGGAGACCCCCGATGTTAGGCGAACCTTTAATAGGGCTACCGATTCCCTGCTTCAAATCGGTTCCACGATAAAGCCCATATCTGTTTACGCCCCGGCTTTAGACAACGGTTTGTCACCGGCTACGGTATTTGACGATATCCCTGCACCCATTCCCGGGTGGAAGTCTAAAAATGGATACCCCAACAATTACGATTATTTCAGAGGTCTCATAACCATGCGGGATGCCGTAAAGTTTTCCGTTAACCACGTAGCGGCCGAAACCCTTGCCAAGCATGTGGGTGTAGACACGGCTGCCCAATACCTTATAAATATGGGTATTGATCAACGGGGAATAGAGAATAACCTAAGCGGACTTTCACTGGGGACTTCCGCCATGTCCCCCTTGGAACTGGCGGGAGCGTTTAGTACAATAGCAAATAAAGGTGTATATCAACAACCTATTACCTTTACCAGGGTTGAGGATAAGGACGGTAAAGTAATTCTGGATAAAACCGATCAGATAAAAAGGGTGGTCATGAAGGAAACATCGGCCTTTATGCTAAACAGTATGCTGGAAGATGTAGTAAACAGCGGTACCGGCACAAATGTAAAGTTCGGCAAAATGCCCTTGGCGGGCAAAACCGGTACCAATGAAAAGGTCAAGGGCGTACTTTTTGCAGGGTATTCCCCCTACTATACATCCATTGTATGGATAGGACACGACGATAACGAAAGCCTGCCACGAAACGCTACCGGTGGACGCACCGCAGGACTTCTTTGGCGAAATATCATGAAACCTATACATGAAGGTTTGGAGCCGATAAAAATTTATGAAGGTGTACCTGAAGGTATAGTACGTGTGAGCGTATGCTCAAAGTCAGGCAAACTACCCACGGATTTATGCAGCCAGGCCGGCCATGTTGTAACCGACTACTTTTTAACCGGTACAGTTCCCCGGGAAAAATGTGATTACCATATAAAATATTCCATATGTTCAGAATCCGGTAAAACACCGGGAGAATTCTGTCCGGAGGAAAGCATTGTGTCGCGTGTATTTGTTAAACGGCCAAGTAATTCACCCTATTTTACCCAATTAAGTGCTGAACAGAGAAAGCTTGTAAGGGATTATGATGAGCAGTTACCCGAAACGGCGACGGATAAGGGCATATGTGACGTCCATACTATGGAATGGTGGCTGGCAGAAGAGGAAAGAAAACGTCTGGAAGAAGAGGAAAACGCCCAGGGACCGGACAATGAAGCAAATCCTGAAGAAGAACCCGGTACTGACCCTGGGAAGGATCCGGGTACCGACCCGGGAAGTGATCCCGGTACCGACCCGGGAAGCGATCCGGGCACCGGCTCAGGAAATGATCCCGGCGCCAATCCGGGCGCCAACCCGGGAAATGATCCGGGGGCAGGCAATAGAAAAAACGATGGTAATAATGATAAAAAAGATGGATAAAAAGCGGTGTACCGCTTTTTATCCTTTTATTTTGAGCAAAAATCATTACCCAGAACCGGAGTCTTTATCGATGTTTCTTAAAAAACTCGGCCTGTACTTTACCTCGGGAACGGGTTTTCTTACCAATATGGTTTTAAGGGATCTAGTGTCCAAGGGTATTAGCGGCCATAGATAATTGGTACCGCCAAAGGATTTTGTGGTAATCAATACTACAGCGGTAAACACCAACCCAAGGATAAAACCCAAATGGTTTAGTAATCCGGTTAAAATAAGGACCATCATCCTAAATAGTTTTATAGCAAGGGCAAACTCGATGCTTGGTATGGCGAAGGAGCAAATAGCCGTAAAGGCCATGTATAAAATGGTCTCCGGTACGAACATACCCACCTTTATCGCCAGTTCCCCTAAAAGCAGTGCGCCTATAATGCCCAGGGACGTTGTTAATGCGTTGGGAGTGTGTATAGAAGCCATCCTTAAAACATCAATGCCAAACTCCAGGATTAGAAACTGCAAAAGTAGGGGTAGCGTACTTTTCTCCTTTGGTCCTAAAAATTTCAGCCATTCGGGAAGGCTTGCCTTGTTTTGGACCAACAGCAACCATATGGGTACCAGTATCAATGAAATTAGGATGGAAATCAAACGGATCCATCTAAGGTAAGTGCCTACCGTGGGTGCCTGGTAGTAATCCTCGGCATGCTGGGTAAAATGGAAAACGCTGACGGGCAGTATCATTACACTTGGGGATGTATCCACCATGACAATAATATGACCTTCCAACAGATGGGCGGCCGCCACGTCGGGGCGTTCGGTATAACGTATTTTGGGAAAAGGATTCCAGCTCCTGCCTATAATAAATTCCTCCAAGGTTTTTTCAGACATCTCCAGGGAGTCGGTATCGATGCTTTTTATCTTTTCCTTTACTTTTTTTACAAGATCGGGGTTTGCGATATCTTCTATGTACGAAACCACCACATCGCTTTTGGACCTGTTACCCACCGACAATATTTCGTTCCTCAGCCTCGGATCCCTTATCCTTCTTCGTATAAGGGCGGTGTTAAATACTATGGTTTCCACCAGCCCGTCCCTTGAACCACGGGTCACCCTTTCAAGGTCTGATTCTTCAGGGTTTCTGGCGGGATACTCCCGAGTATCCAAAAGTATTGCTTTGTCAATACCGTCTATGATAAGCGCACACATCCCCGATAAAATACCGTCAATGACGAGATCGAACTCTTCCTGTATTTCAGTTTCGATATAAGGGATTTTGGTTTCTATTATCTTTTGCGGGGACAGGGGGGCTATCTCCTCCCGGGTTGTATGTTGCAGAATCTTTAAAATGAATAATAATATGTCATCCTTTGTGAAGCCGTCAACAAAGATAATCGCCGCATCTTTGCCGCATGTTTTTAACCTCCTTAGGATGATGTCGAAGTTTATGCCTATGGCCAACTTTTGGGAAATTTCTTCTATGTTATCCTTTAGCTTTTTTGTTAACTTGCCGCTAATTGTCACTGTAAAATCCACTCCTGACCAGTATTTCCTTTAGGGCTTTGGTGGTAATGGGCGCACCTTTCTTTATCTCATCCTTAAAATTCATTTTACCCGGATCGCCAATGCCGATTATTATAGGAATATCAAGATCCTTAAGGATGCTTAAGGTATCACCGTAACATACATTGTCTTCCCTTTTATTCCCGTTTTTATCCACCGCCTGATTTATCACCTGGCCGGTATTTGTCACCGAGGCATCAACTGTTATCCCTTCACCCCTTTCCATATTGGATGCAACGGCCACCACTCCCAAGACTTGTATCTCTTCATCATTGCATATGCTGCTTATAACCTCTTCGCCCTTGCCATGGCCCAATACTCCCCTGTCGTCCACCATAACCACCACCGGGTCATGGGGTGTTTTTTTTATTTGTTCCTTTATGAATTCACCGGTTTTCATAGTGGGGTTTCCGGCCGAGCTGGATATACAACGGCCGTTAATATTTTTCGCCGCCTGCTCAACGGCGCCCTTTGCCACCATATCACCGTCGGTTACGATTATTACCTTTCTTTTGTCCATGTCATCACCTAAAACAAATACATAAAACGGAGCCGGATAAAGCTCCGTTTACTTACCTTTTTTCATCGACAACTTCAAATGCTACATGTACATTGGCCTTATATTCAACTATTTTTCCATCTTTGACATTGGCTGTATTATTTATAACTTCCACTCCCACTATGTTGTCAATGGTCTTGGAAGCTTCAGCCACCGCTTCTTCTACCGCTTCCTGCCAGCTGTTCTTTGACGATCCCACAAGATCCAAAATTTTATATGTCGACATATTAAACCTCCTTAAAAACTATTGTATTTTTAGTTTGCAGCTTTGTAATATATTTATTCTTCCTAAAAATTTTCCAACATGTTCCTTGTATTCTTTTGGTCATGGCTGCCTTCCATATATTTTGTTATATCCTTTTTGTTATTTTTCGCCGACAACTCTTCCATAATATCCAATGTCAAGGTCCTTATATTATGGTGCCCTTGCCTTTCTTTTTGGATATGGTCCTCCATAGCCGCCACCGTCCTTCCTAAGCGCTCATCTTGTTCCGGCCAAAGCAATCTTCCGTTTCCATTACAAATTTTGCACCGGAATAGCTCCTGCTTTGTTCCTTCTTCGCGATCAATCTGAAGGCCGCTATCAGGAAAACAAAGGACAAAAACAGTACTATGGCCAATGTGAAGGTTGTTATACGGGTTTCCATGACAATTTTCCTCCTCTTTGGTCATAAAAATAATCCGATATAGCATAGTATCTAACATTTACCGTGCATTTATGTAATTTAAAACCACAAAAAAAAAGCAGTCGGTAGACTGCCTATTCCAACATACTCTTCATTTTTTCGATTACCTTTTTTTCTACCCTGGACACCTGCACCTGGGATATACCCAATAAATCTGCTATTTCCCTTTGGGTTTTATCCTTAAAATATCTAAGGATTATTATCTGCCGTTCCCTCTTTTCCAACTTAAGTAATAATTCTTTTAGGATTAGTTTGTCTATCATTTCTCCTTCCATATTGTCCTGATCGGTTAATTTATCCATCACTGTGACATCCTTGCCCTCTTCATGATATACCGGTTCATGCAAGGACAACGGAACCAGACTGGCTTCCAGGGCATTTAATATATCACCGATATTCAGCTGGGTTTCCTTGCTTATCTCCGTTATGGTAGGGTCTCTGTTATACTCCTTCTTAAGCTTTTCGGAAGCAGCCTTTATTTTAACGGCAAGGTCCTTTAAATTTCTACTTACCTTTATCATTCCGTCGTCTCTTATAAACCGCTTTATCTCGCCCAAAATCATGGGGACGGCATAGGTAGAAAATTTTACATTAAAACTTTCGTCAAAGTTGTTTATCGCCTTCATCAGTCCAATACTTCCCACTTGGAAGAGATCTTCATATTCATGACCGCGGCCCAGAAATCTTTTGGCAATACTCTTTATCAGCCCGATATTCCTATTCACCACATATTCCCGCGCCCTTTTACTTCCGGCCTTTGCTTGTCTTAAAACTTCCAGATAATCCTGGTCTTCGGAATGTTGACCCATAACTGCCCCTCCTTTAATCGGAGGTATCAGCTAAATATTTTTTTAGTGTTACCCGGGTACCTTTATTGACGTGTGATTCTACTATTACTTCGTCCATAAAAGTTTCCATTACCGTAAAGCCCATTCCCGACCTTTCAAGCTCAGGCTTTGACGTATAAAGGGGCTGTTTTGCCTTTTCTATATCTTCTATTCCCTTTCCTTCATCAATAACACTTATCGTTATTCCTTTATCGTCTATAATGCCATGGATTTTTACATAGCCTAATTTATTTTCATAGCCATGGATAATGGCATTGGTAACTGCCTCAGAAACGGCCGTTTTTATATCCGCTAACTGTTCAAGGGTAGGATTTAACTGTGCTGCAAAGGCACTTACCACTATCCGCGCAAAGGATTCATTTTGTGAGATGCTTAAAAACTCAACCTTGAACTCATTTTTTTTGTTCATACAACCTATCTCCCCTCAATATCTTATAAAAAACCAAAGCATGTTTATTTGCGAACCTTTATTATATTAAACAGGCCGGATACCTCCATGACCTTTTTCACCTGCGGTGAAAGGTTGGTCACCCACACTTGTCCGCCCCTTTGTGAAATGCTTTTATATCTACCTATTATTACTCCCACTCCGGAACTGTCCATAAAGGGAACCCCTTTAAAATCCAGCAACAATTTTTTTGCATTTGTCTTATTTATCATCCCCTCCAGGGCATTTCTAAAACTGACGGAAGAATGGTGATCGAGTTCCCCTTGCATATGTACAATTAGCGTATCCCCTTGTTTATCAAAAATAAATTTCAACCAAAAAAACCCCCTTCTAATACTAAATCATGGTTATATTCTACCTTCGTCTAATTTTTCCTTCGTAAAAGAATGTAGTATTTTGGGGGAAAACTAAATTTATTTATATTTTTTTATGATTTGCCACGGTTACCGTCACGCCTTTGTTCCATATATTAGTATTCGGGAGCTGGAGTTCTCGTCATACTCTTCCAGGGAATAACTACCGTATACCTCCTTAATCTCTAAGCCTGCTGAGTAAAATATCCTCTTGAAGTCATCAAGGGTATACAGCTTCACCCTTTCCATGTATGTTTTACACCTGCTTTTATCGCTAACTATAATCCTTTTTATTACCGTGTTATTTTCTATCCACCTGGTCTCCTTAACAGAAGTGCCGTCTACTATTCTGTGGGAAAAGGGAACGATATTTTTTCTGATATAGCAAGGGTTTAGAAAGTCAAGCAGTACCCTGCCCTCATTCTTTAATACCTTGCTGATTTCCGTTATCACTTTGTAATTGTCTCGGTCATCTTCGAAGTATCCAAAGCTTGTAAACAGATTTAACACTACATCAAATAATTGATAATAAGGAAGGCTTCTCATGTCATGTCTTTTAAATTCCACCCAGCCATTTTCTAACCTTTGGGCCCTTGCCTTTGCAATTGACAACAAATATTCAGACAGGTCTATGCCCAATACCCTGTAGCCCAGTCGGGCCAGGGAAATGCTGTGGCGACCGTTACCACAGCATAAATCCATAATATATTCATCTTTTTTTATACCCAGCAACTTAATTATGGTAGCAACTTCCTTCATTCCTAATTCATTGTTCCTATGGCTGTATATTTTAAGATAATCTTCACCAAAGCTTTCTTCGTACCAGTGCATTTAAACTTTCCTTTCGTTGTTTTTATTAAAAGCTATGTTATAAGCTGTTTATAGACATTTTCATACCGTGGAATTATTTTATCGGCAGTAAAGTTGTTCCTTGCATGTTCAACGGACTTTTCTCTCATTTCACTTAGTTTTTCGTCATCCTTTAATATATCAATTCCATGACGGGCCATGGTATGTACATCTCCTATATCGCACAGGTAACCTGTATGGCCGTGTTTTACCACTTCCGGGATTCCTCCGGCATTTGACGCAATGACCGGTACACCGCAGGCCATGGCTTCCAAGGCTACCAACCCGAAACTTTCGGTATCCGAAGTCAACAAAAACAGATCCGACATGGAAAGAAGTTTTACTATATCGGTCTGCTTTCCTAAAAAGTGTACCTTGGATATAATATTCAGGTCTTGCGCCAACTTATAAGCATTGTTCCGTTCCGGCCCATCGCCCACCATAAGCAGATGACAATCAACTTCCCTTTGTATCAGGTCAAAGGTTTTTATAACATCATCAATGCGTTTTACCGGTCTAAAATTTGATATATGGATTATTATTTTTTTACCGGTGCCAAACAAGGATTCCCTGGTGTTTTGGGCATTAAGCCTCTTAAACCTGTCGATATTGATAAAATTATATATTGTTTTTATGGGCTTGTTTACGTTAAAAAATTGCTTTGTATGACGGGTTAGGAAACTTGATACCGAGGTGACACAGTCACTTTGGTTTATCATGAATTCTGTAATGTTTTTTAGTTGGGGGTTTTTACCTACAACGGTGATATCTGTACCATGAAGGGTGGTAACCGTTTTAAGGTCGTACCGGTCCAGCATTTCCCTAGCCAGATATGCACTGGCCGAATGGGGAATGGCATAATGGGCATGGATAATATCTAATTTTTCCCTTTGGGCAACCTGTGCTATTTTAGCCGCTAAAGCCAACAAATAGGGTTTATGGATAAAAACCGGATAGTCCACCAGTTCCACTTCATGAAAATATATATTCCTTTGGTAATTATTTAATCTAAAGGGTTGGTCATAGGAAATAAAGTGCACGTTATGACCCCTGGATGCTAATTCCATACCCAGCTCAGTTGCCACCACCCCGCTTCCTCCATAAGTGGGATAACAACAAATACCGATGTTCATCAAATTACACCTCCATCGAAGAAATTGTTTATCCCAAGAGGTTTTTGGGTGCAAAACCCTTCTCCGTATTTAAACCCTGCCTGGACACCTAAGTATGAATCTCTGCACCTGATCTTCGATATATAATCGCTGTTTAAGGGTGTGGTCAAATCCCCCTTATCCTTTACAAACTGGCTTTTAAAACATGATAAAGCCCTCAGCTTCATATCGTAGTATCGAGAGACATCCACCACTAAATCCGGTGTTTCATCAAAAGCGTTGATATAGTAATAAAATACCCGGCGTACCCTATGGGGTTTTTGTTCACAGGGGAATTTAGCCAGGGTGCTGTCAAATACCGCATGGCTAATCAACTCACTGCATCTTACATGGTCGGGATGCCGGTCCTTTGCCAAGGGTGCAAAAACATAAGCCGGTTTATAAACCCTTATCAGCTCCACTATCCTTTGCCTGTTTTCCAAATTACAGTCTATATTTCCGTCTTCAATTCCCAGATTGATCCTGGATCTAAGTTTGAGGATATCTGCAGATCTTTTAGCCTCCTTTGCCCTTTGTTCAACGGTACCGTTTGTCGATCTTTCACCCCTGGTCACGTCTACGAACACAGCGCTAAATCCAAGGCTTATGTGCTTTGCTACAGTTGCGGCCATCCCTATTTCAATATCGTCGGGATGGGCACCAAAGCATAGAATGTCAACACTGGTTTTCACCGGTTATATCCCTCCGTTTCCTGCAAAGTTGTTCTTCAGAAACTATAAGAATTAGCCGTGGATATTTTTGATCAAGGGGCAAATTGTTTATAAGAAAATCTATGATTCTGCTACCGTATTGGGCAATAAAGGTAAATATATTAAGTTCCCTATCTTGGTCATTGCTTTTCGGATAAAGATAATCATAAAGGAGAACAAAATCCTTAACCAACTTCCGGTTGTGCTTTTTATAGTAATAGTATATCTTTCTTTCCAGATACTCAATTTGTAACCTTATTTTGTTGAAGTTGGTCTTTATTATATCCTCCCTTCCCTCTAAAAATGGAACCGACCGACCCAGCTCATCATACCGGTTTTGTATGCCCTGGCTAATGTCACTTAGTTTTTGTTTTATTTCACTAAACCCCTTGTCTTGCAAAATACGGTATGTCATCTCTTCAAGACTGTCGGATAAAACATCCTCCACCGAAAGGAAATATTTATCCATTATCGATTTAAAGTAATCATCTATTAAAATCAGTCTATTTCTAGGATATATAATGGGCATTTTCATATTAAACAGATGATACACCCTTTTGAACTGGCAGTAGTAGGATATCTCACCGGGACCGGCGACATATGCTAAAGTGGGAAATAGTTTTTCCTGTACCACCGGTCTTAGCACCACGTTTGGACTAAACAGCCACGGATACCGGCGGATTCTCGACTTTAACCCTTCCCTGTCGCCAAAGCATACCGACCCGTCCCTGGTGATATATTCCTTACCCTTTGAAATTACAAGTTTTCTGATGCCATCATCATAATAAAACAGGTTGGTGGAGTGGGGCGGTATTTTTACCTGTACCCTAAAACCCATCTCGGCTATGGCCTTGCTGGTATCTTTTACGATGCTGTTAACACTTTCCCAATTGTCAGCCGCCTGCAAAAATATATCCCACGACAATTTTCTCAATTCTAAATCCATGGGGTCCATTAATACCAGACCGTGATCCCTGAACAATGATGCCATAATCCGCGCGTACCATTCACCCAGGGTCTTTGACTGGGTAAGGGTTTTTTTCAACATATCATAGGTTTCTTCTTTATATTGACCATCTAGAGTATTATTGTATAGTATATCTAACATATTTTCCATATCAGGGGAAATGGGTATGGAACCGACGGACCGACCGACACTATCCGGTTGTTTCAATATATACCTTTTTACCTCTAGGTCCTTATTAATATAATTTATCCATGATACTTCTTGAAAATCATGATCTTCGCTTGCTATCCAAAAAATCGGGACTACCGGTAAGCCCAGCTTAGCCTCCCAATGTCTTGCAAGGTTGATTGCGGTAATAGCCTTATATATAGAGTATAACGGTCCTGTCAAAATACCCGCCTGCTGGCCGGTAACAACTGCATACCATAACCGGTGTTTTGCGGCTTCTAATGCCCTAAGGGTTTTAGGACCACAACCCATCGATAGGTTATACCTTATAAGAGCATTGATCAATCGGTGGTTATTATCCCTTATATGCTGACTTAGATATTGGACTCGTTTGCATAGACTGTCGGGTTCTTTATAATGGAACTCAAAAAAACCCCTTAGCAAACGGGAATTTTCTATATAGAAAGGAGTTATGTTTTTTCTTCTTTGATTATTGTTCATTCCCAACCCAACCTAAAGTAGAATATAAAGTAAAATATGTTGTTAAAAAGGTCGCACAGCTTATCTAGCCACACGACCTTATGTATTTTATCCTATTTCCAACTCTTGAATCTCTATCTTTATCGACATTTTTTTGTTCAGATCCTCGATGATTTTTTTCTCATCCGGCCAACCACGATACTTTTTCTTCTCATCATCGCTTAAAACTACCTTATCCAGCACCTGCCTACCCGTCAACCTATTATCGCTAACAATGGTCTGCATAATCGGACAATTATCCACAACGGTAAGGACAGCATAAACGTATTTCATATTTAAAGTCCCCCTACTCAAAGCAAAATATCTTTTCTGTTGCATATTTACTAAAACATGTACTTTTTTAGTTTACTACAAATAATGTCATATTTCAACATTATTACATCATCAGACCGAACAATTATTTGTGGATCTCATTCTTCATTCGGTACTTTTTCATTATGGATAGCTTCTTGGACCGTGCTTTGGGTTGGACGGCTGTCTGCCAGTACAGTAACGATTATATCATCGGGTTTGTTTAATACAGTTAATTCCTCGGCAAATTCCACATCCTGAACCCTTAGTGATTGTCCGGGGACCATATTGGAAACATCGGCCTTTATAAAATGAGGTATACGGCTTAAAAAGCCAAACACTTCCACTTCCTTTAGTTGGTGCTGCAATATACCTCCCCTCCGGGCAACGCTGCCGTAGCCCGTTATATTAATAGGCAATTTGGTTTTTATTTTTTTATCTTCTCTTATACTATACAGATCTATGTGCAAGATTTTTTGGGTTATAGGTTCCCTTTGTATTTCTCTTACTATAACAGGTCTTATTTTACCTTCCAGCATCACTTCAAAGACAGCGTTGCTGCCGTTTTGGGAAAGGATTCTCTGTAAAACTTTTTTATCCAACTTAATCCTTGTAGCGGGTAACTCCTTTCCGTATAATACACCGGGTACGTTACCCAGGCGCCTGATATAATTGCCGGTTTCATTATCTCCGGGTATCATCCCCTCAATCCTAAATCTACAATCTCCATACATTTTTTACCCTCCTGTATATTTTAACTATTATGGTTCCCATAATACGTCGATTTTAAACAAGAGGGAAAAATAGATCATATGCCAGGAATAGTTCTTTATTTTTTCATGCTATTTTGATTTTTTAACTTTCCATTCTCAAAAATCACTTGTCCCTTGGCAATAACTGTATGGATATGTAGTTCATGGTCCATGATAACTATATCGCCTTGATATCCTTCC
This sequence comes from Clostridiales bacterium, assembly GCA_012838995.1. GTDB lineage: Bacteria > Bacillota > Clostridia > DUOD01 > DUOD01 > DUOD01. Next base: position 70,244 of record DUOD01000013.1, read on the forward strand.
TTTATTCTGCCCTTTATATTGCTTAGACCTAAGGCCTTTGCCGGGTTTTGGGTTATCAATCCTATGCATTGCTCAAATCCGATTATATTCTGATCATTGATATTCTTTATTTCATCAATTAAGGCAGATATCCGGGAAACGCCCGTACCCAGCACCTGCCCACGGCTGTCGAATACCGGCATACTGCCATTGGCATCAGAACTTACCGAAACGCTGCCTAGGTCAATATTTCTACTCTTCAGTATTGATAAGGATTGGCCTATGGACAACCCTCCGTCCTCCCACATACCGGCTGTCAGGTCTATCATACCACCCAGCCTGACAAACTCCATGCCCTCCTGTAATAAATCAGCGCTCCGGTTTATATGGGTGGGTATTATATGTCTTAAATACTTGGGAAACCTGGCAACCAATTCAATTAAAGGTTTAAGGCCCACCTTTTCCGGACCTACATGTACGTGGACGATGCCGGGCTTTTTGGATAGGATAGAGGCTGTATATACCTGGGCAATTAAGTCCAACAATTCACTTTCTCTTAATTGTGACGACCTGTAGTCAGATACGGCCAGTTCACCCAGCCCTATTATATTATCAATGAAAACAATATCTTTCTTTAGACTACCGGTTATTGTTGCAAAGGGCCGGCTGTAGCCGCCGCAGTAGATATAGCAGTCTATGCCCTGCATCTTTAATTTCTTGGCCTTGGCGTATAATTCTTCCATGGTTCTGGTTATGTTATCGGCACCCAGCAATCCAACTACAGTGGTAATTCCGTTGGCCACAATTTCTTCCAAGGATATTTCCTCTATCCGGGTAAGGGGTCCCCCTTCCCCTCCTCCGCCTATTATATGGACATGTTGGTCAATAAAACCGGGCACAGCGATCATTCCCGAAGCATCTATTACCCGTGCATGGCTTTGTAGCCAGCCCTCGACCCGGTGATTATCCAATATTTTATAAATGCTTTTACCTACCAGAACAACGGTTTTATATCCAAGATATTGCGGATCGTACACTTTTGCATTATTTATGACGGTAATCATTTATGCCTCCTAAAGGAGCTGCCTGATTAACAAACGGGAACCACATCCCGCCCATTAAAAATGATTACCTATCTTCCCTGTATTTATCCATAAGAAGACCTAAAATTTCCCCCGGCGTAGGCGGGGTATATGTAATGGCATTTGCTCCAGATTTTATGGTTTCTAGAATGGATTCATCATTGGGACCTCCGGTGGCTATTATAGGCACATAGGGAAAATTTTTCCTTATGTGCCGCACTATTTTTGGGGTATTTGAGGCCCCTGATACATTTATTATGGACGCCCCGGCCTTTAACCGGCCTTCTATATCGCAGTTTTCAGAAACAACCGTTACCACTATGGGTATGTCTATAGTTTCGCTCAGTCGCCTTATGGTTTCATTGGGAGTGGGTGCATTTACCACAACACCGATGGCACCCTGAAATTCGGCGTCCATGGCGATATTTATCACTCTGTTGCCTTGGGTTATACCACCCCCTACACCGCAAAATACCGGCACGTCGGCTGCCATCATAATGGTATGGGTAATCACCGGCTGGGGTGTAAAAGGATATACTGCTATCACTGCATCGGCATTGGCATTTTTTATAATTGCAACATCGGTGGTAAAAATCAGAGACTTTATCCTTTTACCAAAAATTTTTATACCGCTTGCCTTCCTGATAACCTGGGGAATTTCTATCATATGCCGTCTCAAGACGCCCTTAATTTCAGGTATAAACTTTTCTGTCATATAAACACCTCGCTTACCTTCTATTATTTCCCTTAACCGCCCCAAATTGCCTTTATCGGATAAAAAAGAAATCTTTTCCTTAATTTCTTCACATAAAAATATAATATATTTATTGTTATATCCTTAAAACAGAAATACTTTGCACCCCTTAAGACCTGAGAAACTATAATGTAATCAAACGGGATGGAAACCAATGGGTTGGACAATATATTGGTTAAAAACATAATAACACTTTAAAAAGCATAATTCAATGATAAATTTGTGTTCATATATATAAGGTAAATTAGAGAAATAAATCATAAAAAAATATTTTATTTTATTTGATTTTACAAATTTTTTATGCTATAGTTTTAATCAGAGTTTTTAAAAGAAGTCCACATTAAAGGGTTGGGACATCTGCTGAACTAACTAGCCATTGAGGTTAGTGCATCGGTTGAACTAACCTTCCCCCATGTGGATTTCAAAATATTTTATAAGGGGGAAAAGGACATGGACACATATTCAAGGCACTGTATTATTGAACTTTGGGATTGCAATTCTGAGTATTTGAACGATCGCCAAATGATTGAAAAGCTTATGGTGGAAGCGGCACTGGAAGCCGGTGCAGAAGTTAGAGAAGTAGCTTTTCACAAGTTTGCACCCCAAGGCGTTTCAGGAGTTGTAATTATCTCGGAATCCCACCTTGCAATTCATACATTCCCAGAAAGCGGATATGCCAGTGTTGATGTATTTACCTGTGGCCAACGCATAAATCCGAAGGAGGCTGCCTACCTTATCGGGAAAAAACTGGATTGCAAAAGAATATATGAGATAAACCTCGAAAGGGGACAAGGCGAAATCAAAGTTGTGGACGGTTTTGGTGAGGGATCAAAAATAGCGTAAAAAAAGAGGGGCAAAACAATAGCCTCTCTTTTTTTAAACCGCTTTTGCAAAGATTATCTCATTTAGTTGCTGCTCGTCCAGTGTTTCCTTCTCCAAAAGACTTTGGGCAATGGCGTGGAGCAGCGAAAGATTTTCCTTTAAAACCTTCTTTGTGCTGTTATACAACTCCTCCATTTGTTTTCGACATTCTATAATTATATCATCGCCAATACCCTCGGAAGAACCGTATAAAATATCGTAGTTAAGCATGCCGGCCTTATTATTCATCCCGAACCTTTTTACAAGGGATACTATTATCTGGGTGGCCTTTTCCAGGTCATTGGAAGCACCGGTGGTTATCCCGTCCCGGCCGAAGACCAATTCTTCAGCCGCTCTTCCGGCAAGGCATATCTTTATTTGTTTTTCCATATCCCTTTTGCTGTGATACATTCTATCGGGTGGTATATTCATGCTAAACCCGCCGGCTCCTTTTGTGCTGGGTATTATGGTAACCTTGGTAACCCTGTTTTCAGGTGCCAGCAACCGCGTTGCCAGTGCATGTCCGGCCTCGTGATAGGCGGTAATGTATTTATCCTTCTCTATTAATGAACTCCTATCCTTCTTTTCCGAACCTGCCACCACGGTATAAAAGGCCTTGTCTATATCTGATTTTTTGATAGTACCCGAACCCCTTTTAGCTGCAAGTATGGCGGCTTCGTTTAATAGGTTTTCCAGCATGGCACCGCTGAAAAAGACCGTTTGCTCCGCCAGCTCCTTTAAGTCCACCGTGGCATCCAACGGCTTGTTTTTACTGTGGAGCTTGAGTATTTGCAGTCTGCCATTGACGTCGGGAAGGCCGATCTCAATGTGCCTGTCAAAACGACCGGGCCTTAACAGGGCATCATCCAGCACATCCAGTCTATTTGTAGCAGCAATGACCACTATACCCTCGTTCTCATCAAAACCCGACATTTCTGAAAGCAATGCGTTCAGGGTTTGATCCCTTTCGTCGTTACCACCGTCAATACCGCCACTTCTTTTTTTACCCAGGGCATCAATCTCGTCGATAAAGATAACGCATTTTCCGCTTTGGCGGGCCTTTTTAAACAAGTCCCTGATTCTCCCTGCGCCCAAACCTACATAAACCTGGACGAAATCCGAACCCGAAACGGCATAAAAGGGCACCTGGGCCTCGCCCGCCAGGGCCTTGGCCATCAAGGTTTTACCGGTACCCGGCGGTCCATGGAATATTATACCCCTGGGCAATCGGGCGCCGTACTTTGTATACTTCTTTGGATTCTTGATAAAGTCCACCAGTTCCTTTACACTTTCTTTAGCCTCTTCATTACCGGCAACACTGCTAAAATCCACTTCTACAGTGCTGTTGTCGTCCACGTTTACAGAAGATAATTTGGCCATACTGTTTTGTGTCTGCCTGGAGGATTTTCTGTCCAAAAAGTAAATAATACCGACAAAAAGACCTATCAACAAAACAAAACTAAGAATATTCTCCGCAGTAAAACTTCCGTTTTTTTCTTCCACCTTTACGCCTTGTAACAACAACTCTTCCTTTAAGCTGGGTTTCCTGGGGTTATCGGTGATAAAAACATCACCGTTTTTATAAATTCCCCGGAGTTTGTCCCTGTCTTCTAAATATACCCTATCAATTTTCCCCGCTTTTACATCCTCCACAAATTTCCTATAGGTTATCTCCCTTTCCGGAGGAGTATTCCCTGCGGTGAAACTTAACAGGCTAACAATAATTATTATTGCTAAAAGGCTGTAAATAATGACTCTTTTCTTAACCTTCAATATTACAACCCCCGTTGTTTACATAATATCTACTACTACCATTATAACCTTTTCAGCAATAATAATCTATGGAATTCTTTAGCATGGAATAGGTAGGCATTTTAATAGGGGGTTTTTAACCTTTATCGTAAGGTGGACAAGGGGTTTATTATTCTCCCATAACCTTGATTATCAATCTTTTATGTCGCTGGCCGTCGTATTCCGCATAAAACACCTGCTGCCATGTTCCAAGGTCCAACCTGCCCTTGGTTACCGGGATTATCACCTGATGTCCGGTTAATATGTTTTTTAGGTGACTGTCTCCATTGTTCTCTCCCGTCCAATGATGGTGATAATCATCCTTATAAGGCGCTAACCTCTCCAGCATTTCATCTATATCTCGTAAAATCCCGCTTTCGTTGTCGTTGATAAATACCCCGGCCGTAATGTGCATGGCAGATACAAGCACCATTCCCTCCTGTATTCCGCTTTCATCAAGTGCCTGCTCCACCTCGCCGGTAATATTTATGTACTCCCTACGCTTTTTTGTGTTGAAGGTAAGGTACTTGGTGTGAAATTTCATAAATGCAAGCCTCCTTTTTATAAGTATTTATATCCTTAACTTCCATTATATTACTGGTTTAAGCCGTTATGGTTAGACCAAAACTAGTTGTGGTGGTTAGATGAGCAAAACAAGATTGCAAGTAATAAACAAAAATATAACAGCTAAAAGGAACAGGCTGGAAAGATGTATGGACCAGAAACATTTCAACCTTAATGATCCCCAAATCCTACATCTTAGCCGGGATCTCGACGAGTTGGTCCTCCTATATTACAGATGCCAAGATTAATAACGCACCTGTAAGACCCTTAACCTATTTATGGCTGCGGCTATTTCCTGTTTCCTGGGCAAGGCATATTCCCCCGGGTGCTGTCCGTAAAAGGGAGATATTACATCCAGGCCATAGGTATCTATATCCCTAAGTACATTATCTATTATGGAGTTTAAAGTTCTGTGACCGTCGATGAATTTCTTTAGAGCGTATTGTATTATAAGGGCCACTGCCTGGGTTTGGTTAACATCTATCAATTGTTCCACATAATCCAATTCAAGACTGGTCAAACCGTATTGTATGGTGTCCACTCCCCTGGTACGCACCTTTGTTTTTCTGCCCTCCAATGAAAGGCTGTGGGGCATGGGGATTCTTGGAGTAATATGAAAGTCGCAACCTTGGTCCTTTGTCTGTCTTAAAACGGGAATTTGTCGGGAAATTTCCTTGGCCTGTAATGTTACATCCCTGGGCATATAATTATCCATCATTATCACCCTGTCGGCTACATCAAAATAATCTCCCGAACCTCCCAATACCAAAATGGTGGAAACACCAAGCTTGTTGTATATCTGTCTTACCCTGTCTATAAAAGGAGTAATGGGTTCTTTTTCGTCCCGCACCAGTTCTTGCATCCTTGCGTCCCTTATCATAAAATTTGTTGCGCTGGTATCCTCATCCAACAATAACAGCTTGGACTCCACTTCCAGAGCTTCTATAATATTTGCAGCTTGGGATGTACTGCCGCTGGCATTGTCGGTGGAAAATTTCGTAGTATCAACGTTGTTGGGTAAATTGGAAATAAAAGGGCTGATATCCACCTGCTCGATCCTGCGGCCGTCCTCTGCCCGCACCTTAACTCCGCTTGGGACGGTAACGACATATTCCCGGCCGTCTCCGGGTATATGGTTGTAAACACCCCTTTCTATGGCTCTGAGTAGAGTAGATTTACCGTGGTAGCCACCGCCCACTATTAACGTTACCCCTTGGGGTATCCCCATTCCCTTTATAGGTCCCCCATTGGGCAGGGAAATCTCTATTTCCAGGGAAGGAGGGCTTATAAATTTTTTTACATTATCCTTAAGGGTAAGGGGCTTGTCACTGACCCCGCTTTCCCTGGGCAATATTGAACCGTTAGCTATGAAGGCAACGATGTTATATTTCTCCAGTTGTTGACGCAAAAAATGCTGATCCTCGCATACCAGAACATGGTTTTTTAACCGTGACTTGTCCAGATTGTTATAGTAAAGGGATCTTTCTATGATTTTAGGAAGTTCGTTAAACAGCATTTCTTCGGCCTGGCGTGCCAGAATTGTCCTGCCTGCCGCGGGCAGGCCCATGGTTAGCCTGGCTTCAATAAAGTCGGAAGTTATTACAACAGAAGTTCTTTTTAATATCTCCTGTCCGCATCTTTGGATGGATATCCTTCCGCTTTTACCGGTGCCCCTGTTATTTTTACATATCAACCCTATCTGCCTGTATATCTGTCTGGTAAGGTAATCTTCCAGGGCGGTTTTCCGTATTTCGCTATTATATAAATCCTGCGGTAAACCCGCGATTTTATTGGGTAACCTTACCCTTATCCGGGAAGGTGAAGCAAAGGGATCGCCTTGGACATGATCTATGTACAAATCAAATTGTTCAAATGTATATTGCCCGGCAATGTCCTTATACGCTTTATAGCCCCTGCCGTCTATCCTGTTTAATATACTCCTTAAAGTTACCTTTTCCCTTATCATTACTCGCCTCCACCTTTAAAAAATGCTTGTTTATTGCGGTTTGATTGCTATTAATTCCTTACCTTCCAAGGCATCTTTTATCAGCTTGTCCATATCCAGTTTCTTTTCAGAATTCTCTATTTGATCCAGCTTGGGCTTTGTAACCGGGTGTTTTGGTACAAATACGGTACAACAATCTTCATAGGGCAGGATAGAAATTTGATAGGTACCTATATCCTTTGCCCTGTCCATAATTTCGACCTTGTCCAGACCAATCAACGGTCTTAAAACCGGCATATTTACAGCGGAGTTGGTCACATGAAGGCTTTCAATGGTCTGGCTGGCCACCTGTCCTAGGCTTTCTCCTGTTACCAAAGCGCCCCCGCCTGTGGCCAGAGCGATCCGCTCGGCGATCTTCATCATAGAACGCCTCATTAATACGGTAATTTGGCTGTCGGGACATTTTTCGTATATTTCCTGTTGTATGGTTGTAAAGGGTATAATATGCAGATTTATATCTCCCATATATTCCGATAATACCCTACATAGATCAATTACCTTTTCCTTGGCCCTTTCGCTGGTAAAAGGAAAGCTATGGAAATAGACCGCTTCCGGCTTGACACCCCTCTTTGCAATCATCCAACCGGCAACGGGACTGTCTATCCCACCGGAAAGCAACAGAACAACCTTACCGTTTGCTCCCACCGGCATGCCACCCGGTCCTGGGTATATATCGGTATAAATGTATGCCCTATCCCGTACTTCCACATACAGGATTTTATCGGGGTTATGCACATCTACTTTAATACCGGGTATGTTCCGGAGTACGGCCGCCCCCGATTGTCTACTGATCTGGGGGGATGTAAGTGGAAATCTTTTATCCGCCCTTCTGGCTTCTACTTTAAAGGTTTTTACGCCACCGTCCATGGAGTTTTTAAAAACTTCCACACATGTTTTTGTTATGTCCTCCATATTTTTTTCGGTAACAAATACCGGACTTAGGGATACTATTCCAAACACCTTGGAAAGCCTTTCCAAGGCATGATTGACATTATCAATCCCAGAAACAAATATACGGCCCTGGGTCCTTATGATCTCTATCCCTCCACTGCTTCCTAATACGGCCTTTATATTGTCCATCAGTTTTCTCTCAAAAAAAGGGCGATTAAGGCCCTTGAGATGAATTTCACCATACCGAACAAGAATGAGTTTTTCCAAGGTTCTACCTCCTGATAAATTTTCTTAATTGTTCCACTATTTGTTTTACAATGTTTATTGTATAGTCTATTTCCTCCATTTCATTAAATAAGGAAAAACTAAACCTTATGGCACCTATGGCAAAGCTGTCAATAAGCCCTATAGCCCGGAGCACATGACTGATCCGTGCCCTTCTGGAAGAACACGCCGCGCCGGTACTGACGAAAACTCCATATTTTTCCAATGCATGGACCAAAACTTCGCCTCTGATATCGTTAAAGGAAATATTGACAATATGGGGAGCACCCTCTTTTACTGACGGTCCGTTCAAACGACAATCATCTATAGTGTCTAAAATACCCTTGGTCAGCCTTTCCTTCAACATATACAACTTATTGGGATGCTTTTCCTTAAGTAAGGCCATGTCAACTATAGCCTGGGCAAACCCCGCTATCCCCGGCATGTTCTCGGTACCCGGCCGCAGGTCAAATTCCTGCCCTCCGCCCATCATCATACCGGACAACTTGGTTCCCTTTTTAATATATAAAGCACCCACACCTTTGGGACCGTGGATTTTATGGGCACTAATGGAAAAAAGATCGACATAAGGCATATTCTTAAGATCTATATCCAGTTTTCCAAAGGCTTGTATACCGTCAACATGGAATAGGGTATTGGGGGAGATTTGTTTAATAATTCTGCCTATTTCCTCTATGGGTTGTATGGTTCCTATTTCGTTATTTACATACATAATGCTTACCAAAGAGGTATCCTTGTCAATAACCTCCTTAAGACTGTGCAGGTCTACCACACCCCTTTGGTCAACGGGCAAATAGCAAACCTTTGCTCCCATTTGTTCCAGCCCATTAAAAACATTCAGCACCGATGGATGTTCAATGGTGCTTGTAACCAAACGGCTGTTTTTATTTTTGTTCAAAGATGCCACACCCATTATTGCAAGATTGTTTGCCTCCGTCCCTCCGGAAGTAAATACTATTTCCTGGGCACTGCAATTAAGGGCCCGGGCAACGGTCTCACGGCTGTTTTTCAGTATTTTTTCTGCGGCCAGGCCCATGGCGTGGAGAGAGGAAGGATTTCCATAGTCATCCTCCAGACATTTAAGCATCGCCCGAACTACGTTTTTAGTGGGCTTTGTGGTTGCACTGTTATCAAGATAAATTTCTTTGTTGGCCATGTATTCAATCCCTTTGACACTAAAATAAATTTTTTTCTTTTTATATCTTTTGACTAGACAGGTATTTGTATACCCTTGTATATTTTACCCAAATTAAAGGACCAGGTCAAATAACCTAGTCCTTTAATTCTCCCAATGTGAGAGTTAACTCTATTCTCTTACCGTCCCGCCAGATAACCAGATCCACGTCGTCGTTTACCTTATAATTCTGCAGTATTTTGTTGAGCTCATCAAAGGTTTTTATTGGCTTGCCTTCCATTTCGATTATAATGTCACCCGGTATTATACCGGCCTTTGCAGCGGCACCGTCTGCCACCACCCTTCTTACCAATATCCCGGTGGGTACATTGTATTCCTTGGCAGCCTGTTCAGTTATCTCAGTGCCCCATATACCCATACCCGGCCTGCTGATGTACCCGTATTCTATTAATTGTTCAATTATCGGCTTTGCGTCGTTTATGGGTATTGCAAAGCCCAATCCTTCAACGCCTACGGCCGCTTGTTTCAAGGTATTTATCCCTATTACTTCGCCGTTTCTGTTGACCAACGCACCGCCGCTGTTACCTGGATTTATGGCTGCATCCGTTTGTATTAGGTTTAGGGTCTTGCCGTCCACTTGAAGGGTCCTGCCCACCGCGCTTATTACTCCCACCGTCACCGAACCTGCCAATTGGTGTCCAAGGGGATTACCAATGGCCACCGCCAGTTCGCCGGGCCGGATTTTATCCGAGTTGCCTAACTTAGCGGCGGTTAAACCTTCGGCATTCACCTTGATGACTGCAAGATCCGTCCTGGCATCCCGACCTATCAACTGGGCCTCAACTTGTTCGCCTCCGGGTAGCATAACCCCTATTTTGGTAGCCCCCTCTATAACGTGGTTGTTGGTCACTATATAACCATCTGAACTTATTATTATTCCCGAGCCTGTACCCTGTTCGGCTTCAACGCTGTCTTCTAAAAAATTTCTAAACATGGTGACCTTATTTGTCACACCCACCACCGCCGGACCTACCTTTTGGGCAATTTCCACTACCGGATTATCATCCTCGAATATCTCGTACATGCCCGATACACCGGTGTTTTCCTCCTCCGCTGCCTTTTCTTCGCTTTTTTTAATATCCGTTGTCTGGCCTTCATGGATACCGGAGCTTTCCTGCTGACCGTACATACCGCTGGTGAAAATGGAATGGACTAACACTGCCCCTATCAGTATGCCTACTAAAAGCAAAGCAACATATCCAATATAATTTCTTCTTTTCTTGCTTTTTTTCCTGAAATCATCGTCAAAATCAAAGGAATCATGCATATTACATTTCACCACCTTATTTTTTATCATATATTCCGCTAATTGCTATTATAATCAATAATTTTTAATAAATTTTAAATAGATTGTAAACTTTTAAGGTTTTTCGCCATATTTTTTCAGAGTAAAGGTAAACTTTGTGCCCTTACCCGGTTGGGATTTTACCCATATCTCCTGGTTATGCTGTTTGATTATATTTTTTACTATCGATAGGCCTAAACCGGTACCTGTTTTGTCATAAGTCCTTGCTTTATCCACTTTATAAAACCTATCCCATATATATTTAATTTCTCCCTCGGGTATACCACATCCGTTGTCCTGTATGGAAATATATGCTTTGTCATCATCACAAAGGGTTATAAAGCTTATCCTGCCACCGGCATCCACAAAACGTATGGCATTGTCCAAAAGATTATTAAGTACCTGAAGTATTTTCTCCTCATCGCCTACAACCCACAGGTTATGTTCGTCAAACCGCACATCGATGTCTATATCCTTTTCTTTTAGGATGGCTTCATGGTTAATGATAACTTTTCTTATCAATTCGTTTATATCAAAAGGAGACGGTTTTATGACCATACTGGGGTTTTCAAGTTGGGAAAGTTCTAAAAGTTCCTTTGTCATTTTACTTAGACGCTTTATTTCCTTTGACACCAACCCTAAATATTTATCAAATTCCTCCCTTGGTATGGTACCGTCTATCATACCCTCTATAAAACCGTTAATGGAAGTTAAGGGTGACTTTAATTCATGGGACACATTCTCGACAAAGCTTTTCCTCATATTCTCCAAATTTTCCAGTTCCCTAGCCATGTAATTAAAACTTTGCGATAATTGACCAATCTCATCATCAGAGTAAATAGACACCTTCTTATCAAACCGGCCCTTTGACATGTCCTTTGCAATTGTGCTCATTTCCTTTAACGGTTTGGATATTCTCTTGGAAGTAAAATACAGCATTAATATGGCAATGACGAGAGAAATCAATGCCGATACCCATATCATTTTATATACATTTTTTAAGGTATTGTTAACCTCATACACCGGCGAATGGAGAAATATTGCCCCGTTGATTCTTCCGTTTATGGATAAGGGTACGCCTACGGTAATCATGGGCACCGTAAAACGTTGGCTGAACCGGCCGATTTTTGTTATTATGTCGCCTTCCATTACCTGCTTGAACTCTTTCTTGGTTAGTTTTTGGCCTTCCCAGCTACCATCCGTGCCGGAGGATGAGGCCCATATAATACCCACCCTGTCGACAAACCATATCTTGGCGTTTAAAAACCTGTCTATTGCATCTATCTCCTGGTAAAATCTCTGCTCATCGATGGCACCAAGGGTATACTGCACTACCATATCGTTTATTTTCATGCCTTCGTCAATCAGCTGTTTTTGTTTTTGAGAAAAGTAATAATTATGAAGAATTTGTGACAGGGAAAAACCCAGCATTATTAAAGTAATGGCAATGATAATGAAATACGTCCGCATTAATTTGCCAAAAAGGGTCTTAAACATCTATTTCACCTCAAAACGGTACCCCACACCCCATACTGTTTTTATCTCCCAACTATTTTCAGGATGGTTGAACTTTTCCCGCAGCCTGTTAATGTGTACATCCACCGTCCTGGAATCCCCCGTGAACTCATAACCCCAGACCTGTTCCAATAATTGGTCCCTTGTAAAAACCTTATTGGGATGGCTGGCCAAGAAAAACAAAAGCTCTATCTCTTTAGGCGGCAGGCTTATATCCTTGGAATTATATGTCACCGTGTAGGTTTCAAGGCTAATAAACAGATTTTTGTAGGCCACTTCCTTTTCCTTGTTATGCATACCCTTGCTGTACCGGCGGAGTACCGCCTTTATCCTTGCAACCAATTCCTTTGGCTCAAAGGGTTTGACCACATAGTCATCGGCTCCCAACTCCAGCCCCAGCACCTTGTCAATGGTCTCATCCTTTGCGGTCAGCATGATTATTGGCGTGTTGCTTATACTTCTAAGCTTTTTGCAAACTTCCCAACCGTCCATCACCGGCAGCATAATGTCCAATAAAACCAAATCCGGAGTTTTATTCTTAAACATTTCTATGCCCTCACGTCCGTCATGGGCCACTACCACATCGTACTGTTCCTTCAACAAATATAGCCGTATTACCTCTGCAATATTTTTATCATCATCAATTACCAAAATCAAAGGTTTTTTGTCCATACATATGCTCCTTAAACCCATCTTTTTTTCATTATAACACTTTACTTGGCCCCGTTGGAATCAGTTTTTGCACAAAGCAAAAGAAGTTGTCCATCTTTTTTCTGACGGACAGCTTCTTTTACAATGTTTTTTTAAACTGTACTTCCCCATCTAAGAAGCTAAAGGCTTTTTTTAATACTATGGCCCCGGCCCCGATTGCCGGACCGACAAACCCCAAACGGCTGATGAATACTTCGGTGTTATTTGCAGCCGCCTCCAAAGCCCTTTTTCTGACGGTATCCTTAATAATATCAAGTATTAAATGACCGTAGGCGATTATATCACCCCCCAGTATAATGCTGGAGGGATTTAGTATATTTATTATGTTTGCAATGCCTATACCTATATAAACCCCCGTTTCCTCCAGTATCTCCCTGGCGGTTTCATCGCCCTTTTTATAACGGGTTATAATTTGCTGTAGTGTGGCACCGCCGCCCAAGTTCAACCTCTTCTCATACCTTCTTACGAGGGCGGGTGTGGACACCATGGCCTCCAGGCAGCCGTAGTTGCCGCAACTGCACAACGGCCCGTCATGGGCCACCGTACTGTGACCTACCTCTCCGGCGGTACCCCGGGCACCGGTATATACTTCCCCATTGATAAATATCCCGGAACCCACACCCGTTCTTATATTTATACAAACGAAACTTTGCCACTGCTTTGCCAGACCAACCCAATATTCGGCTATACCCGTGGCCCTGGCCTCATTCTCCAGCAATATGGGTACTTTAAAATTATCCTTTAGCCTGTGTATGATGGGAAAGTCCTTCCAGCCCAAATTGGGTGCAAAAAGCACAATGCCCGATTTTTTATCCACCGTTCCCGGTACCCCAAGGCCAATACCTAAAACCTTGTCCATGGTTATACCGTAATGTTGGATCATATTTTCAATGAGATCTGCAACAACCTCTGCAACCTTGTTTCCGTCCCTATCATGGATTTGGGCTGAAGATACAAAAACTGCCTCGGCCGCCAGATTCAGTATCACTCCGACGGCCTCATGTTGGTCAATGTCTATGCCAATGGCATAACATGCTTCACTGTTTAATTCCAGAAGAATGGGTTTACGACCCCCCGTAGATATATCTTCCCCCTTTTCCCTTATAAGCTTCATTGACATCAACTGCTTTATAATGCCCGAGACCGCAGTCGGTGTCAACAGAGTCTGCCTGGAGATGTCTATCCTGGAAATACTGCCCTTCCTTCTTATGACATCCAGGACCAAGGCCCGGTTGTGCATTTTTACATTACTGCTGTTTTTAGCCAAAAAATTTATTGTCATACAAAATTTTGTAATACTACCTCCCGTTAAATCATGCTTATTTCTTTGAACTTGTCCTTTAAATCGGCGTACAGACCCTTGTATATGGGATAATACTTATCGTAAACCTCAACATTTTCCGGAATTGGTCTTTGGATGGACTCCCGTTTGATAGTCGCTTCACAGGCCTGGGGAACATTGTCGTATATCCCCGCTCCCACGCCCGCCAGCAGTGCAACACCCAGGGCCGGCCCTTCGCTGGAGTTTATGGTTACTATATCGCGGTTAAACATATCAGCCTGCATCTGTCGCCATAGCCTGCTCCTGCCCCCGCCGCCGGACGCTCTAACTTCATTTACCTCTATATCCAATTCCCTAATGATCTCAAAACAATCCCTAAGGCTGTAGGAAACCCCTTCCATAACCGACCGGATTACATCCTGCCTGGTATGCTTGGCGGTTAAGCCGAAGAACACACCCTTGGCATGAGGATCTAAATGGGGAGTCCTCTCGCCCATTAGATAGGGCAGATATATAAGACCCTGGCTACCGGGAGGAGATTTCTCTGCCTCCTGGTCCATCAAAACATAGGGATCGATTTCTAAAAACTTACTCAAGGAAATTTCCATGTTGCCGAAATTATCCCTAAGCCATTTTAAGGACAAGCCCGCGCCCTGGGTAACTCCCATCACATGCCAGGTACCCGGCACCGCATGGCAAAAGGTATGAACCCTTCCCTTACCGTCTATGCTTACCTTGTCGGTGTAGGCAAATACCACCCCGGATGTGCCTATGGTAGAGGATATTACTCCCGTTGTTACAATACCGTTACCCACCGCCCCGGCGGCCTGGTCGCCTGCTCCGCCGACTACAGGAGTACCCTGTTTCAGTCCGGTTAACGAAGCCGCTTTTTCCGACACCGTACCGCTTACCTCCGCTGATTCATAAACATCCGGCATCCAGTTTCGGGGTATCCCCAACTTATCCAGTACTTCGTAGCTCCAATTTCTTTCACCGATATTCAAAAACTGGGTACCGCTGGCATCGGATACTTCGGTAGCAAATTCTCCCGTCAACATAAACCGGATATAATCCTTGGGCAGCAGTACCTTGTGGATACGCTCAAAGATTTCCGGCTGATTGTTCTTTATCCACATGACCTTAGAGGCGGTAAACCCAGTGAGGGCAGGATTGGCCGTCAGCTCTATCAGTCTTTCCTTGCCGATTATTTCCGTAATCTCATCACATTCCTTATGGGTTCTCTGATCACACCAAATTATGGCGGGCCGCAGTACCTTATATTCTTTGTCGAGCAGTACCGCACCGTGCATTTGCCCCGAAAGGCCTATGCCCTTAATATCATGGGCATTAACACCGGATTTCTTTATAACCTCCTTAATGGTATTTACCACTGCGTTCCACCAGTCTTGGGGCTGCTGTTCAGCCCAGCCTATATGGGGCTGATACATGGGATATTCCTCCACGGCACTGTGTACGGTATTTCCCCTTTCATCAAACAATACCGTCTTGGTCCCCGAGGTACCTATATCTATGCCCAGTAAATATGCCATAAAACTTCCTCCTGTATAAATCCTCATTTTTTTATTGTCTATTTTATTTCGGGCAGCTTAGAAAAGACAGTTTTGCCGTTGGACCTTGCCCTTATTAGCAGTGCTTCCAGTAAGCCTCGGTTTTCATCCGGTCTGTAGGTACATGCCAACACGGCGGCATGGTCCAGTTCATTTATTCTGTCGTTCATGCTTTTTATAGCTTCTATATTATTTATTACAGCCCTTTCAACCGGCATTCGTTCAGGGTTTATATCCAACCCGAAATAACCGTCGTATCCATACATTTTGAGGATATAAAGGGCGGCTTCCGCCTGTTCCGGCATGATTACACCTACATTTTGATCCTGGTCATAATTCCCCAGAGGCTGGCTGTTCCAATGGGTATGGAATAATTTGCCGTATTCCATTATCAGGCTAAAGGCATAGGGCACATCCTCCGTTCCCATAAGTACATGTCCTATTTCGGGATTCAAGCCCACCAAAGACTGTCCGCTGCTGAGTATCTCCCTGTTAACATCCGACTTTAGTGCCTTTTCAACTTTTTGGGCAAGTAAAATGCCTTCCCCGGTCATGCCATAATATATCCGACCTCTTGGTTCATAGGGTTTTGGCTCTATGGCCACCGGTATTCCCGGAACCTCATCCATGGCCTGGGCAATGCCATAGGCAAACCTGTCCCTGGCTGCTATAAAATCTATGCCAAAGAAGTTTTCATATCCATCGCCTCCCGGCCATATAATTGCGAAATCGGTGTCCAGCTCCTTATTCAGTTCCAGGGATATTTTTACCCTTTCTATGGCCTTTTGTCTTACCGAGTCGATGGGCGAGGATAACGAACCGAATTCCCATGTATCATCATAGAATAAATTGGGTATTACGGTAATTACTTTAATGCCGGTGTCCTTTTCAAATTTTTGATAGAGGGGCAGGTTTTTTTCATTTATTTCGTTGGGATAATGGGCTTCTACTCCTAAAACGCCATAATCCTTCAATGAAGCTATTATATCCAGCCTCTCTTCGATGGTAGTTGCCTTGCCCAACGGGGCATGGAACCTGCTGCTGTGGTCACTGAAATACCAAATGCCTACCGAAAATTTTAAATCAAGATTAAAGTCCTCAAGATGCTGTATCATTTGTTGCTCGTTCCTTCTGTCGCACTGCCGTGTAGTGTTAATGTTCATAATATCACCCCTACTTTTTAATATTATCTTAATAAGTCTGTATATTATTTCTACATTTTTTTGGAAAACCCTGCTTATTTTATCAAAAATTTTATAAAGGTAAAATGCCAATCATTTTAGCCGTACCACCGTTACGCCGTCTTCGCCCTCGCCAAACTTACCCAGCCTAAAGGAGGATACATGGGCATGATGTTTAAGATGCTTGTGAATACCCGCTCTTAATGTACCGGTACCCTTGCCGTGGATTAGGGTAACCTCGCTCAGGCCCGCTAAAAAGGCGTCGTCTAAATATTTATCCACCGATATCAGGGCCTCCTCAAGGTTATTGCCCCTTAAGTCCAGTTCAAGGCTAACCGGTCGGGACTTTTTCGTCACACCGTTTAAGGTACTGATCAAACGCTGAGTTTGGGCCTTTTGTTCATCAATAAACTTAAGGGCCCTTTTCTTAACGTTAATTTTCATAACGCCTACCTGCACCAAGGCTTCGTCGCTGTCCCCATTAAGGTTTAAAACCGTACCCCTTTGTTTTAAATCCGTTATATAAACGGTATCCCCGGGTTTTACAGAAGAGTCGGCATCGTATAATTCATCGCCTTCGCCATGGTCCTCCATATTATAATCGGCCGTACGGTCAATATGCCCTTTGAGCCGTTGTCTTATTCGTTCAATATTCTTGTTTCGTTGGGAGGCATCTTCAACGGTTTTTAGGCTCCTCAGTTCCTTTATTATATCCTTACTGGCAGATCGGGCCTCCTCCAGAATCCTTTGGGCCTTTATTCGTGCCTCTTTAACAATCGAACTTTTCTGCTGCTCCAGCCTGTCCTTAAGCTGTTGATATTTTTCTTTGATTTCCCGGGCCTCCTGATTAAGGCGATGGGCTTCCTCCCTCTCCAACCGTGCCGTCTGCCTGTCCTTTTCTATTTGTGCCAACAATTCCTCCAATGAACGATGTTCGGTGGTCAAAAAACTTTTGGCATGGTCTATAATATCCTTTGAAAGGCCTAATTTCTCGGATATGGCAAAAGCGTTGCTCTTGCCCGGCAGTCCCAATAGCAGACGATAGGTGGGCCTAAGGGTGGTAATATCGAATTCCACCGATGCGTTTGCCATACCCTTCCGATTACCGGCATAGGCCTTGAGCTCACTGTAATGGGTGGTGGCCACCGTATTTACTCCTTTTTTATGGAGGAATTCAAGTAAAGCCATGGCAAGGGCAGCCCCTTCGGTGGGGTCGGTACCCGCCCCCAGTTCGTCCAGTAACACAAGATCACCCTTCTTCACCCTATTCAATATGGATACAATATTGACCATATGGGAAGAAAAGGTGCTCAAACTTTGTTCTATGCTCTGTTCGTCGCCGATGTCCGCGTAAATATTTTTAAACACATTGACGGTACTCTGCCGGTCAGCGGGTATTAACAATCCCGCCTGGGCCATAACCGACAAGAGACCTATGGTTTTTAAGGTGACGGTTTTACCCCCGGTATTGGGACCTGTAATGACTATAGTGGTAAAATCCCCTCCCAGAGTTACGTCTATGGGCACAACCTTATCCCTATCTATAAGCGGATGACGGGCGCTTTTTAGCTGCATAAAGCCTTCATCCGTCAATCGGGGTGCAAAGGCATCCATCTCCAGGGCCAATTTAGCCTTGGCAAATATTAAATCCAATCGGCCCAATATGTCCATATTTTTTAGGATTTGCTCGCTGAAGTCGGCTGTATGCTGCGTCAGTTGCGTCAGTATCCTTTCGATTTCTCTTTTTTCCTCGGCCTCCAGATGCTTGATCCTATTATTTTGCTCCACCGCCCAAAGGGGCTCAATAAACAGGGTGGCGCCGCTGGCCGACTGGTCGTGTACCAGCCCTGGAAAGGAATTTTTGTACTCCTGTTTTACGGGCACCACATACCTGCCGTTTCTTATGGTGATAATGGACTCCTGCAAAATTTTTTGATATTTTGGAGAATGGATTATATTGTTAAGTTTATCCCGTATTTTGCCATGGCTTTCCCGTATGTCTTTTCTTATGCTCCTAAGCCTTGAACTGGCATCATCGGACACTTCCCCTTCCTCCGTTATGCATCTTAAAATTTCCTCCTCCAGATCTGCAATAATAGCAATATCCTCCACCATCGAGGACAAGCCCCAACCATGGGAGGTTATATCCTTGTCGTCTTCAATGTACCTTTTTATATGCCTTCCCGATCTTAGAACACGGCCCACCTCCAATAATTCGGGAGGCGACAGCACAGAACCGATATTTGCTTTTTTGACTGCTGTGCTGATATCCGTCAGACGTCCGAAGGGCGGTTGTCCTTTCTTAACTAAATACTCCACCCCTTCACAGGTTTTCATAAGCTCGGCTTTTATTTCGTCTATATCCGTTGAAGGCAAAAGCCTAAGGGCATGGTCCTCCCCCAGTGTCGATACGGTATGTTCCTTAAGCATGCTTAGTATTTTATCAAATTCCAGGATGCGTAAAACCCGTCGGTCCATAATTTTCGTTTTTCTCCCCTTTAAATTCTTTATACTCCTCTGAAATAACGGCCCCGTGTAAAGCCCCGAGCGTTTATCCTATCCATCCTTTCCTTGATATGCCCAGGGATACCCCTTTGACCGTCTAATCCTATCAGGGTATGGTAGATTTCTATTATCTCCAAGATTTCCTCCGGTTTTTCCAGGGTAACGTTTATCCTTAGATAACGGGCTCCCAAGTCCTTTATACGCTCAAACCTGTCCATTAATGACAGACACTGACTGTTTAAAATCTGATTTATACAATAATGACCGGTGGTGTACGGAAATATTTTAAGTTTTTGGCCCATCCTGTCCACCAGCATATAATCCCGGGAGCACCACCCAGATTCACAACCCTTTCCGGAAACGTCCCCCTGCTCCAAAAAAATTCCGGGGCACCAATGGGTAACCATCAACGGTAAATAACCATGGATAATCAATTCATATTCCATTGACCCATTGTTTTTTATTATATCATCAATCTGGCGGGCGGTTAACTCCGGGGACAGGGTAATCCTTGCCAGGCCGAGTTGTGCCGCCTGATCCACCGACAAACTATTGAAGACGTTCAGCGAAAAATCGCCGTACATTTTCACTCCCAAGTCAGCAAAAAGCTCTAGTAAACCCAGGTTGGTGACCAAGACGCCATCGAAATATTCGGCCATGGAAAGCTTTATATCTTCCATATCTTTGTTTCTGGTTATGGGAGGAAAGGCCAGTACCACCTTCTTACCCCGGCACCTGACCCCTTCCACAATGTCCAGGTTTATATTCGGATGGTATACAAAATAAACGGTATCGATGGGGGTTTTGATCACCCGCTTTAATATTTCTTCGCTCCTTGTCCACAGCGAAAGTTTTATATCCTCATATATCCTTTGACCTGTCTCTTTCCCTGTTGGACTTTCTTCTGTTATTAGATCCTTTATCCATGGGAATCCGTGGGCTACATTGTCTTCTGCCTCCGAGCCGCTTATATCCGATCCTCTCCTGTCTATGCCCAGTCTTTTCTTTATCAATAGGTCCAAAGCCATTCGCCTTAAACCGTTTAACTCCCGAACCGGTAAAGATACATTATCCTCCAGCTCAACATCCAGCTCTGCTACATTAAAGGCAGTACCGCCCGTCTTGGAAAGTTGTTTCCTAACTGTCTCATCTGTTAATGGCTTGTTTATCGCAGCTTGTGCATTGAGATTGCCCTCAACCCTTACCCGGTTGCCCTGGTCATCCCAAAGATCTAGCAACGGCCGACGTCCCATTTTGATAACGGCCTTGCAGTATATCGGTATTTCCCTTGACCTATTGACATCCTCCATCTTGCCCATTAATTTTTTGTCAAAGGTCTTATACACCATACGGGGCCTTTTTAAGCCTTTATGGGTTTTAAGCTCCACCGTCTGACCTGCCTTACCGCCTTCCACCGGTTTTCCGTTTATATAGATATTTCTTATATACATACCGGCAGTGTTTCCGTTATCCTGCCATATCTCTAACCCGTCCCCCAAGCTGATGTCTTCTGTCAACTCTAACACAAGCCTGCCGGTCTTGCCGTTGTATTTTTTTACCTTGCCGATAAAAAGACCCCAGTTGTCAGGCTTTTCCGGGGCTATCAAGGTTTTTTTGTTGCCGTCAAAGGCGTACCCCGGCCAAAACCCGCCCCTGTTATAGGCCAGCATCAGCCTTTTCATATCGTCATCCTGCATATAGCCAGCCTTCTCATTTAAGCTATCAATGGCCCTGCGGTATGCCGAGGTGACATGGAAAACATATTCCGGCTTTTTCATCCTGCCTTCAATCTTAAGTGATGTCACTCCCGCTTTTTTGAATAGGGCCAGATAATTAAGGGTGCATATATCTCTTGCACTGAGCAGATACTTACCTTGGATCTTCATTCTTTTTCCGTCTTTGTCCATAAGGGTATAGATCAACCTACAAGGCTGAGCACATTTGCCCCTGTTACCGCTCCTACCGCCTATAAGACTGCTCATCAGACACTGTCCGGAATAGCAAATACACAAAGCACCATGTACAAAGACTTCCAGCTCAATTTCGGTATGGGCAGCAATCTGGGCTATTTCCTCGATTTCCAGTTCCCTGGCCAATACCACCCTCTTAAAGCCCATTTTCTCCAGGGCCTTTACCCCCAATGTGTTGTGAACGGTCATCTGGGTACTGGCATGTACTTTAAGATCTGGGAAGGCCTGCCTTATAAGGCGCATTAAACCCAGATCTTGAATAATAACACCGTCTACACCCATACCGTATATTTGATTGATAAAATTTTCCGCTTCTTTCAGTTCATTATTTGATAAAAGGGTATTTACGGTAGCATATATCTTTACGCCCAAATGATGGCAAAAGTTCGTTGCTTCTTCTAACTGCCGGTTATCGAAATTTTTTGCATATTGTCGGGCACTGAACTGCGTGCCTCCCACATAAACGGCATCGGCTCCTCCCTTAACCGCAGCTTGCAAAGCCTCCATACTTCCGGCAGGTGCAAGTAATTCCATCACAAAATTCCTTCCTTCTCTAAACGTTAAGCGCCTTAGGCATTTCCAATAGGGGGGTTAAACCCTTTTCAATGGCCGGACTGATATCGGTCAGTGATTTAATATCACCCTTAAGCTTATCCTGCCCGCTGCCTATGAGAAATGTCGGCACTTTATTCAATGTATGGGTCTTAGTTGTTATATCTTCTATGTTTCCATGATCGCTGGTAATTATGATCAGATTTTTCTTTAAATCCACGTTTTTTATAAGCTTACCGATAAACCTATCCAGCAGCTGGATTATATCCACCGACACATCCATTTGCTGTCCATGGCCGGCTATGTCGGTTAAAAAATATTCAAAGAATAAAAAATCATGGTCTTTCATTAAAGATATTATGGTATGAACAGCCCGGTTTTCATCGGACAGCGGTACTTTATAACCCTTTTTTAGCAGTATTTCGTTGGTAATGTCATGGTAGATTGCCCTACCCTCTAACAAGTGCTCCATTGTCCTCAGCCTTATACCCGCCGCCAGGGTGGCTACGGTAGTAACCGATTTTAGAACCTTGCGTTTTCCGAGAGTATCCTCCTTTAGGATCTGGGATACATATTCATCCCTATAGGCATTACAGTTGGCTACCCTGTAACCCTTGTCTTTAAGTCTCTTCAACAGGCTATGCTCCATTATCAAGTGCCTTAATTCTTTGTTGGGAAATCCGTGCAGGTGTCTGCCCAAAAGCTGCGAAGCATTTATTCCGGTAAATAATGTGGTCTGGCCGGTGGCGCTTTGGGGCAGTCCTTCTACACCCAGAGTGGCATCGGTAGGCACCATATTGTCCCTCATTAAAGCCTTGAAATTCGGGATAAAGGCTCTGACAAAGGGGTTTATACCTGCATCCTCGTCGCCTAGGCCCATGCCGTCTATAAACAATAAAAATAAGCCCATAAACAACCTCCGGTTTATATATGGTACTAACCTTCCGTAAGGGCATAGAAGTACCATAAATATTATACTATATAATATTTGGTGTTGTCGGACTTATTAAAAAAGTATATTCAATTAAACACTAATTAAATTTAACGCCTGTTTCTACGGGGAATATCGACTTTAGCAGAGTAGTTACTTCTTTGGCTTTCCTGTAGGGAAGCAAATTCCTTTTTCAACTTTTCATGTTCATCTTGGAGCTTAAGAAGTTCATCGGCCAAGTTTAAAGCAGCCAACACCGATAGCATATTGGTACTTAATTTGGGATTCCTTTCTGCTATCTGTTGCATTTTTTTATCGACACAAATAGCCACTTTATGGATGTATTCTTCCGTTTCATAGCCTTTAAGCACATATTCGGTACCGTTTATCCTGACTACGGCTCTCGTCTTATTATCCATAATACGCCTATACCCCCATACTCGATGTATATATATCATTATATATTATATGACAAATTGTTACAACACCGTTATACAAAATACGCCGTATTTCTTGGAAAGGATGTAATTTTTTTCTACAATGGTTAAATAGCATGTAAATCCATCGGAGGAAAGTAAAAATTTTATAACTAAAAGGCATGTAGTGTTACATGCCTTTTGTGATATGCTCCTAGGTCCGTCGATTGTCCATTGAATCGATTATAGCCGGCCGGCTTTATTTGAATTTTGAGGCAAATCTGACAGCGGGATATCAGCTTCTTAGTTTTGCCGCCAACTCCTCTTCCAACGCCTTAAGGATTTTAGCTTCTATTTTGTTCACCCGATCGTCGGTTAAAGTCTCCTTGTCAGACCTATAGGTGATGGAATATGCCATGCTCTTTTTGCCCTTCTCGATTTGAGCGCCTTTATACACGTCAAAAAGCGTAATGCTCTCTATCAACTCCCCACCAATTTGATAAATTATGTTCTGGATATCCAAGGCCCTTACCTCATCACTGACAATTAAGGCCAAATCCCTGGTAACGGCGGGGAATTTGGGCAACGGCTTGTACTTCTTCCTTTTGACCGGCAAGGCCAACAGGTAAGAAAGATCCAGCTCTGCAACATACAGTCTTTCGTCTATGTCGAATTTCTCTGTTACGGCGGGATGTATCTCACCGATTTCGCCTATGGCAGTACCGTCATTATAGATAACAGCACTTCTACCGGGATGGTAATAAGGGGAAGCCTTTGCTTCATACACGGGATTTTGTACGTTCAAAAGGGAGAAGACGCTGTGGATAACACCCTTTAAACGGAAAAAATCTGTTCCCGGTCCGTATATCCCGACACACAAGTTTAGAATCTCGTGGGGCAACTGTTTCATGGGCAGTTCCTTCGGTAGAAATACGTTGCTTATTTCGAAGAAACCACCTTGGGTAATGTTTCTGTTAATGTTCCTGGCCATTACCTCCAGCATACTGTATACAAGGGAGGTACGCATGGCGCTCTGGTCTTCGCCTAAAGGGTTATGCAGCCTTACCATATTGCGCCTCTTATCACCCTCGGGGATTCGCAGTATATCCACCGTCTTGGGACTTACGAAAGAATAGGTGGCTATTTCATATAAACCTTGGATGCTCAAAACATCCTTTAACCTGTCCATCAGTCGTTGGGTATGGGTCTTACCGCCTACTGAGGCGCTGCCTGTTATCAAAGTGGCGGGAATGTTATCATAACCGTACATCCTGGCCACCTCTTCCCCTATATCGGCTATGCCCTCTATATCATCCCTGAAGCTGGGCACCTGTATAACCAATTGCCCACCCTTTGCCTCCACGACAAAACCCAGTCGGGACAAGTACTTTGACATCTCTTCCGGGGTTATGTCTATTCCCAACAGCCTGTTGATGCTATCGGCCTGCACTTTAAGAACACGGTTTTTCTTGGGGTTGGGATATACATCTATTATACCCCGTACGACACTACCGGCGGACAGTTGGTTTATTAATTGGGCAGCCCTGTCAAGGGCGGATACTGTCATATTGGCATCCAGTCCCTTTTCAAATCTTGAGGATGCCTCGGTCCTTAAACCCAGTTTCTTGGAGGAAAGCCTTATATTCGTCTTTTCAAAGGTAGCCGATTCCAGCAATATATTGACGGTGTCCTCCGTTATTTGGGTATTCAAGCCGCCCATTATCCCCGCCAAGCCTATGGTCTTTTGCTCATCTGCAATAACCAGCATATCCTTGTCCAAAGGCCGTTCTTGGTTGTCCAGGGTGACCAAGGTCTCCCCTTCCCTTGCCCTTCTAACCACTATTTTACGGCCCTCTATCTTATCCAAATCAAAGGCGTGCATAGGCTGGCCGTATTCCAGCATTACGTAATTGGTTATATCCACTATATTATTTATGGGCCGTACTCCGGCCTGTTTTAATCTGTTTCTCAGCCATTTCGGTGAAGGTTGTATTCTTACGTTTTCTATCACACGACTGCTGTATCTAAAACATAAATCGCTGTCTTCTATTACAACGGATGCCAGGTCTTGTATTTCCTTTTGAGAATTCTCCACCACCCTTACATCAGGCAACTTTAATTCAGTAGCCAAGGTGGCCGCCGTTTCTCGGGCCATGCCTATTATGCTGAGACAGTCAGGTCTATTGGGAGTGATCTCGAAATCAACCACATAACCGTCAATACCCAACACTTCCTTAATATCCTGTCCAACCTTACAGTCCTCGCCCTCAAGTACAAGAATACCCTTTTGCCCGGCACCGGGATAATCATCTTCCGTCAGCTGTAGTTCCTGACCGGAACATAACATGCCTTCCGAGACCACGCCCCTTAGTTTGCTCTTTTTAATCTTTATACCGTTGGGTAGACTTGACCCGTGAACGGCAACGGGAACGCAGTCGCCTTCCTTGACATTGTTTGCACCGGTTACTATCTGGAGTACCCGGCTGCCGATATCCACCTGACAAACCAACAGTTTATCGGCATTGGCATGGCGCTCAACGGATAGTATCTTGCCAACCACTACCCCTCGGATTTCCTCGCCTAACTTATTAACAGCCTCCACATTATTGCCGGACATTGTCATCTTTTCGGCGAACTCCCGGATATCGCAATCTATATCAACATAATCCTTTAACCAGTTTATGGGTACCAGCATCAATCATCCCTCCTTAAAATTGCTGTAAAAACCTTATATCGTTATCAAACAACAATCTTACATCATCTATTTCATATTTCAGCATGGTTATCCTATCCAAGCCCATACCAAAGGCAAAACCGCTGTACACTTCCGGGTCAATGTTGCATATGGACAATACCTTCGGGTGAACCATACCGGCACCCAGCACCTCTATCCAACCGGTATTGGAACACACCCTACACCCCTCTCCCCCGCACACCACACAGCTGACATCCATTTCCGCACTGGGTTCGGTGAAAGGAAAATGGTGGGGTCTGAACTTTGTCTCTATATTATTGCCGAATAACTTTCTTGCCAAAACCTCCAACACACCCTTTAGGTTACCCATGGTGATACCCCTATCCACCACCAGTCCTTCAATCTGGTGAAATATCGGTGAATGGGTGGCATCCACCTCATCGGATCTGTAAACCCTGCCGGGGACGATGATCCTGATGGGCGGCCGATTTTTTTCCATTGTCCTTATTTGGACGGGTGATGTCTGTGTTCTGAGCAGGATATTTTCGTTTATATAAAAGGTATCCTGGACATCCCTGGCGGGATGGTCTTTGGGTATATTAAGGGCCTCAAAGTTATAATAATCGTACTCCACCTCAGGCCCTTCTGCTATCTCAAAGCCCATACCGATAAATATATCCTTAATTTCATCCAATACCAATGTTAGCGGGTGTTTTCCGCCCAAAACGCCTCCCTTAGCCGGAAGAGTTACGTCTATTGTTTCTTCTTTTAACCGCTTTTCCATTTCCATATTTCTTATAATTTGCCTCTTTTGGGAGATTAGGTCTTCAATATTATTTCTTACGGTATTGGCCAGTCGTCCGATAACAGGCCGTTCGTTAGCATCGAGATTTGCCATGCCCCTTAGAATTCCGGTTATTAAACCCTTCTTGCCCAAATATTTCACCCTTACGGCTTCCAGGTCGCTATACGTGGTAACGTTATTTATTTCTTGGGATGCTTGCTCCATAATATTGTTTAATTTTTCTTTCAAAATTTTCACCTTCCCTTAAACCAATATTCCATAAAATAAAAACCTTCGCCAAAGGGACGAAGGCTTTAACCACGTGATACCACCCAAATTTCGTCCATTATACGGCCAGGCCGTATAATGGACCTCATTTTTTCGCTAACGGGAGTCCGATAAGGCCTACTACCATTTCAGCCCATGGCTCAGAAGTGAACATCTACCACCATCCCATGGAAATGCTTGCAGCCCATGGCATTTCCTCTCTTTATGGGCACGATTTGTGATAGAATCTCTTCATCACAGCCTTTAATATATTCTAATGTACTACCGACAACATTTTGTACAATAAATATACCTTTAAAGACCCGGTCTTTTCAAATATCTTCCACAATAAATCTATACTTGACACGGAATAGACCCCTTTCCCCTGCTGGAAATGGTAAATTTATTATAGCATACCGGTTTTATATATTCAAGGAAGTATACCCATTCTCTGACGTACTAATTCATATACCACAATCCCGGCGGCTACCGACACGTTAAGGGATTGGGCCTTGCCCAACAGGGGAATGCTGACGGAATGGGTACACCGACCGGAAATTTCATCGGTAATGCCACTGCCTTCGTTACCAAAAACCAGAGCACACCGACGGCTAAAATCAAACCCCCATACATAATTGTCCTTTTCTATTTTTGTTGCTATGATTTGATATCCTGCCCCGTACAAAGTATCTATAACGCCAACCAGATTCTGTTGGCAAATGACGGGTATATGAAAAATTGAACCCATGGTCGACCTTACCACCTTGGGACTGAAAGGGTCGGCACTGTCCAACGACAGTATAACGGCTTGCAAGCCGGCGGCATCGGCAGTGCGGATTAGAGTGCCGACATTGCCTGGGTCCTGGATATTTTCGCCGATAAGAAGACAGACGTTGTCCTGGGCAATAATATAGTCAATGGAATATTCCGGCTTTTGTACAAAGCCGATAACGCCTTGGGGTGAAACGGTATCGCACATCGATTCCAAAACCTCGTCGGTTGTCCTGATCAACCTGACACCTTTTTCGGAACAAAAGCTTTTCATCCTTTGAACAAACTCCGGAGGAATTGATGGGGTGTATAACATATACCGGATATCAAAACGTGAAGCCATGGCTTCTTCGATAGATTTCTTGCCTTCAACCATAAAAAGGTTAAGCCTGTCCCTATCCTTTTTTCGTTTGACACCTTTGAGCATCTTAACCAACTTATTATTTCTACTGGTTATTAATTCCTCTTTCATAACTTACCCCCGTGCTATCTTTTACCTTAACAATCCATTGCTTAATATGTATTATACACCCACTTCACCCTCTTTTTATTATATCCCTTATTTTTAAATCCTTTATTTCCGAGACTTAACAAAAAATTACCGCAATTTGCGGTAATTTTTTAGGTGGTTAATACGCTTTTAAGCATTGATTTTCTGCTTTGCTACTTCTACCAATTGTGTAAAGGCTTTAGCGTCATTAATTGCCAACTCCGAAAGCATCTTTCTGTTTATGTCTATTCCTGCCAATTTAAGTCCACTTATGAATTTGCTATATGATAAGCCGTTTAATCGGGATGCTGCGTTAATTCTGGTTATCCACAACTTTCTAAAATCCCTTTTCCTTAATTTTCTTCCTGTATATGAATAGGCTAAAGCTTTCATAACAGCTTCATTTGCCGCTCTAAACTGCTTACTTTTAGCGCCTCTATAGCCCTTAGCCAGTTTAAGTATCTTTTTATGTTTCTTACGGGCATTAACGGCATTTTTTATCCTTGCCATAACATTACCTCCTCTGCTACTTATTTATATGGTATCAATTTCTTTATAATGCTTGCTTCAGCAGCACTGACATACGTACCCTTTCTTAAACCTCTTTTCCTTTTGCTGGACTTCTTTGTTAAGATATGGCTTTTGTATGCTTTAGCCCTTTTTACTTTTCCGTTCTTTGTCAAACAAAACCTTTTAGCTGCACCCCTATGGGTTTTAATTTTAGGCATTGTGTTTCCTCCTCCCTTAAGTTATTCTTGTTTTGGAGATATAAACATTACCATGTTTCTGCCTTCCATTTTGGGCTTCCTTTCTACCTGCCCAACTTCTTCGATCAAAGCAGTAAATCTATCCATAACACCATACCCTATATCAGTATGACGCATTTCCCTGCCTCTAAACCTTATTGTAACCTTTACCTTGTCTCCCGATTTCAAAAACTTAATGGCATTTCTTGCCTTTACTCCCAGGTCGTGGTCTTCTATCGACCCGGACAACCTAATTTCCTTTACATTGATTACCCTTTGATTCTTTTTGGCCTCTTTTTCTTTTTTACTTTGTTGGAATTTGTATTTGCCGTAATCCATTATCTTACACACTGGCGGCTTAGCATGAGGAGCTACCTTGACCAAATCCAATTGTCTTTGGTCTGCAAGTTGTAGAGCCTGTTTTATGGGCATTATCCCCAATTGTTCACCGTTGGAATCGATGACTCTAACTTCCTTATCCCTTATCTCCTCATTAATTAACAAATCTTTACTAATATCTGTTCACCTCCGGAATTATTAAAAAAACAAATAAGTGGGTAAAACCTACCCACTTAAAGACAGCATCAACTGGCGCATATTAACCTACAATCATCGACTGTAAGGTGAGAAGTGGATAGCTTCTACTTTGTTTTACAAACCTTATATTAGCATACTATACATTATTAAGTCAATAGCTAGTTAATCAATTTCCTTGTTATCGATTTTCTTACGAAGAAGGGATATAAATTCTTCCACGTCCATCACTCCGGCATCGCCGCCCTTCCTCATCCTTACGGCCACTTTTTGGCTTTCAACTTCCTTGTCGCCGATGACAAGCATATAGGGTACCTTTTCCATCTGAGCTTCCCTAATTTTATATCCTATCTTTTCGTTCCTTAAATCCGTTTCCACCCTAAACCCGGCTTCCTTAAACCTTTTCTCCAACTTCAGGATATACTCGTTGGACCTGTCGGTGATGGACAGGAGTTTTACTTGTACGGGCGAAAGCCAAACCGGGAAGGCACCCGCAAAATGTTCAGTTATTATAGCAATGAACCTTTCTATACTGCCAAATACTACCCGGTGTATCATAACCGGTCTGTGTTTTTCGCCGTCCTGGCCAATGTATGATAAGTCAAAACGTTCCGGCATTTGAAAATCCAGTTGTATGGTACCGCACTGCCAAGTCCTGCCCAAACAATCCTCCAGGTGGAAATCGATTTTTGGGCCGTAAAAAGCACCGTCGCCTTCGTTTACCTTATAATCCAAATTCTTGGCCCTTAACGCTTCTTCCAATGCGTTGGTAGCCATTTCCCATTCTTCATCCGAACCCATGGAATTGTCCGGTCTAGTGGACAGTTCGATGTGATACTTAAACCCAAATACCCCGTACACATAATCCACCAGTTCTATTACACCCAGTATCTCATCCCTGACCTGGTCGGGGGTCATGAAAATATGGGCATCATCCTGGGTGAAGTTCCTGACACGCATCAAACCATGGAGGGTACCCGACAGTTCATGGCGATGCACCAGCCCCAACTCCCCCATCCTTATAGGAAGATCCCTGTAACTGTGGATTTTTCGCTTGTAAATAATCATGCTGCCCGGACAGTTCATGGGCTTAACGGCGTAATCCATATCGTCGATCTGGGTAAAATACATGTTTTCTTTATAATGGTCCCAGTGACCGGATTTTATCCAAAGCTCACGGTTGAGGATAATAGGTGTTTTTATTTCCTGATACCCCCTTTTGGCATGTTCTTCCCTCCAAAAGTTTTCCAGGGAGTTTCTTATTATCATGCCTTTGGGGTGGAAAAATGGAAACCCCGGTCCTTCTTCGTGGATGCTAAATAGGTCCAGTTCCTTGCCAAGTTTTCTGTGGTCCCGTTTCTTTGCTTCTTCCAAGCGTTTAAGGTATTCATTCAAAAGGGACTTTTTGCTGAAGGAAGTGCCATATATCCTCTGAAGCATCTTGTTGTTCTCATCACCCCGCCAGTACGCCCCGGCAACATTTAAAAGTTTCATGGCTTTTATCTTGCCGGTGGACGGCAGATGGGGCCCTGCACACAGGTCCACAAAATCCCCTTGCTTGTAGAAAGATATGACGGCATCATCATCCAATTCTTTTATCAGCTCCACCTTATAGGGCTCATTCATTTGCTCCATCAATGTAATTGCTTCATCCCGGGGCAGTTCATACCTTTCCAGCTTTAAATCTTCCTTAACTATCTTTTTCATTTCCTTTTCAATGGTTTCCAAGTCCTCTGCGGTAAAGGGTTTGTCCACGTCAAAGTCATAATAAAAACCGTTTTCTATGGAGGGACCGATGGCCAGCTTAGCCTGTGGGAACAGACGTTTAACCGCCTGGGCCAGTACGTGGGCGGTGGTGTGGCGATAGACCGACATACCCTCGTCACTGTCTAAAGTTAATATATTAAGGGTGTGCTCACCCTCCTCCACCGTGGTATTCAGGTCGGTGACCCTGCCGTCCAGTTGTGCGGCAACGGCCGCCCTGGCCAGCCCGGGGCTTATATCCTTGACTATTTCCTGAATTGTCACCGGATGGTCATAATTCTTCCTTGAACCATCCTTCAAAATTATTGTAATCATATAATATACCTCCGTATTACATTTTTCTGTCATATCATAAAAAGGAAAATCCCTGTCCCTAAAGGGACGGGATTTTATCCCGCGGTTCCACCCTAATTGATACGTGTATCCAACTCATGATGTTATAACCCTACCGGGGTGTTTTGCTCAAAGGTGGTTTTCGAAAATCCATACCTGTGCCGGTTTTCAGCCAAGCCTGGCACTCTCTTTAAGGCTGGGTTCAATCTACTCGTCCTTTTCATCGCAAATAATCATCATTCAATTTTATCCTAATTATATGAATAATATTTCCATATGTCAATATTTAAAACAAGCCTGCTGCTTACCTGTATTCTTCGCCAAAACACGGTAACAACTTTCATAGGTCTTTAAACGGCGACAACTCTGCGCAGTGCAAAAACCCGGTAAATCCATGCCGTAAGGTGATATCTTTTTTTAGTAATACCGTGTCTTTTACCACTGCCAATGTTTTACCCAAGCTTAGCTTATGCCTGATGGCCGGTATGCTACTTTAACAATAAAAACAAGGATTCCCCAACATTAAAGCTTTGGCAAAAAGCCATTGAAAAAATTCATTGCCCGGAAATCCTTTGCTTATAATAAAAAAACTGCTTTTATTCATTATTATTTATATTGTTCTGGGTGCTCACCACGTTCACCCTACCGTAAAAAACGTTATTTATGGTGTCTATAAGTTCCTGGTTTTTCATCCTTTCCTTATTGTGTATTATAATTTTATTTGGTGCTATGGTAATTAATGAACTTATAAGCAAGTCGTCATGGCTGATATCGTCATTGGAAATTTCCTTAGCCAAGTCCTCTAAAATATCATTATCTATGATCTCCATTTCTGAGTTAAGCAGGGTGTATTTCCTGTCCAGTCCCACCAGTACATGTACCTCTTCGAACTTAGGTTCCTGGATTTCCACAAAATATCTCAGCAACTTAATAAAGTCATTATACTCCCTTTCTATGAGATATTCATCCACAGCCATGGCCACACATTCACCGATGTCCTGCATGAAATCCTTCATTCTGAACCGAATAAAACCGTCTACTATTATACGGTCGCTATTATCAAAGTGTGAAAGCAGGCGTTGAAAAAGGATATCCTTCCATAATCTTTTATAGTCTTCCCTTTTTTTCTCGCCCCTGGAGCCGTTAAATACCTTGCAGGCAAGATCACCTATCTTTTGACGCTCCTCCTTTGTAAAGTAACAATATTCGCTGTTTAGAATACGGTTTATTAATATACAATCCATATCTTCCAATATTACATCGGATAATACATCCGAAATATGCATTATCGCCTTTTGTTTTAATAAATCTTCACTTACAAATTCAACTTGGTCCTTACCGTATATATGCTTATCTATATTGAGCCGGCATCGGCAAAAATCTAAATTTTCGGTTTCACATACTTCAAAATCTATATATATACCCTGGGATTGCAGTGCCTTGATTTTATCGATAAAAGTTTGTTTGACCGTCTTATCAAGTCCGATGGTACATACTTCCATGAAATCACTCCCTTCTTGTAGTATTATATGAACTACAATATTTTTGTATACTGCAATCATATATGTTCAAATAATTACATAGGAAACTATAGGGGAATAATGCTGCCTATATCTTCCAGGGGGCCTTTATGTATAATGCTGGCTTTTATACCGTATTTATGTAAAAATTTTATGATGGAATCCCCGTCCGGATGGCTGTATACATCACCGTAGAAGGCTATAACATCCCTTTTTATAAACCCGCATGTGCCGCCAATAAATCCATAGGGCATACCCTCAAGCTTTATATGCCCCGGCCTTATTAACAGTACATCCAGTCCTGCCCTGTAACCCGCCTTCTTCAATCCCATATCTGAGGTGATGAAAGCATTTTGGTCAACCGGCACGACGGAACACTTTCCATAACCCTGGTTAACATGTATAAGCCTAATCCCGTCTTTAAAATAACATTTCTTAATGACAGGGTCGGTATATTTTACGTTATGGAAGGCCGTTTCCCCGATTCTTGCTACATTATATGCAATATTGAAGGGATAGTTTCTTTTCAAAAAGGTATCCCCCACAATAAAATCTATTCCACAGGCCCTAAGGCTGTCCTTTAACGATTCATCAATATTGGGAGCAACTATGACACGATGCCGTTGTATGGGATGGATAACTATGTCAGGATGGTAGGCAATACTGTCGTACAAATGGGAAACACGGGTGGTCTTGATTACGGCAATCCCCATATCTTCAAGGATACCGACTGATTTTTTGTTCGCTTGTCCGGATACCACAACGGCGCTAACGTTTTCACGTGCCAAAAACGGTATGTACATAACCCTAACCTTTCTAAGAATTAAAAAAAAGTGATGAACCATCACTTTCGTTGTCTTTATGCTTATTAAGATTTATGCTGGTGCCGGAGACCGGAATCGAACCGGTACGGTCTTATGGGGACCGCAGGATTTTAAGTCCTGTGCGTCTGCCAGTTCCGCCACTCCGGCAAAAAAAATATGGAGGCGACACCCGGATTTGAACCGGGGAATAAAGGATTTGCAGTCCTCTGCCTTACCGCTTGGCTATGTCGCCTCGAAAGAAATGGAGCGGAAGACGGGATTCGAACCCGCGTCATTCGCCTTGGCAAGGCGACGCTCTACCACTGAGCCACTCCCGCAAGTAAAACCGTACAATTTTTAAGATTTGTATCTCAAGATGGTGCCTCGGGGCGGAATCGAACCACCGACACGAGGATTTTCAGTCCACTGCTCTACCAACTGAGCTACCGAGGCTAGTATGGCGACCCAGAAGGGACTCGAACCCTCGACCTCCAGCGTGACAGGCTGGCATTCTAACCATCTGAACTACTGGGCCGTTTTTTTATTACATGGTGGGCGCAACAGGGCTCGAACCTATGACCCCCTGCTTGTAAGACAGGTGCTCTCCCAGCTGAGCTATGCGCCCCCCTTATTCAGGCCGTTTTAACGGCAAGTATTAGTATATATCACATAATAAATAAAGTCAAAAATCACTTTTTTGCTTTTTTCACTGTTTTTTTTGATTTTCTCCTGGTTTCGTATTAATACTTATTATTACTTCCTGTTTTATCACTGTAACTAAGACCGGAAAATATTCTTTAATCCGGCCTGATGACAGAATTATGAGAATAATCCCACAAATTACCTTCTTTTTTTTAGTTCGGCAGCTATATCCTCAAGTTCTACTCCTTGTTCCACCAATAGCACAGTTAAATGGTAAAACAGATCGGCTACCTCGTATGTTATCTCCTGTTTATCTTTGTTTTTGGCTGCTATGATGGTCTCGGCCGATTCTTCGCCCACTTTCTTCAATATTTTATCCAAGCCTTTATCAAATAAATAATTGGTATAGGAACCTTCCTTGGGATTTTCCCGGCGGTCTTTGACCACGGCATACAATTCCTTTAATATATTCCCCAATTGATCGGAACCAGGGCCGTACCTTTGACGGTCGGTTTTTCCATCCCCTGCCAACCTGTTATGAAAACATGAATAATAACCGGTATGACAGGCATTGCCAACCTGATCCACCTTTATCAGAAGTGTATCGCCGTCGCAGTCGTAGTCTATTGACTTAACCAACTGGAAGTGTCCGGAGGTTTCACCCTTGTGCCACAGAACCTTCCTGCTCCTACTGTAGAAATGGGTTTGTCCCGTGTCAATGGTCTTTTGGAGTGATTGCTCGTTCATATAAGCCATCATCAGTACCTGATTGGTGTTAACATCCTGGACAATGGCGGGAATTAATCCATTATCATCAAATTTGATTTTATCCAAAGATATCATATTTAGTCCTCCATTTATCTATAGCCTTACAGGTATGCCCTTTGAATTTAGGTATTCCTTTACCTGTTTTATTTCCAGCTCCCGATAATGAAACAACGAAGCTGCCAATACGGCATCCGCCCCGCCACGGGTTATTACATCATAAAAATGTTCAAGCCTGCCGGCGCCGCCCGATGCTATGACCGGTATTTTTACAGCATTAGCCACGGCTGCAGTCAACTCGACGTCGTACCCGTCCTTTGTACCGTCTGCGTCCATGCTGGTAAGGAGTATCTCACCTGCTCCGGCCTGTTCAACCTCCACCGCCCAATCCAGCACATCTCTACCTGTATTCACCCTGCCGCCGTTTAGGTATACATCCCAGCCGCCCTCTTTCCTCTTTTTCGCATCTATGGCCACCACCACGCATTGAGATCCGAATTTTTCGGCTATTTCGGTTATCAATCGGGGACGTTTCAACGCGGCGGAGTTTATGGAAATTTTTTGGGCACCTACCTCCAAAATATTTTCAACATCCTCAACGGTCCTTATACCGCCTCCCACCGTAAGGGGTATAGATACTTCCCGGGCAGTGCGCCTTACAACATCTGTCATTATGTCTCTACCCTCGGCGGATGCCGTTATATCCAAAAATACCAATTCATCCGCCCCCACCCGGTTGTAATGCGAAGCAATTTCCACCGGATCGCCGGCATCCTTTAAGTTTTCAAATTTCACGCCCTTTACCACCCTGCCCTTGTTCACGTCCAGACAAGGTATTACTCTCTTTATCAGCAATTTTATCCCTCCTGTATCCTTAATGCCTCCCTTAAGTCTATCTTTCCGGTGTACAATGCCTTACCGACAATTACCCCGGATACGCCTATGGCTTTAAGTCTGGATATGTCCTCCAAACGGCTGACACCGCCGGAGGCGATAATGTCCATACCGGTGTTTTCCACCAGCGCTTTTGTGGTTTCCAGATTGGGACCTGTAAGCATTCCATCCTTTGCAATATCGGTATAAATGACGGTACTGACGCCCATATCCTCCATATCCCGGGCAAGGGCCAGTACATCCAGCCGGCTGTTCTTTACCCAGCCACGGGTAGCCACCTTTCCATCCTTAGCATCCAGCCCCACGGCTATCCTGCTACGGTAGGTATCCACCGCCGCTTTTACCATACCGGGTACCTCCACTGCTGCAGTCCCGACTATAACCCGGGCCACCCCGATATCCTCCAGCATCAGTTTTATCCTGTCTAAATCCCTAATACCGCCCCCTACCTGTACCGGAATGTCTACCGATTGGACTATATCTTTAATTATGTCCAGGTTGGGATTATCGCCGGAAAAAGCACCGTCCAAATCCACCAAATGCAAAAACTTGGCACCGAGGGCCTCCCATCTTTGGGCCACTTCAACCGGATTTTCACTGTAGACGGTGGTTTTATCCATATCACCCTGGAGCAGTCGCACGCATTTCCCTTGTTTAAGATCAATTGCCGGATATATGATCATATAACTACAGCCCTCCAAAATCCTTCAGTATTTTAAATCCTAACGTTTGAAAAACATCTATGAGCCCTTCCTTTATAACACGCCCTTGGTAGAAGGTATGCCCTCCATTTTATCGTCTATGGCCACCGCCTGCCTCACCGCCCTGGCCAGGGCCTTAAAAACCCCTTCTATTATATGGTGGGTATTGATACCGTAGTGTATGTTAATATGGATGGTCATACCGCTGTTATGGGCAAAGCC
Source organism: Clostridiales bacterium (assembly GCA_012838995.1). GTDB lineage: Bacteria > Bacillota > Clostridia > DUOD01 > DUOD01 > DUOD01. The sequence goes on from DUOD01000013.1 coordinate 107,498, forward strand.
CCTGAGGAATTCTTCCAATAATTGTCCGTCGAACTGCCCCACCATACCATGGGGCACCTCACCCTTAAGTACCAGCAAGGGACGGCCGCTTACATCCACACAGGCAGAAACCAGGGCCTCGTCCATGGGCAGGGTTATTTGTCCGTACCTGTTGATGGACCTTTTATCGCCCAGGGCTTTTTTCAACGCCATACCCAGTACAATGCCGACATCCTCCACCGTATGATGACCGTCCACCTCAAGATCGCCTTTGCATGTAATGCTGATATCCATCAGACTGTGCTTGGCAAAGATAATGAGCATGTGATCAAAAAAACCTATCCCTGTATCAATGTCGGCTTTGCCACCGCCATCCACGTCAAGGGTGAGCTTTATATCGGTTTCGGCCGTCTTTCTGTTTACTTCCGCGCACCTGTTTTTCATTTTATCCGTTACCTCCTGTTATGGCCTTTAAAGATCTTAACAAGGCATTATTTTGGACCGGGGTGCCGATTGATACCCTGATACAATTGCTCAATGCACCTTTGGAACCGAAGTTCCTGACCAGTATACCGTCCTCCAGCAATTTTTCATAAACTTCTTGTCCATTATCGCATTTTACCAGAATAAAATTCGCCGAGGAAGGATAAGGTTTTATGCCCGCCATCTCCTTAAGGGCGTTATATACTCTGCGCCTTTCGGCCACAATGGTATTTATTCTTTTTCTTATTATGTCCCGGTGTTTCAGTATGGCCATCGCCGCCTGTTGGGAAAAGGTACTTAAATTATATGGCGGCTTTACCTTATAAAGCTGGCGGGTTAGATCTTGGCAGGCTACCGAATAACCAACCCTCAGCCCCGCAAGCCCAAAGGCCTTTGACAGGGTCCTGAGCACTATCAGGTTGTCATACCGGTTTATATTATCAACCAGTGTCGTGCCATGGAACTCATAATATGCCTCATCCACCACCAAAGCAGTGTCGGGAAAGGCCTTTGCTATCGACAATACCCGGTCTTTGGTCAGTACACACCCCGTCGGGTTATTGGGTATACAGATAAAGGCTACCCTGGGCTTGTGTTTATCCAATGCCTCCATATATTTATCCAAATCGTATTGGAATTCATCGTCCAAGGACACCTCCACCGGTTTTGCCCCTGCAATTACGGTAGATATTTTATACATGCCAAAGGAAGGGGTCGGACATACCACCCGGTCACCGCTACCGGTAATACTGCTTATTATTATCTTTATTAGCTGATCCGAACCGTTGCCCACCAGGATATTTTCATCTTCAACACCGAGATACTCGGCTATAACCCCCCTGAGCCTGGTACTGTCAGAGTCGGGATATAGGTTATAGTCCCATTCACCCTGCAGAGCGGCCAATATCTCTTGCTTTACGGCATCGGGAACATCGTAGGGACTTTCGTTGGCATCCAATTTTACCCGACAGGCTACTTGGTTGGCATTATAAGGTACAAAATCCCTCAAATCTTCCCTGATAAACCTATTCATCATCGTCCAACCTCACTTTTACCGAAGCGGCATGGGCCGTAAGCCCCTCCGACTTAGCAAAGGCTATTATCTTGGGCCCCACCTTCTTGAGAGCACCCTTGTTGTAATAAATGATGCTGCTTTTTTTGATGAAATCATCAACGCTTAAGGGTGAAAAGAACCTGGCCGTACCACCGGTGGGTAGCACGTGATTGGGTCCGGCAAAATAATCCCCCAAAGGCTCGGGTGAATATCCGCCTAGGAATATGGCCCCGGCATTTTTTATCTTGCCCAGCATTTCCATGGGCCTATCCACCATAATTTCCAGGTGCTCAGGGGCAATAATATTGGCTATTTCTACAGCTTCTGCCATATCCCTTACCACAATTATAGCGCCGTACTCTTTTAAGGACTCTTTTATCACGGTTTTGGTACTTAAAACCTCTGACTGGCTTATCAGCTGCTCCTTGACCTTTTCCGCCACTTGGTAGCTGTTGGTAACAAGTATGGCCGAAGCCATAGGATCGTGTTCGGCCTGGGACAGCAAATCGGCAGCAATGTATTTCGGGTTTGCACTTTCATCGGCCAGCACCAGCACCTCGCTGGGCCCGGCGATCATGTCGATGTCCACATAACCGAACACCCTTCTCTTGGCAGAGGCCACGTATATATTCCCCGGGCCTACTATCTTATCAACCTTTTTTATGGTCTGTGTGCCGAAGGCCAGGGCGGCTATTGCCTGAGCACCGCCTATCTTGTATATCTCGGTCACTCCCGCTTCATTGGCGGCCACCAGTGCATTGCTGTATACCTCACCCTCCTGGGAAGGCGGTGATACCATAACAATATCCTTAACGCCCGCCACCTTGGCAGGAATTACGTTCATAAGCACCGATGACGGATAAGCAGCCCTGCCACCGGGTACGTATACCCCCACCCTTTCCATGGGACGGTACAGCTGGCCCAGAAAGGTACCGTTATCTTTGGTATCTATCCAGGATTTTTCCAGCTGCTTTTCATGGTATTGTTTAATGTTTAAGGCAGCTTCCTTCATAACTTCTATCAGATAATCATCCACCCTGTCGTATGCCCTTTCTATCTCATCTCGGGTAACCTTAATGTTGCCCGCGTTAAGCTCCACCCCGTCAAATTCCAGAGTATATTGAAAGAGGGCCTCATCTCCCAATTGTTTAACATTTTCTAAAATTTCTTCTACCTTGGCCCCGATATCTTCACTTTCCAGCCGTGAACGGTTTTGGATCTTTTCCAATAGGACATCTTTGCCTTGGGCATAACAATCAATAATCTCTATCATTGCCTTCCTCCTTCAAAACACCGTCTATTCGTGTAATCAAGTTATTTATCTTTGAGCTTTCCATCTTCAGGCTTACACGATTGACCACCAAACGGGCGCTTATATCACAAATTTCTTCCAATACCACCAATCCATTTTCCCTGAGGGTATTGCCGGTTTCCACTATATCCACTATGACATCGGAAAGCCCCACTATGGGACCCAGTTCCACCGAACCGTTTAGCTTTATTACTTCAATGGTCTCCCCCTTGGCCCTGAAATAGTTCATGGCAATATTGGGATACTTTGTGGCCACTCGTTTATTGGCCAATGTTATGGGCCTGGTTCTATGCCGGGGAAAACCTGCTACCACCATCCGGCACCGACCAAAACCCAAATCCAGCATTTCGTACAATGGCTTGGACTCCTCCAAAAGGGTATCCTTTCCCACAATACCTAAATCCGCCGCCCCATACTCTACGTATGTGGGCACGTCGCTGGGCTTAACCAATATAAACTTAAGACCTTGATCCTCATCCACCAGCACCAGCTTTCTTGTGGGCTTTTTTAATGCTTTACAGTCTATTCCCGCCCTTTCGAATAATTCAACCGTCCTTTCGGCCAGTCGGCCCTTTGCCAAGGCGATGGTCAAATAACTCATCCTTCATTCCCCCAATACTGTTTATCCAATTCCCATAGCCATTTACCTATATCTTCAATCATGCACCCACCGTCTTGGGAATCCAATGTCTTAATCTTCAGATCTTGACCTATCTCTATAATCGTATCCGTCCCTCCGCGCTGCTTTAAAATTTCCTGCGCCGGTCTGCCTTCCAGGTCGACCTCCACCCTATATCCCATATCCCTGAGACGATCGGCTATCTTTACGGCAACGGCGTATCTTTCTCTGTGATAGGTCACTAAAAAATCCACCGCCGGTTTTTTTACAAGCATGTCCTGCTTTCCAAGGGCTACCAAAATACGTTTGATGCCCACTGCAAAGCCGGTTGCCGGCATATCTTGACCGAAATTTCCCATTAATGCGTCATACCGTCCTCCACCCAGCAGCGTAAACCCCAACTCCCTGGTAAAACCCTTAAAGACGGTCCCGGTGTAGTATTGCAGACTGCTGACCATACCCAGGTCTATGGAAATATATTGCTCCAGACCACTGTCCCTCAACAGACAGTATATATCCTTAAGATTGTCTAGGGCCTCCAGGGCTTTTTCGTTATTGGTAAGTTTGGCCGCCTCGTCTATTACTTCTATTCCACCGTACAGTTTGGGTAGCATAAAAACCGTTTCTCTAACCTTGTCGGGCAGTTCAAGGTTGTTTAAAAAACCTTCCAGGGCAACCATGTTCTTTTCTTCCACCAGTGCCCTAAACTTTTCTACCTGCCCATCCGTCAAATTTATGCCGTCTATTATTGATTTAAAGAATTCCACCTGACCCAGCTCTACTTGGAAATTTTTAAGGCCCACCCTTTCAAGGACGGTAATGGCCAGCGAGACCACCTCCGCATCAGCTTGGGAACTTCGGCTGCCCAGCAGCTCCACACCGGCCTGGGTAAACTCCCGCTGGCGCGCGAACTGGGGCTCATCATATCTGAAAACGTTGGAAATATAGGACAACCTCAAAGGCAGGGGATTTGACTGCAGCTTGGTGGCAGCCATCCGGGCAATGGGCGTGGTCATGTCCGGTCTTAGTACCATGATCCTGCCCCGCCTATCAAAAAACTTGAACATGCTTTCATCGTCTATTATGACATCATCGCCGGAAAAGACATCGTAGTATTCGAAGGTAGGTGTATTTATTTCATCGTAACCATAGCTATCGAATATTTTTCTTATTTTATCTTCTATCAACAGCTTGTTGTACTGTTCATCCACCAGATAATCCTGCACGCCTTCAGGAATTTGCAGTCTATACTTTTTCATTAGCAGCCTCCCCTCAACCCTATGCTTTATCACGCTAAAGTTGTAACGTGGTAGTGAAATGAACTAACTCAATTATATTATCTCGGTGGTGTTATGTCAATAAAAAAAGCAATAAAATTGCTTTTATTGCTTTTTTTATTTTTGTTTTTAATTTATGAAAAACGCTTTATAGGCCTTGTAGGTGGCGTATACATCTCCCTTGCTGGATATCTCCAAGGGGGCGTGCATGCAAAGAAGGGGTACACCGCAATCCACCACGTCCATGCCCTCATTGGCCAAAAACTGTGCAATGGTACCCCCGCCGCCGTGGTCTACTTTGCCCAGTTCGGCCACCTGCCATGGAATACCGTTTTTGTTAAGTAGGCGCCTTATATAGGCCATGAACTCGCCATGGGCATCACTGGCCCCGCTTTTACCCCTGGATCCCGTGTACTTATTCAGCGCCACGCCCATACCCAGGTAGGCGGAATTCAATTTATCGCTAACATCGGTATAGTCAGGGTCAATGGCATTGGTTACATCGGCCGACAGGGCCTTTCCATTGGTTAGACATTTGTTAAGCTTCAACTGGTCAAAACCTTCCTGGGTAGCGTCCATCAACTGGGCAAGGAAATTTTTTAGCATCCTGGACTGGGCCCCTGTATTACCCATGCTGCCCACCTCTTCTTTGTCCATGAATACGGCCACCGACGTAAATTGGGGTTTTTCTACCTCCAAAACGGCCTTAAGAGAGGTAAAGGCACACACCCTATCGTCCTGGCCATAGGCAGCTATCATTGATCTATCCACCCCCACGTCCCTTGCCTTATAGGCAGGAACTATTTCTATCTCTGCGCTCAGAAAGTCCTCTTCCTTCAATCCGTAACGCTCATAAAAATAATTAAGCACCGTTAGTTTTACCCTGTCCTTTACCTTTTCGTCATGGCAGTAGGGTATATGGGCGGCAATAATATTGAGGTTTTCGCCGGTTATCACATCGGCAGCCTTTTTCTTCATCTGTTCCTGGGCAAGATGGGGCAATAAATCGCTGATGAAAAATATGGGCTGGTCGTCCTCCTCGCCAATGGACAGTTCTATCTTCTCACCGTTTTCCTTTATTATTACCCCGTGAAGGGCCAGGGGTATCGACGTCCATTGATATTTTTTTATGCCGCCGTAGTAATGGGTTTTAAACAGGCCTAAGCCTTCTGATTCATAAAGAGGGTTGGGCTTCAAATCCAGCCTGGGGCTGTCTATATGGGACCCTATCAGGCGGAATCCTTGCTCCAAAGATTTATGACCTATTACGGCCAGGGCAACCGCCTTGCCTCTGTGACTTAAATATACCCTGTCTCCGGGTGAGATGCTCTTTTTTGTGTCGTTGATGTCGATAAATCCATTATCCTTTGCCATTTCCACTATCTTGTCGTGGCATTCCCGTTCAGTCTTGGAACTGTCCAGGAAGTCCTTGTATTCCTGGGCAAAGACCATAACATCCTCAACGCTCCATTTGACATCATCGCTCCATACGCTCTTTTTCTTGTAGGTTAAACTTTCCTGTAGTTCTAAAGCCTTGTCCTGTTCCTTGTTCATTAACCAAACCTCCGTATTTATTTATTAGTTATAATATGTATATAACATTGACTTTTTATATCCACACATATAAAATACCATATGACGCTGCAACATTAAATACCCGGAGGCAAAAAATGATAGATTACCACATACACTCCAATTTTTCTTCCGACAGCACCATGGACATGGACAGTGCTTGCAAAAGGGCCATTGCTTTAGGCCTAACCGAGATAGCCTTTACCGATCATATCGATATTGACTACCCGGATCCCATATACACATTCCAACTTAATATACCCGAATACCTGGAGGCCATCGAAAGGGCCCAGCATTTAAATAGGGATATAAAGATAAGAAAGGGTATAGAGGTTGGCATCCAGCCCCATGTATTGGACGACACCCTTGACCTGATAAAGGATTATACCTTTGACTTTGTAATAGCGTCGGTCCACGGCGTTAACGGAGAGGACCTGTTCAACGGCGAATATTTTAGGTCGAGGACTACAGACCGGGCCTACGAGGACTTTTTCCGAGAGCTGCTGGCCATGGTGGAAAAGTTTTCGGTCTTTAACGTAATCGGGCATCTGGATTCGGTGGCCCTTTACAACCCCCAACCCTTAGTCTATAACCATTGCTGCGATGAATTGCTGGATAGGCTGCTTATGCTCCTGATATCCCGGGGCAAGGGCCTGGAGATCAATACTTCGGGATACCGAAGGCAACCTAAGGGTCCCATACCCTCCCTGGATATAATAAAAAGGTATCACCGGCTGGGCGGGGAGATAATCACCATGGGCTCCGACGCCCATCGTTTGCAGCATATTGGGTTCAAATTTGAACCCATCTTTGAAAAATTGAAGGAAATGGGCATTAAGTATATAACCACCTTTGAAGAAATGAAACCTAAACAGGTTCCCATACCCTAAGGTTTATCCATATCCAAGAATATTGCAACATAAAGCCTACAGATATGGGTGCCACTTTTTTCATGATATAATTGACCAACCCCCGGTTATAATAACTGATGCAAGGGGTCCGTAATGGTCGAGCCAAGAGTATTATAGGGTGGAGGCTTTATAATATTCGGCCAAAGGTCGTTATTGGGTCATGTCCGGTTCAATACCGGCCGGCGGGCAGATTGTTGTATGTCCTGTATGGCTGTTGGTCAGCCCGACTGTTGTCCAATGGTCAAAAAGGATGTGCAATGATCGAGCTAAGGCTGTTAAGGGTTGCGAAGTTGCCTTAGGGTAGTCTGTTCGGTCAACGTGGGATGTGCTGCAGTCGGGAGATTGCAGTAGGTTCCGTAGCTATCTTTAACGGCCGAGCGCAGGTAGATATGGGTTTTGTAATGCTTGTATGCAGTCGGAAGATTGTATATAGGTGTGTAAAGATTTATATCTGCCAAAGCGAAGATCATTACGGGCTTCTCCGCGCCATATTACGTACAAAAAATGCCGGTTTATCCGGCCCTTTATTTTGCTTAAGTTCAAAATCAGTGCTCTTATATGAAAGTATAGTTAACAGTAAAAATTAGGCGTGCCACCGTTAAGACAAGACTAATGGCGGGACAGTCTTTTATCCTACCGCGTAAAAGGTTAAATTGAATAAACCGAGACCGGAATTTAATTGATAAGGGGAGCTTCCATATAAGTCTGCTTTTTCAAAGTTTGTTCCATAGCCTTTGAATACTCTTTTATGATATCCAGTATAACATCCAATTTTTCATAAAATATTATTATCATATCCCCCGGCTGGGCATTGTACATGGCATGCTTTAAAGCTTCTTCTTCCCTTAATATAATCTTAACCGCTTTCCTGGACTTGCCGGAGGATATTACCCCCATTTCCAATAGCCGGCTGACCTCGCCCACCTTCCTGCCCCTGGTGTCCGAATCTTCCTTAATTATTATCTCATCCAGCATTTGCCCGCATATTTTACCGATGTCCATTATGGACTCATTGTCCCTATCACCGGGCACGCCGATTATACCCACAAGTCGGGTAGCTCCCATCTTTTTTGCTCCTTCTAACACCGCCTTGTACCCGGCCTTGTTATGGCCGTAATCTACCACTACCCTGAAATTACCCACGTTAAATATATTAAACCTGCCGGGGTTTTGCAGTTCGTCGGTGTAAAAGGTCTTCAAGCCCTTGAATATTATATCCACCGGTATATTCAGGGCACAACACGCCGCCACCGCGGCCAAAGAATTTTCAATATTGTATTTTAGTCTTCCGCCCAGGGTGGCCGGTATCTGGTTTACTTCTATCACCTTTGTTGTGGTCTCCCCGTTTATAACCGTGATAAAGTTTTCCTTTAGAACCACACCGGTATTCCCTTGGGAAACATGTTTTTGCACGATAATGTTGTTACAGCATCGGGAGAAGTAAATTATGCTGCCCCGAGCCCGGGATGAGACGGACACCACTATGGGATCGTCGGCGTTAAGCACACTGTATCCGTCGTCCTTCACGGCCTCCACCACCAGGGATTTTACAAAGGCCATATCCTCCAGGGTATAAATACCGTCCACGCCCAGATGATCTTCCGAGATATTGGTTATTATTCCCACATTGGCCAGGTCATATCCCAACCCCGATCTTATAATACCACCCCTGGCAGTCTCCAATACGGCCGCTTCCACGCTCTTGTCCTGGAGCACTATCTGTGCGCTTTCAAAGCCGGTAGTGTCGCCTTTTAATATACATTTATCGTTAATGAAAATACCTCCGGTGGAGGTCATGCCCACAGTCAGTCCCATACCCCGTATTATGTGGCTAATCATCCTGGCGGTGGTTGTTTTGCCGTTGGTCCCGGTTACCGATACGATAGGGATGGTATAGTTCTTGTGGAGAGGATACAGCATATCCACTATGGCCTTACCCACGTTTCTGCCCCTGCCCTGGGAAGGGTAGTGATGCATCCTGATACCGGGAGCGGCATTGACTTCCAAAACCGCACCCCCCGTCTCCAACATGGGTAATGCAATGTCGGGGATTGACACATCAATGCCTGCTACGTCCAGCCCTATAGCCCTCGCCGCCCTGAGGGCTATGTCGATATTATAGGGATGAATTTTATCGGTAACATCTATGGCAATACCGCCGGTGCTGAGGTTGGCATTGGGTTTAAGATATACAATACGGCCTTTGGCCGGAACGCTGCCTGTATCCAGGCCCTGTTTTTTAAGCAGGTAATGACTTATTTCGTCTATCTTGATTTTTGTCAGGGGTTTTTCATGGTCGTCTCCCCTATCATCCCTTTGGTTCACCCTCCGCACCAGTTGCTCAACCGTACTGTGTCCGTCCCCTACCACATGGGCGGGTATCCTTTGGGCCACCGCCACCACCCTGTCCTGGACTACCAGTATCCTGTAATCATTACCCGGGATATATTTCTCCACGATGACGTTTTTATCTATCCTCTTGGCCAGTTTAAAAGCTAACTTAACCTCGTCGCTGCTGTTGATGTTCAGGGATACGCCCTTGCCCTGGTTGCCCTTCTCGGGTTTTATGACTACCGGATATCCTATATCATCGCATATTTCCAAGGCCTCCCTTAGTGAAGTACATACCCCGCCCCTTGGCACGGGTATGCCCACCGATTCCAATACTTCCTTGGTTATGGTCTTGTTACAGGCAATATCCACCGATATACAGCCGGTATTCTCGGATATGGTAGCCTCCAGCCGTTTTTTATACTTACCGTAACCCAATTGTACGAAATTACTCTTGCCTATCCTATTTACCGGTATACCCCTCTCCTTTGCCGCCTGGATTATTGCCTTGGTACTCGGCCCGAAATCGTTCTCACGGCCGATTTTCTTCAATTTATTGAGCCTGCCCTTTATTTTGGGCACCCTGCCACGGGCCAGGGCATCAACTATCTCCACCGCCAGTCTCCCGGCGCCGATGCCCACCCGTTCTATTTCATAAGCATAAATTATAGAATAAACATCCCTTGTTTCCGTTTCCCTTGCCCGGCCAAAGGCAACGTCATAGCCCAGGATGTTTTGTATCTCCAGGGCAACATGTTCTATAACATGGGCCAGATATGTACCTTCTTCCAACCTTTGTACAAACCCGAGGGGGATGTCCTTGGAACAATGATGCTCCTTAAGCCCTGGCAACAGCTTAATTATGTTTTTATTAAAGGACTTCAGCCTACTTGTGGGAGTCTCCCCGTATGGACTAATATCCACAACCATCTTGATTACCGGGTTATGGCTGTATATATTTCTTCCCCGCAAACTGTTTATGCTGATAATCTGCATGCCTATCCTCCAAACTGCAGCTTATTTAAACCTTCGGTTCTTTATGCCCAATACACCTTCTGGTTTTTAAATCAAACTTATAACCAGGTGATAAAACATGGAGCCGGACATCGGTTATGGACAGAATTTCCTTTGGATTTAATTCCGATACGTTTGTATGGGATATATCCTTACCGTCCAATACCGTCACCGCCTGTGAACCCAAGACCTTAAACACACCGTCGGGCGTAACGTGTACCGCCGTATCTTCGTCAATACCTATGCCAAGGATATGGGGGTTTTGAGCAATGGCCGACAACAGGCGTCCTATCCTGCCCCTTTGGGCAAAGTGCTGGTCTATTACCACCCCTTCCAGCATTCCCAAGCCGGGAGCCATCTTAAGGGTACATTTCCGCGGCGCATCATCGTTTTCTCCTTCCACTATCATGGTTTCGCTCATTGCCGATGCCCCGGCACTGGTACCGGCCAGAACAACGCCCTTTTGATATTTTCTGAACAGTTCTTCATTCAGCCGGGTACCTCCTATTAAACTGGTTATCCTTAACTGGTCACCGCCAGTGAAAAATATACATGTAGCATCATTCAATAGGGAAATAAGATCCCCGTCCTGGGCGTCCCCCCTGTCCCTTATGTTGAGCAGCTTTATTTCCGGAACGCCCAGTCGGGAAAATATTTCCTTGTATTCACCACCCACCTTCTTAGGTGATGTGGCGGCGGCCGTTATAATAACAAGGCAGGCTTTTTTGCCGCCTGCCAACCGGACAACTTCCTTTAGGATTTTGCATTCCCCGTCCTTGTCCTCGGCACCGCCTATGATGACCAGATTGCCTGCCACCTTTTGCTCCATTTCAAACCTCCAACCAAAACTATTTCTATTTTTTGTTTTTTTGCCAATGTTTATACAAAAAAATAATCCTTACTATAAAAGACAGCACAAAGAACGTTCATAAGTTTCTGATAAAAACCGTATTTACAGTTTGGCGGCTCAATTGTTCATTAAAATAAAAAAAATTAGTCCCTGGACTCTTCTCGACTCCAGGGACCTTACCCGAGCATGGCCAAGGGCTTTTCCGCAATTGAAGTTTTTAACTATTTAAAATAAAGTTTATAACAAATATAATTGCTTTTTTGTTATTAAAAATTTTTACAGTTATTTTTTTAGATTGTGCTTTATGGCGTAGATGGCTGCCTGGGTCCTGTCACATACATCCAGCTTTTTGAAAATATTGGATACATGGTTTTTCACCGTCTTTTCGCTTATATAAAGGGTATCTGCAATTTCCCGATTGCTCAGTCCTTCGGATATCAGCATTAGCACTTCGCTTTCCCTCTGGGTAAGTCCGTTTTCATCGGCCTTATTTATAACGGCCGAATTGGGCAGACTGTCAAACTCTTTTATAATATCGCTGGTAAGGTTTGACTGTATGTATATTTTGCCCCGGTACACCATCTTTATGGCCTCTATTAGATGTTCAACTTCCGCGTCCTTCATGATATAACCCGCCGCCCCCATTCTAATGGTTTCCAGTAGATATTCTTTATCCTCGTGAATGGTGAGCACTATAATCCTGGCGCTGGTGTTATTTTCCTTGAGCATCTTTATAGCCTTTAATCCGTTTATTATGGGCATATTAATATCCATGAGCACAACGTCAGGTTTTAATGAGGTGGTCATTTCTATGGCCTGGCGTCCATCGGCCGCTTGACCTATCACCTCAAAATCCTTCTCCAACTCCAGAATCTGCTTTAAGCCCTTGCGCACTAATGAATGGTCATCGGCTATAAGTACGCGGATCTTATCCATTGGTTAAACCCCCTTACGAGAATTAATCGGTATTTTTACCGTTATCTCCGTACCCTTATCTACTATTGACTTTATGTTAAAGAAACCGTTTAACAGTTCCACCCTTTGTTTCATGCTATGTAACCCGAAGCCCCTCATATCGTCAAGGTAGATTTCCTTTAATGCCCTATCCACATCAAAGCCGACACCATTGTCCTTTATCTTCATGGTTACCGTTTCACCGTCATTGTTAATGGTGATAATTACTCTATCCGCTTTGGAATATTTTTTGACGTTGCTTAGGGCTTCCTGTATTATCCTGAACAGTGCTACGTCAACAAGTCCTCTTGATTCCTTTATTTCGTCATTGTAATTAAATACCACATCTATGGAAGTATCCGTTTTGTAATTGGCGAGATATCGTTGAATGGTAGGAATCAACCCTAAGTCATCAAGGGACATGGGCCTTAGATCAAATATTATCTTCCTTATCTCACGTAGGCTACATCTTACCAATTCCTTAAGCTCTTTTAACTCTGCCTTGGTTTTATTCATATCTAAATCAATAAGTTTTTCACATATTTCTGCCTTGAGTACAATATTTGACATGGACTGGGCGGGTCCATCATGTATATCCCGGGCTATCCTCTGTCTTTCCTCTTCCTGGGCCCTTATTATCCTTATACCCATCAGCTCTTTTTGATGTATATCCTCCATGGTCTCGCCCAAGCTCGACAGATCGCCCGTTAGAAAATCCATGGCCACCGCAACGTGGGAAATAAGGTTTTGGGCCATTTCCAATATCTTCTGGGTATGTCTTAATCTCTTTTCTATCTCCTTCCTTTTTTGTATCATCTGTTGTTCCTGTTCCCGTTTTAAAGCCAACTGTACCTGGTAGTTTTTGGCTGTGTCGTAGGCTTTTTCTATGTCCTCCTCTGTGTAATAGCAGAAATTTCTGCTTACCTCCATTAAATCTCGCCTACTTTTCTTTTCAAGAATCTCCAGTTGCTCGGTCCCTTGTATTGTTTCCGTTATCCTCTTGTTTATGGTGTGGAGGTCCTCCTTCAGTTCAAGGAGCTCAGTATGGGCCTGTTCATATATATCGTATATCTGCTGTTTACTTTCATCGATAGTTTTTACGGTATTCTTAATTATTTGTTCCAGTCTGCTAATGCTTACACTAGTGTATTTCATTTTGACCCCACATTTTTCTAATTTGTTCGACAATTCATTTGAGTTATTCAACAATTTTTTCGATATTCCTCTGTTATTTTTTTACATATGCCGGAGAATACCTAAAATAGGTATAAAGACCCATATTTGTTGTAAGTCCTATAAAATTTTTCATACTTAGGGACTACAGTCCTAATACCCGCTATACCGGGGTAATAGCGCAAGATATATTCCAATAACCGTTCGTTATCACCGTCAAAGACCACCGGATGGGTTAAACGGGTTTTTATTAAGCCTACCAGATCGTATGCCATCTGACGATCGTCCACCCCATCGGGCGAATTGGTAAACCTCAACAGCAGGACATCCTTGTCCGATTCTGTTTTCTCCGGTTCATATGTACCCGAGGAAAGGGCACTTAAATCGACAACCATCTCAGTCGCCTTGTCCTGCCAATTATTATCCAAAACTACTGCCCTTCTACTGCTGGTTATTATCTTTTTGTCATCCCGAGGCATGTACGCCGACCCGGGACTGTCGCCCAACCTTCGGGCCATTGCGCCTATATGCTCCGGCCGGGTACCACAGCAACCGCCGACAATCCTTACACCCGCCTCGAGAATATCGGGTATAAAGCCTGCCATCTCCTCCGGCGTCAGGGAATATACCACCTTACCCTCCACCACCTCGGGCAGTCCGGCATTGGGCTGCATCACCAGGGGAACTTTGGAATATGGCCGCATTTCTTTGATAATCTCTATTAACTGCTGAGGTCCGCCGGAACAGTTAACACCCACGGCATGGGCCCCTACTCCCTGAAGGGTGGATATACAGGCAACGGGTGTATTGCCCATCAAGGTAGCCCCGCCGGCTTCAAAGGTCATGGTACACACCACCGGCAGGTCACAACTTTCTCTGGCAGCTATTACCGCCGTCCTTGCTTCTTCCAAGTCCGACATGGTTTCTATCCAAATGACATCGCAGCCTGCCTCGGCACCGATGGTCACCTGTTCTTTGAAGGCGCTGTACGCCCTGTCCCAGTTAAGACTGCCATAGGGCTCAAAAAGTTCACCCGTCGGCCCGACGGATAACGCTACCCAACCGTCATTGCCCATAACCTCTCGGGCTATTTTGACCCCCGCTGTGTTCAATTCCCATACCCTGTCGTCCAATCCGGACTTAGATAACTTTATTCTATTAGCTCCGAAGGTATTGGTTTGTATCACCTTAGAGCCCTGGTCCCTGTACACTCGGTGTACAGACCTTACCATATCGGGATGTTCCACATTAAGCAGCTCAAGGCATTTTCCGCCGACGGCGCCTTGGTTCTGAAGCATTGTCCCCATGGCACCGTCCATAAGCAAAATATTATTGTATATATAATCGACAAAATCCAATAACATTCATCCTTTCAAAAAATTTGACGGAAAACTTTCAAGTATTACACCCTTTAGTAGCATTTATTACCCTTTATTTAAGTAGGATATTTATTATTATATATCGTATTGAATACAAAATCCAACAAGAAAATGGCAAGTTTAGACAAGTACAACTATATATTGCCAATATTATTTCATAATAACGAATAATTATACTCTATAAAGGATCTTTTTCCTTTATAAATACATAACCCCTCGCCCCAGTAGACGGTGAAACGAGGAGTAATTTCCCACAACCGTTATATTCATTCTGTCTTACCATATCAAAGAAAATACCTGACTTAAAGTTTTTTCCAGCCACCTTTAGACGAAAAACACTTAAAAAACCGTCCTTAACAACCAGGGGACGACTTATTTTTGACGGTATATACGAATATATACCTAAATTTATAACCTTACATGCATTTATCCCACGCCCGCCCTAGCATCTATCACACCCTTTTCGGTTACTATTAAGTCCACCGGAATATCGTGTTTATCCACCGGCAGCCGGGATACCAACTGGCAATGGAAAGCCAACCCGATCTTTACCGCTTCTTTTTTCATATGGGCCAAAAACCTGTCATAGTACCCACCGCCATACCCTATCCTGTAACCTAGTCTGTCAAAGGCCACCGCCGGAACCACAATTAAATCAACTGCCTGTTTGTCAACCGGCCTTAAGAATTCCTTCTTGGGCTGTCTAATGCCAAAATACCCCTGTTCCACCTGTCGGAAGGAATGTATGATGGAGGGTATCATTCTTTTGGTTTTGGGTATGCATACCGGTACAACCACCCTTTTATTTTTATTCCAAGCCCATTCAATTATGTAATCGGCATTGACCTCGCTGCCAAAACTTAGATAGGCCATTATGGTAGAACTTCTTTGGACTTTGTCCAATTTAATAAAGGCATTGAATATGTCCTGACTCATGGACTGTATGTGATGGGGTGCAAGATTGTTTCTTACTCTTAGCATTTTTTCCCTTACACTGCTTTTTTCCCTACTTACATTATCCGTCATTGTCCTATCTCCTCGGCCTTGATGACACGGGTCACTTATTGATATGGAATTGTCAGTCTACTCCGCATCCTTTAAACATTAAATACCGTCCCATATCCGTTTACTTATGTAGGCAGAGCACCCGGTATAATTGAAAATAAGAAACCTAGGGGAATTATCCCCGGCCGTTTATTTATATATACGGGGCACCCTTTTGGTAATGGTGGTTAAAATTTCGTAGCTAATGGTATCAGCCCACATGGCCAGTTCATCGGCCCATATGGCCTCTTTCCCCTGGCTGCCCATGAGTACCACTTCATCCCCCGGCCTTACCCCCTCTATATCGGTAACATCCACCAGACATTGGTCCATACAAACCCTGCCCACCACCGGCGCTCTCCTGCCCCTTACCAGCACCTGGGCTTTATTGCCAAAGGCCCGTTTATATCCGTCGGCATAGCCCACCGGTAAGGTAGCAATTCTGGACAACCTCTTTGTGGTATATGTGCCGCCATAGCTTAATTTACAGCCCGGCTGCACCTCCTTTAAAAAAATTATCCTGGTCTTCCATTCCATGGCCGGTTTAAGGTCAACGGTTTGACCCACTTCCCGGGAAGGATAGTAGCCGTATAGAATAATTCCCGGCCTTACGGCGTCATAATAGGTATTCGGCATGTCCAGTATGGCGCCGCTGTTGGCCCCGTGAACCATGGGCTTTGCTATGTTTAATGCCTTTATCCTATCCAAACATCCGGCAAAACATGACAGCTGCATATTGGTATAGGACTTGTCAAACTCATCGGCTGCGGCAAAATGGGTGTATACACCCTTGACGTTCAAATTTTTCAGTCGGCTTATTACGGACAATAATCGGTCAAGATCACGACCCGGCTGTACGCCCAACCTGCCCATACCGGTATCAATCTTTATATGTATATCCACCCTGCTATTCTTTCCGGCCGCGTCGCTAAGGGCCTTGGCCGTCATCGGGTCAAACACCGTCGCTTCCAGGTTGTTTGATACCACCCTGGCCGCCTGCCTGGGTTCTATGGCGCCCAGTACCAAAATTGGACAGGCAATGCCCCCCTGCCTAAGCTCCTCGCCTTCTTCCACCATGGCCACCGCCAGGTAATCCACCCCGGCATCCATCACCGCCCTGGACACTGGCAATGCGCCATGGCCGTAGGCATCGGCCTTCACCACGGCTATTATCCGGCTGTCGGATACCTTTCTTTTTATGGACCTTACGTTATATTTTATGTTTTCTAGATGTATCTCCAACCAAGTAGGCCTTGATGTGTCCCGCCCTAACATCAGCTCACTCCTTTGCCGTTACCGCCATCACAAACCGTTAACCTCTTGCTCCGTTAATACGTTGATATTCTCCCTCTGCAGCGCCTCCGCCGCCCGTTGTATATCATCCACCTTAAAAAGGATATAGGCGCTGTCCAAAGTACGTTTTACAAAGGAATACAGATATTCTATGCTAATATTGTGTTTTTGAAATATCTCCAGTACCGGCACCAGCCCACCCGGCCTGTCGGGTACTTCCACCGCCAAAACCTCGGTGGTTTTGGCGGCCAGGCCTGCATCTTTTATAACCCTCAAGGCCTTATCCGGATCATTTACTATCATCCTAAGTATTCCGAAATTGGCGGTATCGGCTATGGATAGGGCACTGATATCTATACCGTTCTCCCCTAATATCTTTGTTACCTTGGCCAGTCTACCCACCTTATTTTCCACGAAAACGGAAATTTGTTTTAAAAACATGGGAACACCTCCCGTATTCCGGTTTTATTATCCACAGTTATATATTACCAGTATTTTGAAATAAATAAAAGCAAAACATAAAAAGTCGGTATTATAAATTACGGTTATCCAAGACCCGTTTGGCCTTACCGCTGCTCCTTTCAAGGGTTTTGGGTTCCACCAGTTTAACGTCAACGCTAATCCCCAAGACGCTCTGGATCTCATGGACGATCTTTCGCTTAAGATCCTCCAAACGCCTGACCTCATCGGAAAACAGGCTTTGGGACACTTCCACCAGCACTTGAAGGGTATCCAGTTTACCTTCTCGGTTGACCACCAGTTGGTAATGGGGCTGGGTATCGCCAATGTCCACCAATATACTTTCAATCTGGGAGGGAAATACATTAACGCCCCTTATGATCAGCATATCATCCGTCCTGCCCACTACCTTGTTCATACGCACATGGGTCCGACCGCATTTGCAGGGTTCCTCTTTAAGTGAGGTGATGTCATTTGTCCTGTAACGGATGACGGGTAAGCCTTCCTTGTCTATGGTGGTTATTACCAGCTCACCTTCGCTGCCGGAGGGTAGTACCTCACCGGTATCAGGGTCTATTATCTCGGGTATGAAGTAGTCCTCAAAAATGTGCAGCCCGTCCTTATATTCACACTCGCAGGCCACCCCCGGACCGATAACCTCGCTTAAACCATATATGTCAATAGCACTTATGCCCAGCCTGGTTTCTATCTCCCGGCGCATGTTGTCCGTCCAGGGCTCGGCACCGAAAATACCGCTTTTTAGGCGCAACTCCTCAGGCTTGATGCCCATCTCTTCCATTGTCTCGGCCAGATACAGGGCATAGGAAGGCGTACAGGCCAGCACAGTGGTACCAAAGTCCTTCATAAGCATTATTTGGCGCTTGGTATTACCCCCGGAAATGGGTATCACCAACGCACCCAGCCTTTCGGCACCGTAGTGCGCCCCCAGCCCGCCGGTGAAAAGGCCGTAGCCATAGGCTATTTGGACAATGGACTGCTTTGTAGTACCCGCACACACCAATGACCGGGCCATGAGCTCTGACCAGGCTGCTATATCGTTTCTGGTATAGCCTACCACCGTCGGCTTACCGGTGGTACCGGAGGAGGCATGGACCCTTACGATTTCACTTAGGGGCACGGCAAACAGACCGAAGGGATAGTTTTCTCTAAGGTCCTGTTTAGTGGTAAAGGGCAGTTTTTGCAAATGCTCCAGTTCTGTTATGTCTTCGGGTGCAATACCCTTTTTTTGCATCAGGTCCCTATAATAGGGTACGTTATGATAAACCCTACATACCGTCTTTATTAACTTCTCTCTTTTGAGCTCATCCAATTCCCGTCTGTCCATGCATTCATACCTTTTGTTCCAGTACAGCAATGTGAATACCTCCTGTGCTACAGCATTTTATACCCGGCGTTAAAGGCCCTTTTATTTATATCCACCGTTTTGGGTGGAACGGTTTCCTCCAGGCACTTTAGCCAAATGTCCTTGTCTATGTCCATCCCGGCGGCTAACACGCCCAGAAGCACGGTGTTTGCCACCCTGCCGCTGCCACAATCCAAGGCTGGGGATAAGGCATCCACTACAACAAGATTACCCACCCGTTGCCGTATTTTCTCATATACATCCGACGGATATTCTTTGTCACCGGTGATGACGGGCATGGGCGCTATCCTTTGGTCGTTAACCAGCATGGTACCTCCACTCTTTAGATAGTCGCTCCATCTCAAGGCCTCAAGGCTTTCAAAGGCCAGTATTATATCGGCATCGCCCAGACTGATGAGGGGCGAGTAAACTTTATCTCCAAATTTTACATGGGTGACCACGCTACCGCCCCTCTGGGCCATGCCATGGACCTCCGAAACCTTAACATCGGCACCCAGCCCGGCGGCCAGTCTGCCCAGAACACGGCTGGCCAGCAGCGTACCCTGGCCGCCTACTCCTACTATCAATATATTCTTATTCACCATTTTGCTACTCCTCCCTTTTTATAGCTCCGGGTCTGCATACCTGGGCACAAAGGCCGCAGCCCGAACAGAGGGTATTGTTGATCCTTATACCGTCCTTTATATTCTCTATGGCAGGACAACCCATCCTCAAACACAACCTGCAATTGATACATAACTCGGCATCGCAGTGATAGGATATGCATTCTTTATTTTTATCCAGCAAAGCACAAGGCCGACGAGATATTATTACCGAAGGTTCCTCTGCCCGTATCTCTGTCCTTACTGCATTCTCCAGCTCCTTAAGGTCAAAGGGATCGACGACTGTCACCCTCTTAACGCCCAAAGCCTTTACCAGAGCTTCAAGATTTAGCATAGGAGCTTTCTTGCCCTTTAGGGTACAACCGGTGGCCGGATGATCCTGATGCCCCGTCATGCCGGTGGTTGAATTATCCAGTATGATAACCGTACCGGTACTACCGTTGTACACCATATCGATAAGTCCTGTAATACCTGAATGAATAAAGGTGGAATCGCCGATCACCGCCACAAGATTTCTTGCAAACTCCCGGCCCCGGCCCAGTTCCATGCCAAAGGCCATACCGATGCTGGCGCCCATACACACACAGGTATCTATGGACTGAAGAGGCGGTAGTGCACCCAAGGTATAGCAGCCTATATCCCCGGTCACCCTTAGCTTCAATTTGTTGAGCACGTAAAACACACCCCGATGGGGACAACCGGGACACAGTACCGGCGGTCGTAGGGGTATGTCCTCCTGGGCACCTTTGTCTGCTGGCTGCTTACTTCCGGTCTCTCCTTTAGTTCCAAGCAGCTTTTCTTTTATAATATCGGCGCTTAACTCGCCCAGGCGGGGGAACATCTCCTTACCCGTAACCCGGACACCTAATGATTTTATATATTCTTCTAAGAACGGTTCCAGTTCTTCTATTACGTAAAGTGTATCCACCTTCTGGGAAAAATCCTGTATGAGTTTATCGGGCAAGGGATGGACCATCCCCAACTTCAAGAAGGATGCAGTCGGCAGCACTTCTTTTGCGTATTGATAGGCAATGCCGCTGGTTATGATACCGATTTTCCCATCATTGATTTCCACGGTGTTTATATCCATGTCATTGGCCCGGATGCTTAAATCCTTCATCCTGTTATCAACATTGACGTGTCGCTCCCTGGCCATGGCAGGCATCATAACGTATTTTCTGAAATCCTTTTTGTAGTCCTTAAGACTAATATCCATGCGGTCTTCCAGCTCCACCACGGACTGGGAATGGGACACCCTGGTGGTCAGCCGCAGTATTACCGGCGTGTCGTATTGTTCACTTATTTCAAAGGCCAGCTTGACAAAATCCTTGGCCTCCTGACTGTCGGAAGGCTCCAGCATGGGCAGGGCGGCCGCCTTCGCATAATACCTGCTGTCCTGCTCGTTTTGCGAGCTGTGCATTCCGGGGTCGTCGGCCACCACTATCACCAGCCCGGCGTTGATACCGGTATATGACACGGTAAACAATGGATCGGCCGCCACATTTAAACCCACGTGTTTCATGCATACCATGGCACGGGCACCGGATATGGCAGCGCCAATGGCTACTTCCATGGCCACCTTTTCGTTGGGCGACCATTGGGCGTATATTTCGTCATACTTGGCCGCTTCTTCGGCTATCTCGGTACTGGGCGTGCCAGGATAGGCGGTCACCACCCTCACCCCACATTCATAGGCTCCCCGAGCAACGGCTTTGTTGCCTAACATTAGTTCCTTCAAAATTTATTCCTCCTCAAGTTGTTAGATTATTATCTTATACTTTGGGTTGTTGTTTTATAAAAAGGCCGGGCTTTGGACAACAGCCCAAAGCCCTATACAGTATCCTCTGCCGGTATAGCGCTCTTTACATCCTTAACCTTTGCATGGGGATACATCTTGAATATATGCTCCCTGGAAAACTGCCTGGTAAATACGCTGACCACCGGCACCACCACCAACGGCAGCACAATGGCTGCAGCACTGAATATGGGTACATACTGGGCATCGAAGTTAAAATATATCGCACTGCCCAGAGAGGTGGCCACACCCGTACAAATGCCCGCCCATACCCCGGCACGTGTAACGCCCTTCCAGAACAGACCGTACAAATACGGCGCCAACAGACTGCCGGCCACCACGCCCCAGGACAGGGCAGCCATGGTTAGAATGGGATTGGGCAGTACGGCAATTGCAAAGGACAATACCACAAAGACGGCGGTCAGTATCCTCATGATAAGCATTACCCTCTTCTTTGGCATATCCGGCTTTAACGCACCCTTGATCAAGTCAATGGCAATGGCCGAGCTTGATGCAAGTACCACCGATGCCAGGGTGGACACCGAAGCCGAAATAATCAGTATCATTATAATTCCCAGCATAAAATCCGGCTGGGTTTGGCCCAGTATCTGGGGTATTATTAAATCCGGGTTAGCAACGCCTCCGGCCGTAGGCATGGCCTCGGGGAAAAACAACCTGCTCAACGACCCGGTATAATACGCACTGAAAGTGATTACCAAGGAAAATATGGTGGATACAACGGTTGCATATTTTATCGACCGTGCATCCCTTATGGTATAAAATTTATGGACCATCTGGGGCAGTCCCCAGCTGCCAAGGCTGGTGAGCACTACCAACGACACCAAGGGAAGAAGCCCCGGTGGGCCTACCGGTGCCACCAACATCTCGTTCAATGCCTTAAGATTTTGGTAGGCATTGACCATGCCTCCTACCTTGGAATGGGACAGTACAAAAAACACCATAAGTATCGATCCTGCCAGCATTACCAGTCCCTGGACGAAATCCGTCCGTGTGGCGGCTATAAATCCGCCCAACAGAAGGTACCCGGCGGTTATTGCCACCATGATTATCATGGCAACCATATAGGGTACATTGAACACCTGTTCAAATAAATAGCTTAGCCCCATGAACACCGACGCCGAATAGGGTACCAAGAAAATAAAAATTATAAGAGCGGTTACTATTTTCAACGCCCGGCTGTTGTACCTGATGCCTATAAACTCAGGCATGGTAGAAGCGTTCAGCCGTTGGGTCATCTCACGGGTACGCTTGCCCAACACCTTCCAGGCCAGTAAGGTACCTACCAAACAGTTGCCTATAACTATCCACATAGTGGACATACCGAAGGACCAACCCAGTTTACCGGCATAGCCGATAAACACCACGGCAGAAAAATACGCCGTGCCATAGGAAAAGGCCGACATCCAGGGATTAACCGCCCTGCCGCCCAGGTAATAGTCTCCCAAACTCTTAACCTTTCTCATACTGGTAAGACTAATGATGACAATGACGGCTACGTAAATAAAAATAAATAACAACTTCAAATCTTCCATCCTCCCGTTCTACATTGAAACTTTATCAATTTACATATTTAATTTTTAAAACCATACCACACTACCGTGCTACAACATATATACAGAATTTATTATAATATATTTGGGAATAAAAATAAAGACACTTTTGAAGAAGCCCGCCGGTGCTATCGTATGGCAGTCCATTTAAGAAGCTTTTTCCTTATTAGAATGGGCACCACAATTGCTACGATATACAATATCCCAAAGGTTAACAAGCGCTGTAGAGACATGCTTCCTATGGCGTTGCCCAGGTAGGTAAATACTATGGTGCCGGGTATTATACCGATCAGCGTACCCAGGGCAAAGTCCTTAAAAGATATATCGCACATACCCATGCCGTAGCTGACAAAGTCCACCGGGAATATGGGCAGCACCCGCATGGTTAGTACTATCTCAAAACCCCGCTTTGCGTTTATTTTATCCAAATAGGGTATTTTATCCTTGACTAAGGACATTATAAAATCGCTGCCCAGTACCCGGGCGACGCCAAAGGCCACAAAACAGCCCAGGATTATACCGGTATAGGCAAAGACACTACCATAGAGACAGCCGAAAATAATGCCCCCGGCAATGGAAAATGCGCCCACCGGTACCAGAAAAAAGGGACGGATCGTGCCGATTGCTATGAACACCAACGGTGCCCACCTACCATATGACAGCACCACTTCTTTAAGTCGGTGGGCGTTTAAATAGGACGTCAAATTATAAAAGCGTTCCAGTAATACAAAGGATAGTAGGATTAAAACAAATATAAGTATCTTTAACCCGGCCTTACTAAACAGCCTTGTCATGATCATCCTTCCCCCAGGCTTTTCTTTACACTATATTATTGTCTCCCCGGGAAAGAATAATCAAAGATTTTAATTTTTAATCCGGCTTAATACGCGCCATGACACCCTCCATCAATTGTTCGCATTTACATCGGGCATGCTCCAAGCTATTACCCACCACCGATACGTATATCTTTATCTTGGGTTCGGTACCCGACGGGCGAATACAAAACCATGATCCGTCCTCCAGGGTAAAATGCAGTACGTTCTCTCGGGGTAGGGTTATCTCCTGCCGGTTACCGTCCTTTAAAAAGTATCTCTTGCCCAGTAAGTAGTCCTCCTTTACCACCAGATCAATACCGTTAATGGCAACCGGTGGGTTTTGCCTAAGCTGGGTCATTATCCGGTCCATGGTCTTCATGCCGTCCCTACCCTCCAGGGTAAGACTGGTAAGCTGTTCCTTGTAATACCCGTATTTTTCGTACAGCTCCATCAGGCCTTGGTAAAGGGTCATGCCCTTTGCCTTGTAGGCCGACGCCATTTCGCAAATAAGCACCGTAGCGCCCACTCCGTCCTTGTCCCTTGTATAGGTGCCGGCCAAGTAACCGTAACTTTCTTCATAGCCGAACAAAAACTTTTTGTCCCCGGTTTGTTCGTATTCCAGTATCTTTTCCCCTATATATTTAAAACCCGTAAGGGTATTTACCGTTTCTACACCGTAACCGGCTGCTATGGCATCCCCCAGCCTGCTGGTAACGATGGTCTTTATCATTACACCCCTTTGGGGCAGTCGACCACTGTCCTTTAAGCTGGATAGGATGTATTCCAACAGCAACGCCCCGGTCTGATTGCCGGTAAGAACTATAAACTTGCCGGTGTCGTCCTTTACCGCCACTCCCACCCTATCGCAATCGGGGTCTGTGGCTATCAAAAGGTCGGCATCCTCCTGTGCGGCCATTTCCATAGCCAGGTCAAAGGCACGGGGATCTTCCGGGTTGGGATACTCCACCGTGGGGAATCGGCCGTCGGGAGCGGCCTGAGCCTTTACCACCCGCACCTGGCTGTATCCCAGCCTGTCCAGCGCTCGGGTGATCGGGCGGTATCCGGTACCGTGGAGGGGCGTATATATCACCCTTAAACTGCCGGCCATGTCTTTAACAACATCACGGTTGAGGGTCAAAGCCACCACCCGGTCCAGGTATTTGTCTACCATATCGTCCTTTAAAATATTAATAAACCCCTTATGCCTGGCCTTTTCCACGCCCATCACCGGTATGTCCGACAGGCTGTCTACCCTTTTAATGACCGCCGTTATTTCCTTTGCAATACGAGGAACTATTTGACCACCGTCCTGCCAGTAAACCTTATACCCGTTATATTGGGGCGGGTTATGGCTGGCGGTGATAACCACCCCGGCTATGGCGCCCAACTCCCTCACGGCAAAGGACAGCAGGGGTGTAGGTGCTATGTCCTCAAAGATATAGGCCTTAATACCGTTACCGCTTAGCACCTTGGCCGCCTCATAGGCAAACTCCTTTGACTTTATCCTGGAGTCATAGGCTATGACCACGCCCAAATGGGCATAGTCGCTTTGGGCCTTGATATAATCTGCCAGCCCCTGGGTGGCCCTTCTTACGGTGTATATGTTCATCCTGTTGGTACCGGCCCCTATTTTACCCCTAAGACCCCCGGTACCGAACTCCAGGTCCTTGTAGAACCTATCCTCTATCTCCCCCGGATTGTCCTTAATCGATAACAGTTCCCGTCTCGTTTGCTCGTCGAAGTACGGATCCTCTATCCATTGTTCATATCGCTTAATATAGTCCATGGTCGACCTCCCTGTTTGTTCTATGCTTTAGTCAGCTATCCTATAGACTGCACATAAGAATGGCTTTTTATTCCAAAGACACAAAAAGTTGTAATTATTCAGGCTGCAAAAAAAGGGTGGTCCGGGAGATTGCTCCGCCGGCCGCCCTTTCACTCCAAAGGTCTAAACTTTTCAGTCGACTGGTTGACAAAATGCTTAATTATTGTCTTGTACAGCAGCCCCTTGGTAGATATCCTTATATACCTCTTCCCTCATGAGCTTTATAAGATAATTTTTGAACTCCTCGCCCAGGTCCTCCCTCATTAGGGCAAATTCCACCGTGGCTTCCAAAAAACCCAGTTTATTGCCCACGTCGTACCTCTTGCCTTCAAAGTTATAGGCGTACATGTCCTGGAGCCGGGCCAGTTCTTTGAGACCGTCAGTCAGCTGTATCTCACCGCCCGTACCGGGCGGGGTGTTTTCCAGTATGTCAAATATCTCCGGAGTTATGATATACCTGCCCATTATGGCTATATTAGAGGGCGCGTTGTCTATATCCGGTTTTTCCACCATGGTGTTTACCTTAAATAGATTATCCTCCACCTTGATACAATCCACGATACCGTATTTGCTAACATCGGCCCAGTTAACCTGCTGTACACCGATTATGGAACACCGCTTATCATCAAACACATCCATCAGCTGACTTAAACATGGCCTCCTGCTATGGACTATATCGTCTCCCAACAGCACGGCAAAGGGTTCGTTGCCCACAAAGGTACGGGCGCAGTAGATGGCATGTCCCAGGCCTTTGGGCTCCTTCTGCCGTATATAATGTATGTTGGCCAGATTGGACAAGTCTTCCACCAAGTGAAGCAGATGTTGGTTGTTTTTTTTCTTTAATTCCATCTCCAGTTCCAAAGACTTGTCAAAATGGTCTTCTATAGATCTTTTATTTCTGCCGGTAATTATTAATATATCCTCTATCCCGGAAGCGATGGCCTCCTCTACTATGTATTGGATAGTGGGCTTATCCACTATGGGTAGCATTTCCTTCGGCTGGGCCTTTGTAGCCGGAAGAAAACGGGTGCCCAGCCCGGCAGCCGGTATGATAGCCTTTTTCACCTTCATTGGCAAAGATGCCTCCTTTTCCCAAGTTCCAACATTTTCAACATTTTCATTATACAACATATTGGGATTTTCAACAATATTAACAAAACCAGCCGCCATAATCCTTATTCTTCAATGGCTATATTTAATTCCAGCTCATTCCCACCGGCGTCAACTTCGAGGGCGGTGGTTTCAACGGTACTTATAATTGCGTATATATCACCGCCGGACAATACAAAGGGAAGTGATACCGCCGCCGCCTTGCCCTGCTTTTCAAAAAGGGTGAGGGCATTGGCGGTAACCATATTGAACAGCTCGCCGGCAGCGCTCATGGCCATGTCATCCATGGTCTCCACCGGCGCACCCATCATCATGGCGGAAACCAGTTTCCTAGCCGTGTCGCTCGAGAAGGAATAGGCTATGTTGCCCTTTACATCGCCGGTGATACCAATTACTACGGTAAAGTCCCTGTCTATAAACAGCTGATCCTTTGTACTTTCCTTATTAAGGGTTACTCCGCCGAACCCGAACTGGCTCAGTACGCTCTCAAGGGCTGTTAAAAAGATATCGGTATGTTTTTGTTCCATATCATAAACTCCCTTCCCACGCGATAATTAACCTTAAACTGCCCTTTGGGGTATCAATATCCACCGTAGCTTCCTTAACCTGGCTGGAGTACATGACCACCTTCCGGCCGGTGAATACCACCGGCGGGGCCAGTCTCAGCCCCGTGCCAAATTCGTTGTTGAGCTTGGTAATACTGTCCCCGGCGATTATATTATTTAGCTCGGATATGGTATAAAGGACCATAAGTTCCTTTAAATTATCATACCTGGTACCCATAATATTTTCCACGACGTCCAGCGCCACCTCTTGCTCCATGTCGATGATACATCTGCCCTTTATCTTGTTGCCGGAAAAGGATACCACCGATGCAATGCCCTGGGATGTCTGCTGTCCACCGGCTTCCTTGGGAGCGCCTATTTTGTCAACGGTTAACCCTGCGGTCTTTTTCAGTATACTAACCACACTGTCCACAAAAGTGCGATGCAGTTTTTCTTCCATGCCACTGTGCCCCCTTAGCTTAATTTTGAAATTGCGCTTATTATTTTATAAGCGTCAAAGGGTTTTTTTAGGAAAATATCGACACCCAATTGACGGGCATCATCCATTATATCCTTATCGCCCATGGCGCTTAGCATTATTATATTTTGATGGGGGGCCTCTTTCTTAATAATCCCGACCGCCTCAAGGCCGTCCATAACCGGCATGGTTATGTCCATAAATATTATATCGGGCGACAACTCCCGAAACTTGTCCACCCCTTCCTTGCCGTTGTATGCATGACCGCATACGGTATACCCGTTCTCTTCCAACACCTTGCCCAATAGCTTGTGTATCATGGGCGAGTCATCCACTATTAAAACTTTTTTCATGGCTTTTTAAACCTCCTTGTGATGTATTTACCCGGCTACAAAACAGGTATATGGTTTGTTTCATCCGTTGTTTCCTTGAGCTGGTAGTATACAACATTATCTTTAACATGTCTTTTATACTGCCCGTGGTAATCTATAAAAACCTCTGAATTGCCTACCAGTAGGACACCATCGGGGTTTAAAACATGGGCCATCTTCTTTAAAACGCCGGACTTCATGGCCTGAGAGAAATATATCATGACATATCTTAAAAATACCAGATCAAAGGTGCCCAGACCGCTGAAGCTTTTTTGCAGGTTAAACTGCCTAAACTCTACCATATTTCGTATATTTTCACTGATAACCCACATGTTGTCCTTTTGGACAAAATACCTGTTTCGATAAAACAGGTCCATGCCCCGGGCCATTGAAATATTGTCGTAAACACCCCGCCGTGCCTTCTCTAAGACGCTGTGTGAAATATCGGTGGCCAATATCTGAAACCTGTGCCTGTCTATATCCGTTATTCCGTGTTTTCTAAAATAGCTGTCTATAGTCATGGCTATGGAATAGGGTTCTTGACCGGTGGAACAGGCAGCGCTCCATATCCTAACCCTATCCCTGCTACCCGTTCTAAGTTCCCTTATATACTTGGGAAGAAAGACATCCTCCAGCAACGTCCACAGGGACCTGTCCCTAAACCACATGGTTTCGTTGGTGGTAATGGCATCTATAACACTGTCCTGGAGCTGTTGATCATGCCGGGTGGTTATCTTGTTGTAAAATTCCCCGAAAGTACTGCAGCCCGCTTGTTCCACAAGATTGGACAGCCTTCCTTCTATTAGGTACTGTTTATCTTCATCTACCAATATACCGCAGTTTTTTTCTATATAGTCCTTTAGCTGTTCAAATTCCTTTTTTGTTATGCTAGGTATCATCTACTTCTCCTCTCCGATGCCCAAGTAGTTTATTCTCATTGCTATCTTGTCAAGGTCCAAAATCTCATCGGACAGGCCGGCTTCTTCCACCCGCCGCGGCATACCATAAACCACGCATGTCTCTTCGCTCTGGGTTATGCAGTAGCATCCAACCTCCTTTAATGCCTGGACGCCCCGGTATCCGTCACTGCCCATGCCCGTCAATATAACGGCCAGTATATTCTCACCGACGCAAACCCTGCTGGCTTCTTCGAACAACGCATCGGCCGAAGGTTTGACACCGTTTATGGGTTTATCATCATAAAGGCGGAGGTAATACCTGCCCCGTTTATTTTTGACAATGCCCATATGAAAACCGCCGGGGGCGATTATCACCTCGCCGGGCTGCAACATATGTCCGTGGGCCCCCTCCCGGACCGATACCTTGGATTTATTATCCAGGCTTTGGGCTAGGCTTTGGGTATAACCCTTAGGCATATGCTGCACCACCAGTACATAGGCCTGCAGCCGCGGGGATAGTTGAGGTATTATGGCATCCAAGGCCTTGGGTCCGCCGGTGGATGAGGCAATCAATACAAAGCTTGCTCTTCTAAAGGGTGGTATGGCCACCTTTACTATTTTATTCTTTAGGTCCACAAATATAATCCTCCGTTTACGTCAATCTTGTCTATACCTTGAATTGTTTTACCATTTGGCTGAGTTTGTTTGCTATTTGTGCAGTCTTTTTGGCTTCCTCGCTGGTGCTTGCGGCATTGGCGGCCACCTCGGAAGATGCTTCGCTTATCTCCATTATGTTGTGAGATATCTCATTGGAGCCTATGGACATCTCACTGGCCGATCGGGCTACTTCGGATATACTGGATGACATCTTTTCGGTATTGCCGGCAATATCATTGGCAGCCACCGACAGCTCGGCTGCGGAACGGGCTATCTCATTAACGGCCTTTGTAGATTCTTCGGAATTGGCGGCCGCTTCCTCAACACCCTGGGCCACGTCCTTAATATCAATTGACACGCGCTCTACCTTTTCGGCCGCCACGGTAACCGCCTGGGCAATATCGGCAGTAACGGCACTCTGTTGGGTAACCGCAGAGGCTATGGTATTGGTGATGTCTATGGTCTCCCCAATCACCGAGGTAATGGTACCCACGGCGGTCACGGCATCGTTCATATTATTTTGCATGTCTTCTATCTGCTGTTCTATTTCCTCGGTGGCTTCGGCAGTCTGTCGTGCCAGTTCCTTAACCTCATTGGCCACCACCGCGAAACCCTTGCCGGCCTCTCCCGCCCCTGCCGCTTCTATGGCCGCGTTAAGGGCCAGCAAATTGGTCTGATCGGCTATATCATTTATTACGTTTACTATCTTGCCTATTTGTTTGGACGCCACGCTAAGCTTTTCTATGATCTTATTGGTCTCGTCCACCCTCATGGCCGCGTTATTGGTAATGGAGATGGAACGTTCACAATTTGCGGACACTTCGGACAACGACTGGTTTATTTCCTTAACGGCCGACGCCACGTTATTGACGGCTTCGGATATGTCGGTGGAGTTTGTCGCCACGTTGCTAATCCTTTCGGCTGCACTTGCCATTAGTTCGCTTACCTGGTTAACCCCAGTGGAGGTCTGTTCCGAGGCTGAGGCCAGGCTACGTATGGTAGCCGACATCTGCTCCACCGCCGAAGCTATGGTGGCTATATTTTTGTTAATTTCAGCAGTACTTTGGGCGGAATCCGAGATGGTGGCGCTTATCTCCTCCGCCGCCGAGCTGACCTGCTCGGTCTTTGCGGTAGTCTCCTCGCTGATGGAGGCCAGGTTTTCCGCGGTTTCAGATAAAGAACCCGACGCCTGATTGAGTATCTCGGTATTTCTGGCTATTTCCCTCACAATGTCCTGTATCTTTTGTATAAACTGGTTAAAATAATTACCCAATTCACCTATCTCGTCTTGGGTGGTAACGCTTATCCGTTTGGTAAGGTCACCTTCGCCCTGGGCTATTTCTTTTAGCATACCGGTGGTCTGGTAAAGGGGCTTTAAGCTCCTGGCGGTAAACAGCCACATCACTAATGCGCCCGAAACAACTATGATCACGCCAATTATTAAAACGTTGGTTATCAGTCGGTTAACCGGAGCCATGAGCACATCATAGTTGAGGGTGGCAGCCATGGACCAACCCATACCGTCGAAATTCCCCACCTCCCGCACGGGGCTATAGGCAACCATTTTTTCTACGCCCTCGAAAACATAGTCATCTACACCCTCGAGACCCTGTATCATCTTTTGGCCTACCTTCCCTAAGTCGTCCTCCCTTTCGGCTATATTCAACGTTCCTACATACTCTTCCTTAGGGTGCCACACAATCATTCCCCGGCTGTTGACCAGATAGGGGTAGCTGCCTACAAGGCCTGCTTCTTCAAATTCGCTTTGCATTTCTCCCAATATAGTGTTGAATGCCTCCCTGCCCATCCGTGCGGTAACCACCCCTAACAACTCTCCCGAGGGTGATTTTACGGGACTGCTAAAGGTCATTAGATAATCGTTATGATCAACACTTTTTCTAAATTCGTAATGGATACCGTCCTTTTTCAAGGTCTCCCTAAACCAAGTGGTATTACCGTAAAAACCCTTGGCCCTATCGCCGGTGGCAGTAATAATGTTGCCTTCGGCATCCATAAGCAAAATATCCAGGTATGTACTACCGTAGCTGGCCTTTAGGTTTTCCAGTACCTGCTTTTTTTGATATGGATTTGCCAAGCTGTCGGTTATAATATTATTGGATGCAAGTACGCTTATATCCCCCACCCTTTCGCTTAAGTACCTGCTAAGCATTTCGTTGTGGGAATCCATTATCATATCCAGGTTATGGCTGGACTGGTTTATAAGGGTGTTTCTGCCCACGTTGATAGCTCCTATGGCAACAACGATAATAGAAAAAATAATGGCAAGGGATGTTATTAATATGAGTTTCACTTTAAGGCTGATCTTTTTTCTTTTCATACTGTCCTCTCCCTTATTCGATAATTTTTTCCATATCCAGAATAAGCAGTAAACGGTCCTTTAACTTTGCCACACCGGCCAGGTATTGGTTATCCATATCCCTGATATTGGCCGGCGGCGGCTGGATATCGCCATCTTCAAGATCTATTACGTCACCGGGTTCATCAATGGTAAACCCCACTATATCGTCGTCTTCCCATCTTTTTTTAAGGATAATGCATAAATTTCTTTCCTTGGAGGGCCGGTCGGCATATCCGATAAGACTTGCCAGGTCCAGCAGCGTCACCACCTGCCCCCTTAGGTTTAACAGCCCGATTACGCATTTGCTTGCACATGGAATAGGGGTATATTGTATATTCCTGTATAGTTCCTTTACCATGGTTATGTCCACGCCAAAGAGGCTGTCGTTTATTAGAAAGGTTATAACTCTCATAGCTCTTCACTTCCTTGTCGATCAGTGACATCATCCACCCTGTTAGCGAGTTCTAAAATATCTATAATGAGTACGATTCTTTCATTTATGATTGCGCTGCCTGCCAAGCCCTTGGATTTTATGTTCGTTTTGTCCAACTCAACCTCGGTCTCAACGGTGTCCAATATGACATCCACCAGAATACCCACGGGTATATGGGTATCCTTGGGTATTATTACGTAGGCAATATCATTACCGCCCTCCGCCCGGGTAATGGGCAGATATTCATCCGGCCTGAATACCCGTAAAGGCTTTTCCCTGAACCGGATAAAGGTTTTAGGGCCTATTATCTCGATATCCGATCTTTTTATCTTTTCCACCCTGTTGACATCGTTTAGGTCCACCGCCATCAACTCAGGACCGCCGCATTTAAAAATCAGCAGACTTTTAACAGCGCCGTGACGGCCTCCGGTACCGGCAACCTCAAGGCTGTGGCCGTTATCCACCTCCCCAGCCCTGTCCTCGGGGAACTTAAGCATGCCCTCTGCCGCAATACCGTCAGGGTCCAGGATAAGGGCTATCCTGCCGTTACC
The DNA here is from genome assembly GCA_012838995.1 of Clostridiales bacterium. Classification (GTDB taxonomy): domain Bacteria; phylum Bacillota; class Clostridia; order DUOD01; family DUOD01; genus DUOD01. The sequence goes on from DUOD01000013.1 coordinate 140,597, forward strand.
CAAAATGGTGGCACCGGAATATGCCTTGCATTCCTTTATAAACCTGGGCAAAGGCTTGACCAATATCTCTTCACTGTCGTACACCCTGTCCACCACCAGGCCAAACCTTTTGCTGCCGGCCTTTAAAACCAATACCCTGGTTATATCCTCCTCCCAGGAAGAAGTGTCCCCGGCCTGGCACTCAAAGCCCAATAGGGTGGCCAGCCTAACCAAGGGCAGCAACCTCTCCCTTAGCCTGATAACCTCAGCGTTGTTTATATGTTCTATCCTTATCGAGGGATTGTCCTTTTTCACCCGTACCACTTCCTGAAGGTTAACCTGGGGCAGCGCAAACCGTTGGTCGCACACCCCCACGATCAACGACGGTATGATGGCAAGGGTAAGGGGCAGGGTGAGTATAAACTTGGTACCCCGGCCGATGGTGGATTCTATGTCTACCACACCGCCCAGTTTTTCTATATTAGTCTTTACAACATCCAGGCCTACACCCCGTCCCGATACATCGGTTACTTTTTGGGCTGTCGAAAAACCTGGCCTAAATATCAGCTCCAGTATCTCGCCCTCCGTCATGTCTTCGGCTTCCTGGGCGGTTATAACACCGCTGTTTATGGCCCTTTCCTTTAATTTGTCAACGTCTATCCCTGCACCGTCATCCGCCACCTCCACCTTTACCTGACCGCCTTCGTGGTATGCCTTCATTTGTATAAGCCCGGCGGCCGGTTTGCCCTTCTCCACCCTGACCTCGGGTTTTTCTATGCCATGGTCGGCGGAGTTTCGAACTATATGGGTAAGGGGATCGCCTATAGCTTCTATTATCGACTTGTCCAGTTCAACATCGGCACCTTCTATCGACACCTCTATCTTCTTACCCATGGATCTGGACATATCCCTAATAATCCTGGGAAAGCGGTTGAACACGTTGGCAATGGGCTGCATCCGGGTTTGCATTATCTTTTCCTGCAGTTCGGTCGTGATGCGGTCAATATTCTGTAGCAGGGCATTTGTCTCGGGATTGTCCTTTACATAATCCTCAAGTTTCCTTAATAACTGATTTCTACCCAGCACCATCTCACCGGCCAGATCCATAAGATCGTTGAGCAGCCCTACGCTTACCCTAAGGCTTTCGTCCTTGCCGTTTTCCCTCTTTGCGCCGGCAATGTCTGTCCTGCCGTTTTTCTTACCCGTACTACCGGTGTCCTCAGCCTTAACGTCGACCTTTTCTACACTGCCGGTATCATCCGTCTTGGCATCTTCCTTCCTATAGCTTGCGGTACCGTCCGCCTTACCGCTTTCCTTCTCTAAACTTACGGCACCCTCCGCCTTATTGTCTTCATTTGCTCCACTTACGGCTGCATCCGTCTCCTTTTTTGTATCCCGGGCCCGGTCAACGGCGCCGGTATTTTCATTTAAAATCCTTTCTATCTGCCCCTTTATCGATGATATGTCCATTTGCTGGCTGTCCTTTACATTTTCCACCATGGACCTTAGAGTATCGTTTCCCAAAAGCAAAATATCCACTATTTCAGGGCCGGTCTTTATACGCCCCTCCCTCATACGGCTCAACAAATTTTCCATGCTGTGGGAAAGCTCGGATATGTTACTTAAACCGAAAAAACCCGCCGTTCCCTTTATGCTGTGTACCGCTCTGAAAACCTCGTTTAGTGCACCGGTATCGTCGTCCCCGGCCTCGATGCCCAGCAGTCGTTCCTCTATTAGATTTATATGTTCCGTTGATTCTTCTATAAAATCATTTATAAATTCTTCGTTTTTTATCATCTTTGTACTCCCGCCATCTTGCCTAATTTATGTTGACAACCTAATTTCTTTATATACCACCATACTCCACCACTCAAACATAAAAAGTCCAAATTAGGCATATCGGACCAAACAAAAAGACCGGGTCGCTATGGCTTGCAACCCGGTCTAAATGGCCTTTTACCGCTATTTGGGCACGTCCCTTTCAACCGGCCAGGGTTTTTGAATTGATTATCATGTTCAAATCCGATATATTCTTTTGCAGCTGAATCAGCTTATTAACCAGCTCTTCTAGTTTGCCCGCTTCTTGCCCCAGCCCTGTCTGGCCCTCCAGTCTCTGCATGGCTACATAAAATTCATACTTTAACTGATCTATATTTTCCCTCAGCTCCTTCAGCTGTTCCATCGATCTTAATACTCCGACATCGGCACGGCCGCTCTGATAGCCGTCAACGTCGTAGACTTGACCCATGTCAGGCACTTCAACGTCCAGGCCCTGTTGTTCCCTTAACAAACCGGCCAGGGTGTCCAAAGCCTCCTGCTCCCCATGAACCAGAAACACCTTTTTGGGTTTGTGTTTCATGGCGCCTATCCAGTCCAAAAGACCCTTTTGATCTGCATGGGCGGAAAAACCCTCCAGTGAGTGTACCTCGGCCCGGACCGCTATCTCTTCGCCGTATATCTTGACAGATGAGGCACCGTCCTTGATGATCCTGCCCAGGGTGCCCTGGGCCTGGTAGCCTACAAATATTATACTGCTTTCCTCCCGCCACAGGTTGTGCTTCAGGTGATGTTTAATACGCCCGGCATCACACATGCCGCTGGCCGATATGATTATCTTACTGCCGGCGTCCTCGTTTAAGGCCTTTGATTCCTCCACGGTCTTTACCAGTTTTAGCTTGGGAAACTCCAGGGGATTGTCTCCCTTTAGGATAAAATCCCTGGCCTCGGCGTTAAAACAGTCACTGTGCCTTTTGAATATGTTGGTGGCCGAAACCGCCAAGGGACTGTCTATATACACCGGAATGGACAAGAACTCGTCCACCTCGGCCTTCTCGAAATGGTCGTAATATTTGTTAAGTTCGTATATTATCTCCTGGGTACGCCCCACGGCAAAGGAAGGTATGACCACCGTCCCGCCCCTGCGACAGGTATTGTTTATGATATTTAAAAACCGTTTCATATCGGTGGAGGGGTTTTGATGTAGCCTGTCGCCATAGGTGCTTTCCATGATGACCAAGTCCGCCCCGTCAATTATCTCGGGGTTTCTGATGATGGGCCGATCTTGGCTGCCCAAATCGCCGGAGAATACCAGCTTGGTCGTCCTTTGTCCTTCCCTTATCCAAAGCTCAATGATGGCCGAGCCCAGTATGTGACCGGCATCGGCAAACCTCACCGTCACCCTATCGTTAAGGCTGATTATCTGGCCGTATAGCACCGGCTGTACATGCTTCATGGCCTCCTCGGCATCCTGGACCGTATACAAGGGCTGCTGGGGCGGAAGCCCGGCCCGTAAGTTTTTACGGGTTTGCCACTCGGCTTCCATTTCCTGTATGTGTCCGCTGTCTTTCAGCATAATATCCAGTAAATCAGCAGTCGCGCTTGTGCATATTATACTGCCTTTAAATCCGTCCTTTACCAGCTTTGGTATCCTGCCGGAATGGTCTATATGGGCATGGGTAAGCAGTACAAAATCTATTTCCGAAGGGTCGAAACCAAAGGATTGGCGGTTAAGCTCCTCCAAAACCTTGGGCCCCTGGAACAACCCACAGTCCACCAATAACTTCAAATCATCGGTCCGAATGAGGGTACAGGACCCGGTAACCTCCCTGGCCGCACCTAAAAAAGTTAAGTCCATAAACATTACCTCTCCCCGTTTTGTTTTTATTCACTGGCATAGTTATCGAAATACCCCTGTATCAGCACTATGGGCGTGCCCTTATCGCCACTGCCGCTGGTTAGATCGCACAGGCTGCCCAAAAGATCGGTCAGCTGCCTGGGTGTTGTACCCATGGACTCATCTCCGCATACCGTGCCCTTCTTTTTTTGCCTTATACGTTCTTTTATGGCCTCACCGGCGCTGTCGCCTTCCATCTCCTTCAGCTGGTTGTCGACAATATATTTTAGTTTCACCTCGTTGGGTGTGCCCTTAAGACCTGACGTGTAGGCAGGGGATACCACCGGATCGGCCAGTTCCCAAATCTTACCCACCGGATCTTTGAAGGCACCGTCGCCATATATCATTACCTCAACCTGCTTGCCGGTAAGTTCCTTTAGCCTTTTCTGTATACTTTCCACGTACATCTGACCGTCCCTGGGAAACAGTTTCAGTTTCTCATCGCTGGCGGTATTGGAACCCAAAAGACCGTACTGGCTGTTGTAACCCCCTCGGCCTTGGGGCTGTGTGCAGATGTCATCCAAACCGTATATAACCTTGGCTCCCGCCTTTTCCAGTTTTCTCCTTGTCCTGTGCCTTGAATGAATATCACACACCAGCACCCTGTCGGTGAATCTTAATATGGCCCTGGGATTATTGGCCAGGTAAATGGAGATATTGTCATTGTTGCCCAAAGCCTTGTACAATGATACGTAGTCTATGCCGGTAAATTTATGTTTAACCACCGGTCCAAAATATTTTCTGTAATCCTCTTCGCTTAATACATCGGTATAGGGGTTTATACCTAAATCCTCCAGCATATCCGGGTCCATAAGATGATTACCCACCTCGTCGGCTGGATAGCTTAGGAGTACGTATACCCTGCCACATCCCCGGGCTATGCCTTTAAGTATTAACGCAAACCTGTTTCTGCTTAGTATGGGAAATACTACCCCTACCTCATCACCAAATTTGGATTTTATATCGGCGGCTATATCGTCCACCGTCACGTAATTGCCCTGGGCCCGGGCTATCAACGACTCGGTTATACCTACAACGTCGCCGTCCTTCAAGGAATATCCTTCTGCCTCCCAGGACGCTTTGAGGGATTCTATCACTACCTCAACCACGTCGTCCCCTTCTTTTACTATAGGTGCCCGTATACCCCGGACCAGTGTTCCTGTCCTTCGCATTCCTTTGCCCCCTAATCAAAGATTATTTGGCTTTTTGATCTACCCGATATATTATACCATAGGGCACAATAAATCTCATAAAAAATCAAACCAACAGGTATAAACATATTTTAACGTTATACATTAACAAAACCCTAAACCCCAGTATTATCAAGGCCTGGACGGGTTAATGAAGTGCTTTAACCTTAAATAAAAAAATCCTGCAATAGGCAGGATTTTTATTAATACTTTAACTGCTACTTGGCTACCGGCTAATTATCCCACATTTTTATTTTTTAATCAGAACTCATTCTTAAACGTTTCTTTGGAATAGCTACAAGCAGTCTATATACCCCCGTGCCGGCAAGGGCGCCGCAGCTATCGATTATCACATCCCTAACCTGCCCCGCCCTGCCGGGTACACAAAGCTGATGGACTTCATCGGATATGGCATAGGCCCCACAAAGGACTAAAGCCAAGGCAATGGCTTTGTACCTCCTAAAGCCGCTTCTCCTTAAAGAGCCCAGCACCAAGATGCCCAATACAAGATAGGACAAAAAATGGGCGCCCTTTCGTACGATAAAGTTGAACCGGTTCATATCCATATGGCTCTGGGGAAAGATTTTGCGGATTAACCCTACAATAGCCTGTGCCAAGCCAGTACTGAGTGCGTCAGATTGTATAGATGTTTGATGGGAAAGGTAGAATATCACCACCATCCAAAGTATTGCCCCAATCCAAAAGAGGATGGCTGTCAGTTTTTTATTGGGCATTGTTCATGTTGTCTCCTCTATCTTACATCAAAATTTACTATAACTTCGTTACTCAAACATTTTTAAGTCCCTAGCATCATTTTATCCAGCACAAAAATTTTTATAGCCTAAAGGTCAGATGTTTCTTTTACCCTTATGATAAATCTTTCTGCTTTTTTTATATCTTTATCATTGGGATGTCCCTGTGAAAATCTGCCTATTATATCAAAAAGTTTGTTGTTACTGAACTCCCGCGCCATAAAGCTTCCCTTACATGCAAAGCTACCGATAATCTTAGCACCCTTTGACACGAGAAGCTTAATCAGTTTATTGTTGTAAAATGTGATACCAACCCCGCTGGTTGAAAATACAAAAACCTTTTTATCCTTTAAATTAAATTTCTCAACCAAATTAAACAGCTTTGGTGACAGGTTCTCCTTGTACACTCCGGAACCGAACCCTATGAGCTTATACTTGTCTATGTCAACATCGCCGGCATCTTTTATATTTATAAGCTCCGAACCGGTTTCTTCTGCAAATACCCGTGCAATTTTTTCAGTGTTATTCCTATAGTCAGAACAATATATAATTAAGGATTTCATATTTTTTGCCACCCAACTCATACAATTACGTTACCCGGACACTTCAAGTCCCTACATTATTTTTAATATGTCTTTATGATGGTTTTCCCATTCATTCATGTATAATTCTTCTCAAAATTCCATGCATCACGAACCATTTCTTTTATACCTCGTTTTGCTTTCCAACCCAGTTCCCTCTCAGCCTTACTTGCGTCGGCATAACATTCTGCAATATCACCCGGTCTGCGACCTACTATTTCATAGGGCACCTTTATCCCGTTCACTTCTTCAAAAGCGTGTACCAGTTGAAGGACTGAAGTTCCCTGGCCAGTACCAAGATTGTAAATATGTACACCTTCAGTTAGTTTCTCTATAGCTGCGACATGGCCTTCAGCCAGATCAACCACATGAATATAATCCCTAACCCCTGTACCGTCAATTGTTGGATAGTCGTTTCCGAAAATCTTTAGTTTTTTCAGTTTACCTTTAGCCACTTGAGTTATATATGGCATAAGATTGTTTGGAATACCACGTGGTGCTTCGCCTATTAACCCGCTTTCATGGGCACCTATAGGATTAAAGTAGCGGAGTAATGAGACTGAAAACTTTGGATTGGTCTTTGCTGTATCCATTAGTATCCTTTCACTAATTGCTTTAGTCTCCCCATATGGATTGGTAGCAGGCAATAATTCCATGGTTTCAACAAAGGGAACCTTGTTTTCTCCATACACAGTAGCGGATGAACTGAATACAAATTTGTTAACCCCATATTTCAGGCAAGCCTTGGCTAAAACCATGGTACTGACAGTATTGTTGTA